>CAZXRG010000091.1:0-12319 GCA_964642935.1 uncultured Rhodobacterales bacterium | reverse complement strand
CGGGCCATGATGACCCCCATCTTATCGGCAAAAATCTCATCGCCCGTATTGTCCACCACGCCGCAACGATCCCCGTCCCCATCAAAGCCAATGGCCAGATCAGCGCCGGATTTCTTCACCGCATCGGACATATCATGAAGCATCTCCATGGCTTCCGGGTTCGGGTTATAATTGGGGAATGTGTAATCAAGCTCGGTATGGAGATGCACAACTTCCGCCCCGATCCGCTCCAGAAGGGCAGGACCAAAAGCCGCCGCCGTGCCGTTACCACAGGCACACACAATCTTAAGAGGGCGCGAGAGTTTAAAGTCCCCCACCAGATCATCCATATAAGCGTCCCAAACACCGTCGACCTGAATGATCTTGCCACCCTCACGGGCAACGCCTTCACCCGCCAATACGATATCGCGCAATTGCGCCATCTCGACAGGTCCATGGGTCAAAGGCTTCTCAAAGCCCATCTTCACACCTGTCCAGCCATTCGGGTTATGGGAGGCCGTGACCATCGCCACCGCTGGCAAATCCAGATGGAACTGGGAAAAATAAGCCATAGGCGACAGCGCAGGACCAATATCATGCACCGTGATCCCCGCCTGAGACAGGCCCGTCATCAGCGCATATTTAATCGCCAGTGAATAATCGCGGTAATCATTACCCACAGCAATATGGGGCGGAACCCCAAGCTTGTGCATTTGCGTACCAATCCCAAGACCAAGCGCCTGCATTCCGGGCAGGTTGATCTCATCGGGATATTTCCAGCGGGCATCATACTCACGAAAGCCCGTGGGGGCGATCATCGGCTCGCGCAAGAAGTCCCATGTATTAACGTCAACGGTTGATCTGGGAGCCTTAGTCATCTGATGATCTCGCATAAATATCCTCGTACCTGATAATGTCGTCTTCGCCCAAGTAAGAGCCTGTCTGCACTTCAATGAGATACATATCGACCTTACCGGGGTTCTCCATACGGTGAACCGCGCCAAGCGGGATATAGACAGACTGGTTTTCACTTAGAAGTGTGACGTTTTCATCTACGGTCACCTTGGCCGTTCCGGCCACCACAACCCAATGCTCTGCACGATGCACATGGGATTGTAGGGACAAGACACCACCGGGCTTGACCATAATCCGTTTCACCTGAAACCGCCCGCCCAAGCACAGCGTCTCATACCAGCCCCAAGGGCGGTGAAAGCGCGGGTAATCCACCGCTTGCGCCACTTTGGCCGCCTTAAGGGTGCTCACCACATCCTTGATGCGCTGGCTCTCGGACATATCCGCCACAAGAACCGCATCGCCCATGGCAACGGTGACGATGTTCTTGAGACCCAGACCGACCAATTGCACGCTATCACTTTCAGAGCGCAGATAAGTGTCCTCACAATCAATCGCCGTCGCAGGACCATCCAGAACCACACCGTTCTCATCAGGCCCAAGCTCTTTCCAAAGCGCGTCCCAAGAGCCAAGATCAGACCAGCCGCCACCATAAGGCACAGCCGAGATATTATCGGCCTTCTCCATCACCGCATAATCAATCGAGATGTCTTCGGCACTGGCGTAGGCGTCCTCACCAAGACGGAAGAAGTTAAGATCCTCCTCCCCCTCGTTCAGCGCCGCCTCGCAGGCCTTCACCAGATCAGGCGTATGAGCCTTAAAGGCGGCCAGAATATCAGACACGCGGAACAGGAAGATACCTGCATTCCAAAGATATTTGCCATCATCCAGCATCGCTTGCGCCGCATCCGCATCGGGCTTTTCCTTAAAGCCCTTCAAAGCCTGCGCCACACCGTCTTTGGGCTTATCACCCAACTCAAGATAGCCATAACCGGTCTCAGCGCGATCCGGCGTAATGCCAAAGGTCACCAACTGACCTGTCTCGGCCGCTTTCACACCGGCCTCAACCGCCTCCACAAAAGCACCATTGTCAGGGATCACATGATCAGAAGGGGCCACCAGCATCAAAGCATCCGGCTCATCTTTGAGATGAAGCGCCGCTGAAAGGATCGCAGGGGCCGTATTGCGCCCCACAGGCTCGATCAGGATGGTCGCATCATCAACGCCAAGGTTGATCAACTGATCTGTGGCCAGAAACCGGAAGTCCGCATTGGTCAGCACCAAAGGCGCTCCAAACTGCGGCCCCGCCAATCGCTTGACCGTGGCCTGAAACAGCGAGGTCTCCCCGATCAGCTTTGAAAACTGCTTAGGATAGGATTTTCGGGATGAGGGCCACAGGCGCGTGCCTGACCCTCCGCATAAGATAACTGGATAGATCATAACAGTCGATTACGCCTCGTACTTTTTATTGCTCATTCGTCTACATCTAAACCTTAACATCAGAGCCAAACAGGTCATGCGAAGCTCTTAGGTTTAGATTTCTCGTATACTCTCAAAATTGCCTTAAAGGCTCTCTAAATCTGTTCCACGTAAGAATACAGTTAAATTGGGGCGCGAATTCGACACACTCGGCAAAATGCCGACGTGACCCCCCTCGCGGCACACAATTTGATCTGTTAGAGCGCCCGTAACATATGTGCCTTATAGGCAAGTCCGATCAAAGAAGAGAGTGAAGAGTATGAACATAACGATTTTTGGCCTTGGCTACGTAGGATTTACAGCCGCTTGTTGCATTGCAAGTGAAGGTCACAAAGTCACCGGCATTGATGTCAGCGAAAAGAAGGTCGAAGCGATTCTCGCGGGCAAGTCACCCATCATCGAGCCGGGCGTTGATGAAATGCTCACAGCCGGTTTGGAAAAAGGCCTGATCGGGGCTGATACCTCCATTGGTGATCATCTGGACGAGTGTGATCTGGCGATTGTCTGCGTGGGCACGCCATCTGCTGCGGATGGCTCACACAATATGGGCTATATTGCCGATGTGACCCGCCAGATTGCCGCCGCCATCAAGCCGGATCGTAAAAAGACCCTGACAGTGGCCTATCGCTCGACAATCCGTCCAGGCTCGGTCGAAGAACTGATCGCGCCAATTTTCCGTTCCATTCTGGGCGATAAGACCGACGAGATTATCGAGCTGGTCTATAACCCAGAATTCCTGCGCGAAAGCTCCGCGGTGCTCGATTACTTCGAGCCGCCAAAGATCGTGATCGGCACATCTGACGGGAAACCCAATAAAGCCATGGAAACCCTCAACGCCAATATCAAGGTGGAGGACGGGAAGACCTTCTATGTGGGCTTCCGCGAGGCCGAGTTCACCAAATTCGTCGACAACACATGGCACGCGGTCAAAGTGGCCTATGCCAATGAGATCGGCCGTGTCTGTTTGCAACTGGGGATCAAAGCCTCCCAAGTGCACGAGATTTTCAAATCTGACACCAAGCTGAATATCTCTCCCTATTACACCCGTCCCGGTGGCGCATTTGGCGGCTCTTGCCTGCCAAAAGATGTGCGCGCCCTCCAGTATATCTCTGGTGATGCGGGTGCCATGACACCGCTTGTGGACAGTCTGATCCGCTCCAATGAAGCCCATAAGCACCGCCTGTTTGAATTTGCCGCCGAAGGTCTCGCACCGGGCGCTAAAGTTCTGCTGGCAGGTCTTGCCTTTAAAGCAGGCACAGATGATCTGCGCGAAAGCCCGAATGTTGATCTGGCCCGCAAATTCCTGACCGCTGGTTATGATCTGGAAATCTACGACCCCGCAATCGATGCAGACAAGCTGGTAGGGGCCAATCTGGGCTACGCCTATAGCCAACTCCCGACCCTTGAGCGCATTCTGGTCAGCAAAGAGACCGCAGAGGCCGGTGGATACGCCCGCGTCATCGTGGCCAATGCCACCGTTAAAGAGCTTGATCTGGGCGACATTCCGCAGATCGATTTGAACGCCCTCACTTAAAGAGTAGATCAGCCCCATGAGTATGCCTGCCGTAAAGACCGATGATATGGATGACAGCACAACAGCCATGCCCCGCATGGATGCGGTGCGCGCAGAAAAACCCCTCATGGGGCGCAAAATCCTGATCATTGTGGAAAACCTGCCCCTGCCGTTTGACCGGCGGGTCTGGCATGAATGCCGCACACTCACGGCAGCAGGCGCATTGGTCTCGGTGATCTGCCCCACGGGCAAAGGCTACGAAGAGCCTTATGTTGAAATCGACGGGGTCCATATCTACCGCCATAACCTGCCTCTGGATGCCTCCGGTGCGGCTGGCTACCTGCTCGAATACGGGGCCGCTTTGTTCCATGAAACACGGCTGGCATGGAAAATCTGGCGCAAGCACGGGTTTGACACCATTCAAGGTTGCAACCCGCCTGATCTGATCTTCCTGATCGCTTGGCAATTCAAGCTCTTGGGCAAACGCTATATTTTCGACCATCACGACATCAACCCGGAACTCTATGAAGCCAAATTCGGCAAACGCGGGGTCTTCTGGAAGTTGATGTGCTGGTTTGAACGGCTGAATTTCGGGGCGGCCAATGTCTCGATCGCCACCAACAACTCCTACCGCGATATCGCGATCAATCGCGGCAAGATGAACGCCGATGATGTCTTCGTGGTTCGCTCCGGCCCTGATCTGAACCGCCTGATCGTGACCGAGCCAAACCCTGACTGGAAAAAGGGCCGCGACCATATGGTCGGCTATTTGGGCGTGATGGGCGATCAAGAGGGCATCGACCTTCTGCTCGAAGCCGCTCAAAAGATCGTCTTTGAGCATCAGCGCAACGTGCAGTTCGTGCTTGTGGGCGGTGGACCGGCTCTGGAAGACCTCAAAACCATGTGTGCCGATCTTGGCCTTAATGATCATGTGACCTTCACAGGTCGCGCGCCTGATGCGGAGCTCTTCGACGTGCTCTCTTCTGCGGATGTTTGTGTGAACCCGGACCGGGTGAACCCGATGAATGACAGCTCGACCATGAACAAAATTCTCGAGTATATGGCCTTCTCCAAACCCATCGTACAATTCGAGGTCCGTGAGGGTCGCTACTCCGCCCAAGAGGCCTCGCTTTACGCCGAGCCCAACAATACGGATGATCTGGCCGATAAGATCCTCTCGCTTCTGGATGATCCGGCCAAACGCGCAGAGATGGGCGCTTACGGTCGTGCGCGTGTTGAGACGGAACTCTCTTGGGACCATCAGGTCGACACGCTCATCGCCGCCTATCAGCGCGTGGCAGATAAATAATCCTAACCACTCAAGAGCCGCCCATGACGCGGCTCTTTTTATAACCTAAGCCTCCGGCTTGGGCATTGCGCGGCGCACGCTGCATTAACCCCCGAAATCCCCCTCACGCGTCATATGCGTGTCACGTATGAATCATATGCAAATCATACGCCGTTTTTCGCCATATCTAAGCGCGTTAACCTTTTGGCGCAGAGCAGTCCCCAAAGCAAAACGGCCGCACCTTTTTCAAGGCACGGCCGCTTTAAATTGTCTGAATGTGTCGCCTTAGACGATACCCATTCCAGTCGAGCTACACTCGCAATCAAACGCCAATGCATCCCACTCAACACCCATGATGAATGTCTGTGTATCCGTCACATCCGCACTTGGTGCAATCGGGTCAAAGATCACTGCAACCAGATCACCCTCACCAGCCATAAAACCTTCACCCTCAGCTTGCGCCTTGGCCACGATCTCATTGGCAATTGCATTGCTGGAGACTGTTCCATCGGACAACGTCCAAACAGCTTCCTGAACATCAAAGATGTTGTACTGGGCAGACCCGTCCATAGTGTCCCCACCAACGAACTCCTCGTTGAGGATCCAGTTGATCAGATCAAGGTTCTCGGGGTTCTGGATCAATCCATCAGGAATATCACCACAGATGCCATACACATTAACCGTCAGGTCCGTGTCCAAGAGCAACTCGCCCTCGATGTCGATACAAGCACCCGACCAGACAGCAGACGCCAGAGCATCATCAGCCGCAGTAGAGGCATCATCTTCAACAGTGATCTGGAAATCCACACCGTCAAAAGCAATCGACAGATCGATTTGAGCAGGCAGGCTGTCACAGATCATCTCAAGCGACGTGGCCGTACCACAGGCCGCAATATCAAGCGTAGAAGAGCCCGTACCACCATTTCCGTCTGTGACAGTATAGGTGATTGTCTCTTCGTAAGCCTTCTGACCCACCAGAAGATCACCATGCGCAGATGTTCCGTCATAAGACACAGTACCATCAGCGTTAAGCGTCGCAGTCGCACCGCTGTCCAATGTCAGGCTCTCACCCACAAAGGCCAACTCATCAGCATCTGCGATTGACAGAACAGAAAGAATGTCGCCATCCGCATCCGTGTCATTGCCCAGAAGGTTGAACGTGGCCGGCGTATCCGCACAGGTCATGCCCGCATCTGCTTCAACTTCAGGCGCTGCATTTGGCTCAATCAGACCCGCATCCACATCCGTGACCTTGTCACCAATGTTGAGCGTGTAAACACCTGTCATACCGTTGGCATTTGCATCTGAATCAATCGTGTCATCAGAGCCTGCATCGGTGGCCACAAGGTCTTTGCCGTCAAGCGTGTTGGTGTCGAACTGAACTTTATAATCGCCCGCATCCAAACCAGTGAAGCTGTAAGAGCCATCAGCAGCCGTTGTGGTTGTCGCCACAGCAACGCCAGCCGCTGTCAACAATGTCACCTTCACATTATCAACCGGACCATCACCATTGTCGCGCACGTCATTGCCGTTCTCATCACAGAACACACGGCCTTCAAGAGAAGCAGTGCCCGGATCAACAAGACCTGCATCCACAGTAAGATTGCTCTCACCTTCCGCCAAAGTCACAACATCGGACATGCCGTTTGCCGCCACATCGCTGTCAGCTGCATCATCACCGGCATTTTGAGCCGTGAAGGCATAAGCGCCAGGCGCCACAACACAGACCTTATAATCACCAGCCGCAAGGCCAGAGAACAGGTAGTTGCCGTCCGCATCAGTTTCAGTCTGAGCGATCGTCACGCCAGCCTCGTCCTTAAGAAGAACAGTTACACCAGCAGCACCGATCTCGTCTGCGTCCTGAATGCCGTCCTTATCTGTGTCAAACCAGATCGTGTCGCCAAGCTCGGCAGTCATTGGATCAGTTTTCTCACCACAGAACTCAAGCTTGTCGATACGCGCATATTCACCGCGATTTCCAAGACCCCAGATCTTCACAACATCACCCGGCTTGAGGTCGATGTCATTGATCATCAACTCACGGAATGTCGAATTATGCACACCATTGCCGCCGTCATTCTGGTTCAGACGCACGTCCAGAACCCATTGACCGTTGACAGAAACACAAATCCGGCCGTTGCCATCACACTCGTCCAATACGGAGAGCTTAAGGTCGTACTGACCTGCAGGTCCGTCAAATGTGGTCTTGGCAGACGCCCAACCACAAGCAGAGCCTTTGATCAACTGACCGTCAGAGGCGTTGGCGTTGTTCTCAACACGGTAGCCGCAAAGCTGCATGTCTTCAGCTTCAACAACGATACATGCACCGCCTGCAACAGCCTCTTCAACGTCCTTCACCTTGATCCAGAGCGGCTTGATCTCTTCACCACCATTGCCGTCGGAGACTTTAACAGTCACGTCATATACGTTGTTGCCATTGCCATCCGTTGGCGCTTCATAATCAGGACCCGCTGTGAATGTCAGCTCGCCTGTTTCCGCGTTGATTGTGAAGGCTCCGGCATCCGCTCCGCCTACGATCTCGTAAGTCAGTGCGTCGCCATCCGCGTCATCAGCGGCCAGATCAATCACGAATGTCTGGTTCTCATCAACACAGATAACGCCGTTGGCTGGAACATTGGTAAAACTAGGCGCTTCATTAACAGGCGCTTCTTCACCGGCACCAAGGCAGCGGAAATCAACCCAGCAGCCTTTGACGTTACATGTCTGAATAACGGAAAGCTCAACACCTGCTGGCGGAACTGCACCGTAGAATGTGAAGAAGTCGTCGCCCGCACCCGGTGCGTTATAGCCCTCAACTTCGATCTCGATCATGTAGTATGTCTTGCCGTCAGAGCCCTTCAGAACATGGTAGCTCTCTGCATACATCTGGCAGCCCACACGAGCGCCATCAACAATAGCGTTCTGGCCGGAATGATCTGTCGCGCGGTCACGGCAATCACCGGAAAGCGTGCTGTCATTGTCCCATGTGGACATGGTTACAGTTGGTGAACCGGGCATCGTGAAGCTGTCACCACAACCGATGCTATGGCCATTTCCACCCTGGCCCAAAAAATCAGCTTCCGTAAAAGCCGTGAATTCATACTTTTTATAATGATAGGTCATTTATTGCCCCCTAGGCACACACACAAATACAAAGAGGCAATCCCAAACACAGGGCCCAAATACGCGGGTCGAGGCGTTCAAACGGTCCAAAAACAACGCGGACCTATAAAACATAAACCGTACACATTTAGGCGGGTCTCAACAGCGAAACACCAGCCTCCACGGCGCCCTTCTGCCCAATTCGAGCCTTATTTGTCAATAATTCCGTCACAAACGAAGGTTTCTAAGGCCTTAATTGGTTAATTTGTGTCTTGGGAATTACCACATGGTTTTCGGGTTATGACTTTAAGGCGGCACGGAGGCGTTCCAGCACCTCATCGGTCAGCCCTGCCCCGCTTAAGGTGACACGGCGCGCCTTGCCTGTGCCCTTGCTCTCAAGGGTCAAATCAGGGGCCAGCGTCTCTTTGCTGGATGCGACAGGCTTGGACGGACCTGACAGAGCATTGGTCAAACGCGATATCTCCGCCTCCGCTGTGGCCGCTTTAGAGACAAGCGCTTTTTTCAACGCATCAATGCGCCCTTCTTTCAAAGCGGCTGCGATCTTGAGACCCAAACGCTCTGGAATGGCTTCGGGAAACTGCAGCTTGTCGCCAAGGCGATCATAAAGACTGACGAATGAGCGTATCTTGGAGCGTTTGGCCCGGCTGGCTGAACCGTAAAGGGCGCTCAAAGCCTCCTCCACATCTCCAAACCCGCCCCTTGCGGCGGCCAAAGCAGCGATGCGTGCACGCTCATAGTAAGACAGCCCTGCGCGTATCTCGTTTTCTTCGACCATGGCCACATAAGCGTCCCCTGCGTCCTTGGGCGTGCGTATGAGCGCCTCCACATGGGTCTTTTCCAAAGCCTGAAGGGCAGCCAAGCGACGCCAGCCGGAAATCAGCCCGTATTTGAACTCACCTGTCGTAGCACCGCTCAATTCCTCAACCTCAATGGGCGTGCGTTGGCCATGTTGATCAAGCGAACGGATCAGGGCCTCCATATCATCAGGATCAGAACTGAGACGGTCGCGAATAAGATGATCCCGCGCAATCTCCTTGATCGGCACCGAGATCACCAAACGCCCCTCACGCCGCGCCGTCTCTACCGCACCAAGGGCATCATGTGCCGCCGCCATAGTGGCCGCCTCGCCTGTGACTTGCGCAATAGGGGGCGGGGAAGAGCGGCCTAGGGACTTACTCTCTAAAGCCTCCGCCGTGGCGCGATTGGCCAAGGCGATCTCCATAGGAGAGCTCGGAGTTTCAAGCCGTCTGCGCTTGGCCATGTGCCGCCTCCTCTTCCATTTCATCGCGCTTCCATGCGCCAATCAGCAGTTTCTTGAATTCAGAATAGGTCAGATCGAATGTCTCGCGCCCGCGAATATAGGTATCGCGATTAAAGTCGCGGTAATCCGCCTCATAGATGCCCGCCACCTGTTCTCCGGCTTGACCCACAAGAGCGGTTAATTCCTGTCGGAACGGGGTCATGAAATCCCCGAAGTACACTTGTGCCAGATTGGCCAGCTCGGTCTGCTGGGCCGCATCAAAGCGGGTAATGACCACACGCACCGCATCCCAAGCAAAGGCCGTCTCCGGCAAGCCAAGGGCACGTGCCGCGCGGTTCTCCCCGTCTTCAATGGAGGCGAATGTGGAATGGAGCATATCGAAAAACCGCCCCGTGCTGTCAAACTCAAGGAAGGAGGCCCCAAGAGGGACCAGCACAATATCAGCCGCCGCCAGCCCGTTGATGGTCAGATACCCCAAGGCCGGGGGCGTATCGAGGATCACCACATCATAGTCATCCAAAACCCCGTCCCGCTCCAAAGAGCGCGTCAGGGCATCCCAGAGCTTCCAGCCTTTAAGCGCCAGTCGCCAGACAGGGATCTGGAACTCCGCCCAATAAAGATTGAGCTGGGCACCTATGAGATCAATATTGGGCCAATGGGTCGGTTGGATCACGTCTTTGGATGATTTGCCCAAAGCCTCCACCAAAACATCATCAAGGGCCAAGGGGCCATCACCCCGTCCGGCGCGTTGCTGGTTTTCGACCTGTAGGCTCTCAGCGTAATCACGGGCCAGAAGGGGAAACACCGTGTCCCATTCATCCGCCACCTTACCGCCAAAGATCGAGGTCATGGAGCCTTGGCTATCCAGATCAATCACCAGAACCTTATAGCCATCCAGAGCCGCGGACATGGCCAGATGGGCCGCTGTCGAGGTCTTCCCGACCCCGCCCTTGAAATTGGCCACAGCCGTGATCTTGGCGGGCTGACCTTTGGGCCGATAGGGGAGATAATCCCGCCCCCTGCCCTCTTTGGCAAAATGGGCCCTTAGGAGATGCACGTCCTGAAGGGTGAACCACTTTGAGCCCCCTTCCGTTTCCGAGGTCCCTTGGGGCAGATGCGGATTGGCTTTCAGGACACGGCGAAAATGGGCGGTGGCCACTGGAATCAGATATTTGGTGATTTCCCATGTGGAGAATTTGCGAAGGCCTTTGCGTCCCCCTTCTCCATGACCCCGTCGCATGAGATCCTCGCGGCCATTAGAACAAAGATCAGCCGCTTGCCTGAACCGCTCTGTGGTGACAGGATCACCCATAGCGCGCGCCGCCTCTGGAGGAGAGATATTAAAATACGGGGGTGCCTGCTCTGACATATCCGCCCTTTCATGTTGCCTCTGGCCTCATCTTATGTGCGACCTTTTGAGCAATGTATCATGATTTTGCGCACATAAAAGAGAAATGTGGATTTACCCTTATTAATCTAAGCATTTCATAGACTTAACAGGGCGCTGGGGGTCATGTTTGAGTGGGCCCCTTAAATCATCTTGAGTGTTATATAGGTGTTATTATTGTGTTATAGGACATTTGGCTCTTTCTTAATCCATTGAGATAAAAGAAAAAAAAGCCACTTTCAAACATCCAAGCGACTCTAAAACCACGAAAAAGCGACTCTGGTTGCACGAAGCCTCCGACTCCAGAGTCACGATTTAAACCTTGTCGTAGGCCCTCCTGTGGATAACTTAGGTGTTAATGAAACCACGAAAGATTCGAGACATTCTCAAGTGTACAGGACTTGGTAAAAAGAATGCAGGATCTGGGAAATTATAAATGATCCGGTAACACCACCGGACGATTGAGCAGAACGATCCGTGAAAACACGGACGATGAGAGGCAGGCACCATGAGTGCATCGATGACGGCCGGGGTGTCCCCCGTGCAGGCGGATTTTTTCGTTTGCGATATTCTGGATGCAATTCCAAAGGACGATATGGCGTCCATGGAACATCCGATTTTCTCACTTTCCACAAGACCCGACCGGCGTGTGCTGCGCTATAGCCATGGCGGGGCGGATGTCGAGATCACACCTTCCGTGAAAGGATTGGCAACGATCCATGACAAGGACATCCTGATCTATTGCATCTCCCAATTGGTGGCAGCCTTGAACGAGGGCCGTAAGGTCTCTCAGGAGGTCACTCTGAAGTCCTATGACCTTCTGGTGGCCACAGGTCGGGAAACCTCCGGGAACGGCTATAAGCGGCTTGTACAGGCCTTTGAGCGCCTTGCTGGCACCCGCATCACCACCAACATCACCACGGGAGATCAGGAGACCACACGGGGCTTTGGTTTGATCGATGCTTGGGAGATTGTGCGCAAGACCCGCTCGGGGCGGATGATCAGCGTGCGGGTGAAGCTCTCGGACTGGCTTTTTCGTGCGGTCATGTCGCGCACTGTGCTGACCCTGAGCCGGGATTACTTTGCCCTGCGTAAACCCCTTGAGCGGCGGGTCTATGAGATTGCACGCAAACATTGCGGGCAGCAAAAGGCGTGGAAAATCTCGCTTGAGAACCTTCTGAAGAAATCCGGTAGCGCCTCCCCGCGTCGCGTATTTCGCAAGATGATCCGCGATATGGTGGCCGAGAACCATCTGCCCGATTATGAAATCCGCCTTGATGAGCGCGATATATTCCACGTGACACCTCGCCGCTTGCTGGTGGAGGACATCCCTGCCCCCACCCTTCCTGACGGGATTTACGATGAGGTCCGCGCTGTGGCGCCTGGCTATGATCCCTATTTCCTGGAGGCGGAATGGCGGGCGTTCTGGATGGAAAG
>CAZXRG010000090.1:0-12424 GCA_964642935.1 uncultured Rhodobacterales bacterium | reverse complement strand
AAAAGTGTCTTTATGGGCATCACGCAGCACGTTCTTTTGCACCTTGCCCATGGTGTTCCTTGGCAGCTCCTCGGTGAAAAACACGGCCTTTGGGCATTTGAACTTTGCGAGCCGAGCCTGCAGGGCCTGTTGGATATCATCCGCCGTGATTGAGCTATTCTCAGAGCGTACGGCCACGGCCACAACAGCCTCTCCGAAATCGGGATGAGCAACGCCAATGACGGCGGATTCCAGAATGCCCTTGAGGTCGTCGATCTCCTGTTCGACCTCCTTGGGGTAGACATTATAGCCCCCCGTGATCACCAGATCCTTGGCGCGACCGACGATGGTGACATAGCCATCCGCGTCGATCTTTGCGATATCGCCAGTGATGAAAAACCCGTCGCTTCGGAACTCTTCGGCGGTCTTTTCGGGCATGCGCCAATAGCCCTTGAACACATTGGGGCCGCGCACTTCCAGAATGCCGATCTCACCTGTGGGCAGCGGAGTTCCACTGTCCGCATCAACAATGCGGGCCTCCACGTCCGGTAAGGGTGGGCCAACGGTTCCGGCACGGCGCTCACCTGCGTAGGGGTTGGAGGTGCTCATGGTGGTTTCGGTCATACCGTAGCGTTCGAGGATTTTATGCCCTGTTCGGGCCTCGAACGCTTCGTGGGTTTCCGCCAGGAGGGGCGCACTGCCGGAGATGAACAGGCGCATATGATCGGTCAATTCGCGGGTGAAACGCGGGTCCGAAAGCAGGCGCGTGTAAAAGGTCGGCACGCCCATCATGGTGCTGGCCATGGGGAGTTTTGCGATGATCGTGTCGAGATCAAACTTCGGCAGGAAAATCATCTTCCCACCCACCCGCAGCAGTACGTTTATGGCCACGAATAACCCGTGGACGTGGAAAATGGGCAGGGCATGGAGGAGCGTGTCGTTTTCGGTGAACTGCCATGCCTCCACCAAACTGTCAGCGTTAGACAGGAGGTTGTTCTGGCTCAGCATCGCCCCTTTGGAGCGACCCGTCGTGCCGGAGGTGTAGAGAATGGCCGCAAGATCATCCGGCTCGCGGTTGACGGTGGTGAAGTCAGGCGAGGCGGTTAACGCGCGCTCCATCAAGGTGCCTTTGGCGTCACCGGACAGCGTCAAAATCTCGGTCCCGCTTGAGGCGGTCAGGGGCGTTAACTCCGCTTCGTATACGGGATCACAGACGACCACCTTAGGCTCGGCATCTTCAAAGAAGTATTTAAGCTCGGCGGTGGTATAAGCGGTGTTGAGCGGAAGCAGCAAAGCCCCCGCACTCAGGCAGGCCAGATAAAGAGCCAGCGCTTCGGCGGATTTCTCCGTCTGCATGATCACGCGATCACCGGGCTTAACGCCGGAGGCCACAAGCACATTGGCGATCTGACCGGATAGGTTGAACAGGTCGATGCCCGACATCTTCGAGCCATCCGCGCGGATCAGCACTGGGTCTTGGCGAAGGGCGAGCGGGGCTCTGAGCGCATCTGCGAGTGGGTTCATGGGAGGTCTTTCTTGGAGCTCAGGGCCGCTTAATCGGGAATGAAGAAATTGTTCCGGGAATATCCGGCAATGGCTTCAGCCTCTCAGTCCGCGAGAAGATGATAGATTTCATATGTCCAAGCCGTTTGACCACCGTCGCGCCAATATACGCGATCCAATTGGAATGGGAAGGGATCAAAAGATCGTTCGGCGTTTTAGGCCGGATCTGTTGGTTGGGGTAGTGGGTGCCCGGCTAGGGATTGCAGAACTTTTCGCTGAATTGGTTTTTGCGGCTTAAGTGGAAAGTAATTCTCAACTTGGCAGCACTCAAAAACCAACTAAGCTTGCGTTTAAAACCTGAAATTAAGCCTCAGGCGGAGGAAAGCTCATGAGTGCGACTGATTATAGTGTTGGTTTTACGGACGCATCTACGATCCAGATTCGATTTGAACTTGGCGACGT
Source organism: uncultured Rhodobacterales bacterium (assembly GCA_964642935.1). GTDB lineage: Bacteria > Pseudomonadota > Alphaproteobacteria > Rhodobacterales > Rhodobacteraceae > CAKZTM01. Next base: position 10,480 of record CAZXRG010000090.1, on the reverse strand, counting down.
CGTCAATTCGGCTCAAACCACCCAGGTTCCGGACTTTGGGGCGGGTGTCACGCCGAATGCTCAGGGTTTTGTTTACGCTGATGGCGCTTGGGTTGGGCGGATCACCGGGGTGAACGGTGCGTATTGGCAGGGTTTTGACACTTACACGGCCTCTGATATCTCGCATCTTTTCGACACGACAAATGGGCAGGCAACCGCAGATAGCGTCGCGCTTTGGTCCGTTACAATCAATGGTGCAGCGGCGAATGTGAATGGCGTGTCGCGCAAGGCCACCATCTTGGAGACTGCCGAGACAGGCTGGGGTATCCATGACTTTAAAACCGCCCAGAATGTCTTTTTGACCCTCGATCAACCCATGACCTTCGGCGACCAGATCAATATCTCATTTAACGATGCTGCCTTTGAAACCATTGCCGCCAGTTTTGATACAAGTGGAACGCTCTCAGAAGCAGTTCACGTTAATCTGACCGGGTTTGACCCGGACGACAGTGTCAAAAAGGCGTTTTTGTCGAGTTGGAACGGGTGGGATGCGACAAGCGGGAGCGGTGTGGCTCAAGCGTATACCCCGGGTGCAAATTTCGAGGTTGTAAATGCCACTACGGGCGCGGTTGTAAAGATGGGTCAGACCGCGCTGGCGCAACCCGCCTCGCAGGACAATAACGCCATTGCGAACGCCGAGAACTTTTATCGCACAGATGTGTTGGAGATGGATTTTTCTGACGTGGTGACGCCCGGCTCCTATTTCGTGCGCGTTGACGGCGTGGGAATCTCGCAGACTTTTGATATTGAAGACAGCCATTGGAAGGAGCTTTTTGATACCTCCTTTAGCGGGTTTTACCATCAGCGCAGCGGGATCGCTTTGGAGGCCGCTTACACGGACTACACGCGCCCCGCCTCACTGGTGCCGGGCCCTGATCTGGTCGTGGAGCGCACGACGGTTCGTATTTCCGAGACCTCGGAAGGGTCCGCAGATTATACGGGCGGCAAGCCTTTTGACAGGTTCCCAACGGAGGCCACGGGCGAGACAGTCGATGCTTGGGGTGGTTGGCATGATGCCGGTGATTGGGATCGGCGCACCCAACATCTGGAGGCCGGCCGTGGGTTGATAGAGCTGATGGAGATGACCGGCAATTGGGGTGCGCGAGATGATCTGACCATTCCAGAGCGCGGCGATGGCATCCCTGATTTGCTCCAAGAGGCGATGTGGGGGATCGAGGTTTTCAAACGGCTTCAGGACCCGAGTGACGGCGGTATTCCCGGGGGGATAGAACAGGCCGGCTATGATACATTTGGCGGCGCGTCATGGACCCAAGGTCCGACCATTTACGCCTATGCGCCGGACGTTTGGTCCAGTTGGGAGTATGCAGCGGCGGCCGCAAAAGTGGCGTTTCATCTTGAAGCATATGATGCCCTGCTTGCGGCTGAATGGCTGGCCAGTGCGGCAGACGCCTTTGCCTATGCGGAAGCAAACTGGGTGAGCGAACTTCAATCATCGCCTGCCCCGCGTGATGTTATCTCGCGCAATATTGCAGCGCTTGAGATGTATCGGGCGACTGAGGACACCGCCTATCACGCCGTCTTTGAAGCCACCTCTGTTTATGCGGACGGAAACCTGAATAACATCGCCTTTAACGAGCACCAAACCGAGGCGGCGTTTTTATATGCCCGCATGGGTGATCTTGTTCTCAACACCACAATCAACACCACCGGCACCAGTGATCTTGTCAACAGCGCGGCCTATCTTATGTCCCAAGGGTCTGTTTCGGGATTTGGGAGTGTCCTTGATCCCTATGATCCCTACGGATGGCAAAACACTGCGCCCCAGCCGAACTATTCCAAAGATACCTTTGCCCGCCTGCATTATTTGACCGGCGATGCAATCTATCTCGATGCCATGTTGGGGGAGGTCCAATACGGGCTCGGGGCTAATCCTTTGAACATGGTCTATATGACCGGATTGACCGGAGTGCGCGGGCCAGACAATATTTTGAACCTCGATGCAGATACTCTGGGCTACGGGAGTTTCCCGGGCATTACGATCTATGGCGAATACGACCCTGCCTCATATGCGCTGAGTGATCCGTTGCAGTGGTATCACGAGGATATCGCCGCAGATATTTGGCCCTATTTTGGCGATGCTCCGGTGGGTGAGAGCTATCAGGGTTACACCGGATATGTTCCGGTGACGGAATACACCGTTCAGCAGGGCATGTTGGATATGACGGTGGTCACCGGCTATCTGGCTGCGCAGGCGGGGGATGTCTTTGAGAATGGGACGTCTGGACCAGACAGTCTTAATGGCACATCTGACGATGATGCAATCAACGGGTTTGGCGGGGATGACACGATCAATGGCGGCGGCGGCGCGGATACACTTCTGGGCGGTGACGGGGCTGATCAGATCGACGGGGGAACCGGCAACGACTTTGGCGATGGTGGGGCGGATAATGACACTGTGACCGGAGGCGGCGGGGCAGACACTCTGCTCGGTGGCGCAGAGGATGACAGTGTTGACGGGGGACCTGGTGGTGACGATCTGGCAGGTGGCTCTGGGAACGACAGGCTCTATGGCCAAGGCGGCGATGACACGCTGCGCGGTGGAGAGGGAGCCGATACCTTATATGCAGCGGCAAACGATGACGTTCTTTATGGCGATGCGGGCAATGATCGCTTGTTTGGAGAACTTGGGCAGGACACGCTCTTTGGAGGGGCCGATGACGATTGGCTTCAAGGGGGAAACGCCAAAGACAGCCTGAGTGGGGGCGCAGGGGATGATACGCTTTTAGGTCAGGGCAGCGGGGACACCCTTAATGGCGGTGATGGGAACGACAGCTTAGACGGCGGCGCATCGGCGGACCAACTTGATGGCGGAGCGGGTGCGGACACGCTCCTTGGTGGTGCATATAATGACCTTCTAATGGGCGGCATTGGTGCGGATAGCCTTGATGGCGGGACCGGGCTTGATGCGCTATTCGGGGGGCAGGGCGACGATATTCTGCTGGGTGGAAGCGGGAATGACACGCTTCATGGTGACAGCGGGAATGACAGTCTGGATGGCGGTATTGGCCGCGATGAACTCTTCGGAAATAACGGCAATGACACTCTCATTGGTGGTGCCGCGAACGATACGCTGGATGGCGGAGCCGGTGCGGACAGCGTTGATGGGGGCAGCTCTTCAGATCTGATTAGCGTTAGAAGCGGTGAAGGCGGTGATACGCTCACAGGCGGGGCCGGATTGGATACGTTTGATCTGCAGTCAGGTTTCGGGTCTGTGATCATCACCGACTATGATCTTGGGCGTGATCAGATTGAGTTGAGCAATTATCCGACACTCACACAGGTCTCCGACCTCTCGATTGTCTATTCGAACAATGCTCTGGTGAGCATGGGCAATGGCGACACGATAACCCTGCTTGGTATCTCCTCAGGGCTGAGCGCAGAGGACTTTGGATTTCCGGCCCCATCATTGCAACCGCGCAATGTAACTGCAAGTGACGGGGATGGCCGCGCACCGCTGCCCGATCGACCTTGGGAGGCGTATTTTGACGAGCGCTTTGACGGCACAATCGGGAATGATGTGATCGTCGGTGGCGCGGGTTTTGATGATTTTCTCGCCAGTCCGGGTACAGATTTTTTCTTTGGAGGTGACGGCTACGCGCCAGATACATCTAGCAATCAGTTCACGGCAGATCAAACTGGTGTTGCCATTGATGACTTTGTTTGGAGCCATGATGCGGGGCTTGATATTTTAAGGGGCGTGCATCCTTCTTTTGGCACGAATTACTTCGACGAAGCTGTGGACGGGTTCTGGGCGCCTGAGGCTTCGGCGGACGGCGCGTCTTGGCAATCTCGTGGGGATGTGATCGCGCTGGCCGACAGTTTTGTTTTTGTCCCGCCCAGCACCGGGGCCACGCTTCCCGCGAAATCGGTCTTTGTGGATGGCGATGGAAGCCCGCCTAGCGAGACTTGGCATTGGTTTGACGAGCGCTTCAGCGGCGCCGCTTACGCATTTGGTGAGCATATTTTTGCAGGGGACGGTGATGACGATATTGTAGCCTCCCCCGGTGATGATCTTATTGATGGCGGAACCGGATATAATCAGGTCACGCTAGAAACGCATGAGGTCTCTGATCTGGAGGTTGGATACCTTGCGACGGCAGAGGCGGTCTACACCGATCATCCGGATCTGGGTCGGGATATTCATACCAATATTAGCGGCTGGTGGTCGTCTGAGGGTTGGGTGTCATGGGACGATATGATCACCTCCGCGAACCCGAATTTTGACTTCGGGTAGCAATTCGGGCGCGCCGCAATAGCGAAGCGGACCGTTCAAACGGTGATTTTAGAAGTCAAAGTCCCCTGCATCCAGACCACCTGTGACGCCTAGGAGTGTGATCTGATCTCCGCCTCCAAGGTCGATGAGAGCGTCTGCGCCATAGGTAATTGCGAGGTCTCCAAACCCGCTCACTCCGGCCACGTCCACCACATCAATCGTGTCCGCGCCAGTGAAGTCGGTGATGACCGCAGTTCCAAACCCTGCCTCGAAATCGAACACATCATTGCCCGCATTCCCGCTTAAAGTATCGCCACCTTCGCCCCCGTTGACGAGGATCAAATCCGACCCAGAGCCCCCGAAGACAACGTCTGCACCCGCACCGCCATCAAGCGTATCATTGGCCGTTCCGCCTTGGAGTGTGTCCTGACCCGCATCGCCATTCACGATGTCCGAACCAATGCCGCCATCAAGGCTGTCATTTCCAGTGCCGCCGTTCAAAACATCTCGGCGGGTGCCGCCAAGCAGCGTGTCGTTGCCCGCATCGCCATTGAGCGTATCAAGCCCGGTGCCGCCGTCCAGAAGGTCATCTTCTGTGCCACCATGGAGCACATCGTTAAAGGCCCCGCCCTTTAGAGTATCGGCTCCGGCATCGCCAAAGAGCTGATCTCCGCCAGCGCCGCCATCCAGACTATCATCGCCTTCGCCACCGATGAGCGTGTCAAACGAGCCCTGACCCAAGAGCGTGTCCATGCCTGCGCCGCCAGTGAGTTGGTCATTGGCATTGCCACCGGCCATATAGTCATCGCCTGCGCCACCATTAATCGTGTCTTTTCCAATCTCACCAAACAGGCGATCATTGCCCGTGCCGCCGCTCAGACTGTCATTGTTCGAGCCACCACGCAGGGTGTCATTATCTGCACCCCCCAAGAGCGTATCATTGCCCCCGCCGCCCAGAATACTGTCGTTTCCAAGGCCGCCATCAAGCAGAGCGTCCGCGCCGGTCGAGCCGTCGATTGTGTCATCCCCAGCATCGCCGGAGAGTTGATCAATCCCGGCACCGCCGTTCAAACTGTCATCGCCGTCGCCCCCAGAGATTGTGTCGTTACCGCTCAGGCCGTTGATCGTGTCATCGCCAGAGGTTCCAACCAGATTATCAGGGCCGTTGGTTGGGAGAGGTGGGATATAAGGGTCGGAGGTGACAATCGCATCCGTGAAATCGGTCACGATGAACTCTGTTATGCCGCCAGCAAATTCTATGGCGATATCATCGGCATCAAGGATTGAATTGTTGTTCAAATCCCCGATGAGAACCAGATTTCCGCCAATATTTGTCCACCACATTTGCGTTTGGTAAGAGACGTGGTCTACGGCGCCCAATGTATCTCCGATCTGCGTCGCACTGGTTTGACCGCGCAGAACCAAATCGTAATAGCCGTCTGAAAATCTAATCCGATCCCCCTCGGATCTCGTAAAGTCCGTGACAGTTGAACGCGATGCAAACCTGTTCGCTTCCGGCCCGCCCCTGTAGGTCAGATAAACGTCGAACTGGTCGGCACCAAGACCACCCGTCAACTGATCCACACCACCATCAGCTACGACTTGATCATCGCCCGCGCCACCATCCATGGTGTCATCGCCAAGCCCGCCGTAAAGAGTATCCTTCCCGTCTTGCCCGGACATAAGATCGTCACCGGCTTCGCCGTCAAGTACATCGTCGTCGGCGCCGCCCATGAGGGTGTCATGGCCATCTCCACCACGCATGTTGTCATTGCCAAAACCGCCCGAGAGCCAGTCTTGCCCCTCGTCGCCGTCCAAGTTGTCATTCCCAGCGTCGCCCGTCAGGCTGTCATCGCCGGTTCCGCCATGAAGACCATCTCGCTCCGCACCACCATTGATCGTGTCGTTCCCGTCTCCGCCATGAAGGTCATCGCTGCCAGCGTTCCCATCAAGGCTGTCATCGCCTCCAAACCCGTAGTAACGATCCCCGACACCGGAGCCTGAGAACGTCTCCGCATTTGGAGTGCCAAAATCATATTCGTCAAAGTTGTATAAAGAAAAGTCGTCGAGACTGAGCGATGAAACACCCGTCAGTTCGATGGTGAAATCATCCCCATCCAGAACGCCGTCTTTATCAAGGTCGCCGTAAAGTAAGATAGCGCTGCCCGTATCCGCCCACCAAAATTGAAGGGCGTCTGAACCCAAGCCAACCTCAAAGCTGTCACCTATGTTCAAAGCTGTGGTCTCACCGCTGAAAATGAGGACGCTGCCAGAACTGTTGTAACTTTGAACGAGCCGGATCTGATCGCCTTCTGAGGCGTTGAAGTCAGTTATGATGCTTCGCGCAGAGTAGATGCTCAGGGGTTCACCTTCTCCATAATCCTGGGCGCTAAATTCAAAGAGGTCGCTCCCGGTTCCGCCGGTAAGTTGGTTTTGCGTGTCATAGACTCTGAGCGTGTCATCTCCGGCCCCACCATCCAGCGTGTCAAAGCCTAACCCGCCGGAAAGATCGTCGTTGCCGTCCCCACCACTGAGGCTGTCATTGCCATCGTCACCGCTCAGATAGTCTCCATCTTGATCCCCGATGAGCGTATCATCACCGAGGCCACCTGATCCTTGACCGGAGTAACTCCCCATCGTGATGCTATCGTCGCCGTCGCCACCATCAATTGAGCCGCCACCGCTGCCGAGTGTGATCGTATCGTTCCCGTCACCTCCCCGAAGTTGGGCATATCCCGCCCCGCTCTGGATCAGATCATCACCCGCCAATCCGTAGATCGTCTCCCAGCTATCGCTTGAGAGCGTGTCCGCGCCATTGGTTCCAACGATACTGTTGGCGCCATAAATGGGCGCGATATCGGCTTGCAAAAAGTCGCTGACACTGCCGCCGAGCTCAACTGAAAAATCGGTATCATCCAGAATGCCGTTTGCATTGGTATCGCCGATAAGGACGATATTTCCACCAATCTCAGACCACCAGAACTCCAGAAAAAGCGACCCCAGATTGAAACTGCCCAAAGCATCTCCGGACTGGGTCGCTGTGGTGTGTCCTTGATAGAAAAAGATCTCCAAGTTTGGGTCTGAATAAATGATGGACGCGACATCAATCTCGTCTCCATCAGCCCGGTTGAAATCGGTGATGATAGATCGGTTTGCAAATGTGTTGGCGGTCGTATCTTCACTCGAATTTCCGGCTTCGATCTGAAACCTATCCGCACCCGCGCCACCGGTAAGCTGATCGCTCCCCGAACCGGAGGACAAAGTGTCATCCCCGACCCCGCCATCCAGCGTATCCGTGCCCTCGCTACCGTAGAGGTAATCATTACCGGCTTCGCCCAAAATGCTGTCATTTCCTGATCCACCGCTCAGTTGATCATCATCAGCACCGCCGTAAAGCGTATCGTTTCCGGGATCACCGTAGATGTTGTCACCGCCACTTCCCCCAAGGAGAAGATCGTCGCCATAGCCACCGTCGAGATTGTCGCTATCCGCTCCGCCTTCAAGCGTGTCGTGACCCTCTCCACCACGCAAAGTGTCATAGCTTTCGCCACCCGTCAGGCTATCATCGCCTTGGCCACCCGAAAGATCATCATTGCCGTCACCGCCTGAAATGGTGTCGTCTCCGCCACCGCCATGAAGGGTGTCATTTCCACCCAACCCGTCGATGCTGTCATTCCCGGTTGCGCCGTGCATCCGATCATTGCTCAAGGTGCCTGCAAAATTTGTAGGATCGTCGGCTCCGGTCGTGCCGATGGTCCAACCGGAATTATCCAGTTCGATCGTAATGTCCGTGCTGGTAAATGGGCCGTTATATCCCGCAAGTTCAACTGCGAAGTCCGTATCATCCAGGATGCCGTTATGATTGGTATCGGCCATCACAATCACAGAGCCTGCAATGACGTTCCAATAGACGAGAGCCAAATCAGGATCAGAGAGACCACCTGCAAACAGATCTCCCACAGCCGAGGCTGAAGTTTGCCCCTCCACCAGTATCAGGGTCGGATTGTAATAGTCGACATTCACGTCGGCGATGCGCAGTTGATCGCCATCGCTTAGGTTGAAATCGGTAATGATGGTCCGGTGCGAGAATGGGCTGGTCGGTTCATCAGATGGGTAAGGGCTGAGATCGACAGCAATGCTGAACAGATCCGCTCCGCTCCCTCCGGTCAAAATCTCCGTGCCGGACCCCGCAAAAAGGCTGTCATCGCCCGCACCGCCGTCAAGCGTGTCATTCCCGCCGCTCGCGTCTAAACGGTCGTTCCCGGCGCCACCGGACAAACTGTCGTCACCCGGATTGTAGGTTCCACCAGCGTCGCCGGACAAAACATCGTTGCCATCACCGCCCTCAAGCGTGTCGTTCCCGTCGCCGCCGATGAGATAATCTACACCTGTACCTCCCAGAAGACTGTCATTTCCCGATTTGCCCTCAATTGTGTCGCTGTCAGCGCCACCCTCTAGTGTGTCGTCGCCATCGCCGCCATTAATATAGTCATCGCCAAGGCCGCCAAGAAGGCTGTCATGTCCGCCTTCCCCGTACAAACCGTCACTGCCGTTCAGACCCTCCAGAGTGTCATCGCCTGATCCGCCATAAAATATGTCGTTGCTTGACGAACCGGTGAGGCTGTCATTTCCGGCCACGCTATAAATATTGAAAAACGGCGCGCCTTCAGCCACTTGGAAAACGTCATCATCGGTGGTCAGACGGAACTGGTTCGTCACGATTGCAAAATCTTCAAGGCTTGGCGTCACACCGGGCGCAATATTATCCAGATGAACGACGATGTCCGATTGACCCAACATACCGTCATCATTGACATCGACCCAGATATCGATCCGACCAGATACGGTTGCACTGTTGCGCCACGAAATATCGATAAACCCATCGCCGGCAAGTCCGGGGTCCATTTGCAGACCGGAATTACCGTCCAATGTCGCGAGATCGAACAGGATTTCAGAGGCGTTTAACGCATAGGGCAAAAGATCATAGCTCGACGGCAGGCGGATAATATCGCCACCGGCAACTCCCAATCCTTCAAAATCGGTGATGACATCAGCGGCGGCCGGTGTGCTTCGAGAGGGGCCATTGGGATTATAATAGCCGCCTCCATAGGGATCAGGAGTGGCATAGGAAAACACATCATCGCCCAAACCACCGGTCAGCGTATCCGCCCCCTCGCCGCCATTGAACGTATCACTGTTCGAGGTTCCAACAAACACGTCCTGTCCTCGACCGCCCTGGAAGTTGACGGCAGCAGCCGTAATCAAAGATCCATCGACAAACGAGCTATCGTCGGCGGTTTGCGCGGTGCTATCGAATGTGAGCGTGGTGCCAAAATAGAGTCCTGCGACATTGCTATTGTTGAGAACCAAATTAACCCCGGACCCGGCACTGGCTGCAATGGTCTCGACCGCAGTGAGGGTTGTGCTGTTCATTATAACCGGAGCAGGCTGAACGCCCGAGATCAAAAGAGTGTCGTTCCCGTCACCGCCATTGATCACATCATCGGCGGAAAATCCGGTACCGGCTTCGATAACGTCATCAGCCCCACCTGCATTCACGGTGTCCGCGCCGCCAAGCGAGATGTCAAAATAGTCGCGAACATAATTACTGGATTGCAGGCTGTCATCACCAGCCCCACCAAGCTCGACCACGCCGCCGAACGGAAATTCGAAATTGGCAGCTGTTAGCGTTGCAAAACTTGCACCTTCAAGGGTCGTAAACCCGTCATAAAGACGGATCCGAACGCCTGTTCCAGTGTCCTGAAAGGTAAAGTCAGTCGGGGAATGATAGTTTGGGAATGTAAGGACATCATTTAACGGATCAAATACAACTGATGTACCTCGAATGTCAGTGAAATAAAATTGCATGCAAACCCCCTAAGCAGACAGTAACCTTAATCGTAAAAGCCGTCTTTGAGCCAACTAAATTTTATAATCTATTTGGAAAAGTATGAATTGCGACCAAACTGTGGCGGTCCAGAAACACAGCCAGAACGTGGTCACTTAAGTTCGGACTGCTGCGCTCGAATGGGAAGCCGACTTGATGTTAACCGAGATGCCCACAAACGGAAAACTGGATGGATATAGGATCGTTCTCAACGGAAAAAATCTAAGGCAGCTCTTGCGCCCTCAAGGCAGATTTTTCTTGTGCGAATCCGTTTTGTATACAAAGTATATACAAAACGGATTGCAGTTAGATGACCAAGT
>CAZXRG010000089.1:0-12512 GCA_964642935.1 uncultured Rhodobacterales bacterium | reverse complement strand
GAGGTTTGTGCGAAGCAAAAAACTGGTGGCGTCGAGTTGTTTTAGAAAATCAGAAATACTCACATTCTGATAAGGCTTTTGACTTATCGTATGACAAAATTGAATAGCTTGTGGAGAGGTTACATGCCCGCTGCGAAATCCCTTACAGTTCTGGTCGTTGACGACCAACAAACAATGCGTGGACTAGCACGCCAATGTCTCAAAAAGTTAGGTGTAATTGATGTTTCTCTCGTGGCTTCCGGGGATGCCGCCTTTGAAATGATGCAGTCCAAGAAATTCGATGCAGTGATCTCGGATCTTAACATGCCCGGAATAAGTGGAGTTGATCTTGCCGAAAAAATTAAGGCGCATCCCGCATTGAATTCAACTCCTGTGTTCCTCGCTACTTCAGATGCATACCGAGATCAGGCAGCAAGTGACTCAATTGATCATTTTGTGTCAAAGCCCTTTTCTGTCTCTGATGTTCGGGATGCCTTGGAAACACATCTTGGGGCTCTCTCATAGAAATATCTCGGCTGCCCGAGATATTTTCAATCGGTGATTTAGGCAACACTGACGGATTCGTCCTGGCGCCTTTTGCCGCTTTCGTTGACTCGTCGACCGTCGATAAGATATGCGAAATGTGTTATATTTGCGTATCTTATTGAGACTTGGAGAACATTATGGGTGTAGGTCACGATATCGAGGTTGAGAACGCCGGCTGGACTTTTGGCGGTAATACTCCTGATACATTTGTTGATCACATTCGACAGTCAGTTCCGCTTTATGAAGAAGGGCACAGCTTAACGTGCCAATTAAGTGATTTTTTCGTATCCGATGAAAGCACCTGTTATGAAATAGGTGTTTCAACTGGTGAGCTTCTGAAAAAACTTGCCGTCCACAATCGCGCGAAACCTTCCGCAAAGTGGATCGGATTAGATCCAATAGACACAATGATCGATAACGCTCGGGATCATTGTAAAGATGTAAAGAACATTGAAATCTTGCATGAAGATGCGCGACTGTTTGAATTTGAAAAGTCAGATCTTATGGTTTCCTACTACTGCATGCAGTTTATCCCGCCACGTGATCGACAGGCCCTGTTCGACAAAATCTATGAATCTCTCAATTGGGGCGGCGCTTTTATTATGTTTGAAAAAGTGCGTGCGCCAGATGCAAGATTCCAAGATATTATGTCGATCCTCTATAATGACTTCAAACTGGCCAATGGTTTCAATGGTGAAGAGATAGTGTCGAAAACCAGAAGTCTAAAAGGCATTCTAGAACCATTTTCGACGCAAGGTAATATTGACTTGATGAAGAGGTCGGGTTTTGAGGACATAACCTCAGTTCAGAAGTATCTCAGTTTCGAAGGTTTTTTAGCAATCAAGTAATTTCAATTTCCGGGACCACAACGGCCTCGATTTGAATATTGCTCGCAGCTGAAAAGTCAGTTCATGGTCGCGGAATATCCGTCGTAAATTTCGGAACGTCGTAGCCTCTTTTCACGGCCGGACGCGCAGAAATTCGTAAATACCAATCGTGAACATGTTCGAATTCGGCCAAGTCCACATCGTGCCATTCGAACCGAGACACCCAAGGCCAACAAGCCAAGTCGGCTATCGTGTATTCCCCATGTCCGGTGCCAGCGATGTAATCCCGGCCTTCGAGACGCCGGTTTAGAACCTCGTACAATCGACGCGTTTCTTTAGAATATCGTTCCTCGGAGTATTTGGACTTCCCTTTGTTGTACTTCACGAAGTGATGGGTTTGACCAAGCATCGGTCCGAGCCCGCCCATTTGCCACATAAGCCATTCGACCATGCGCCAATACTCGGCACCTTCACACTGAAACTTTCCATATTTATTGGCGAGATAAAGCATGATCGCGCCGGTCTCCATCAGCGCCTGCCCCGTATCATGATCGACAATGGCCGGGATACGATTGTTCGGTGCGATCTTCAGAAACTCTGGCGCAAATTGCTCATCCTTGGTGATGTCGATGGCATGGGTTTTATAAGGAACGCCCAATTCCTCCAGAAGGATTGAGACCTTTCGCCCGTTTGGAGTTGTCCATGTGTAGAGATCAATCATATCGCCCCAGTCAAGCTCTACCCGAAAAGACAAATAGCTAATCGCTACGCCAAACCCCTAAGAGCCCCCCTAAATGCAAGCCAATCTTCGGGGCTTGAGTTCTCAATTTACCCTTGAAAAGATCGAAAGACGAGTAAGCTTGCCAATGACGGTGAGTTCAGCATGTGTCCGTTTCATTAGAGTTTTGCATCCCAAAGCTCCTTTGAAAAGAGAAAGCTCCCTCTGATTCGAAAAACCTCCGACAGATACTTTGTTGACCTATTTTGCGCTCAAACTGGTCAATTTTGTATATTCGATACATTATTTTGCCGGAATGGTATTAGATTTTACGAAAATTCACATGTTAAGCTTGAAGAACGAGTTGCAAAAATCAACCGTGATTTCTGGGAGGAAAACATGAAATCTCTACTTAACTCAGCTCTCGGGCTGACTCTTGGCGTTGCCTTCGCAACGACCGCGACAGCGCAAGATTTGACGATTGCGATCGTGAACAACGGTCACATGATCAACATGCAGAAGGTCGCTGAAGCCTATACTGCTGAAACCGGCGTGAACCTGAACTGGGTGTCTCTGGAAGAAGGCGTGCTTCGTGAGCAGGTCACATCCGACACCGCGACAGGTGGCGGCCAGTACGACATCATCAATATTGGCATGCAGGAAGCTCCGATCTGGGGTGCTGCAGGTTGGATCGAGCCTCTTAACTTTGGCGCTGACTACGACGTAGACGACATGCTGCCAGCAATGCGCAACGGTCTGTCCCATGAGGGCACACTTTATGCGGCTCCGTTCTACGGCGAGTCCTCGATGGTTATGTATCGCAAAGACCTCACCGACGCCGCTGGCGTGATGGTGCGTGACAACGACACATGGGCCAACATCAAAGGCGCGGCCATGGCGATGCACGACCCGGACAACGGCGTTTACGGCGCATGTCTGCGTGGTAAGCCGGGCTGGGGCGACAACATGGCGTTCATCACAACTGTTGTGAACTCCTTTGGTGGCGCTTGGTTCGACAAGGACTTCCGTCCGGCTCTGGACTCTGCGGCTTGGAACGAAGCAATCAACTTCTACGTTGACCTGCTTGGCAACTACGGCCCTCCAGGTTCCGAGGGTAACTCCTTTAACGAGATCCTCGCGCTTTACAACGAAGGCAAGTGCGGCATGTGGATCGACGCCACAATCGCGGCTTCCTTCCTTGAGGTTGACGGTGTTGCATACGCACAATCACCAAACGCCGGTAACCCAGTTGGAGCCAACTGGCTCTGGGCATGGGCGATGGCTGTACCTGCTGGATCCCCTAACTCCGAGGCCGCCATGGCGTTCATCGAGTGGGCAACATCCAAAGAGTACATCAAAGCTGTGGCCGATCACCCTGAGTTCGGTTGGGGCTCTGTTCCAACAGGCACACGTGCCTCCACTTACGCCTACCCTGAGTTCCAGGCAGCCGCTGGTTTTGCAGCCGCTGAGATGGCAGCGATTGAATCTGCGGCACCTGCTGCCACAGACCTGAAGCCATATGTTGGCGTTCAGTTCGCAGCGATCCCTGAATTCCCAGAGGTCGGCTCTGCAGTTGCTCAGGAAATGGCTGCGGCTCTTTCCGGTGCAAAATCAGTCGAGGATGCACTGGCAGCAGCGCAATCCGCAGCTGATGCGATCATGAAAGAAGCGGGCTACTACGAATAAGTAGTCCAGGACTTCCGGGCCCGGTGGACACCTGCCGGGCCCTTCCCCCAAACAGAAGCGTTTGACTGTCGTTGCAAAACGACGCTCTGACGGTTCCGGTTGGGAACCAACCACTTCGTCTCTCAACAGACTTGACCACACCAAGGTTTTGCAAGGGTAATAGAGCCATGTCGAAAAGAACGCTCCCTCGCTTACTCCAAACACCAGCCGTTATTCTGTTGCTGGTCTGGATGCTGGTCCCCCTTGGGATGACCCTGTTTTTCTCCTTCATCCGCTACGTGCTCAACAGCGCGCGCAGACCGGAATGGACGACACCTTCCATCGACAATTGGCGTGGCTTCGGGAACTACGAATACGTCCTGAACAACAAAGACTTCTGGTTTGCCGTACAAAACAGCCTGTTCATTGTCGTCAGCATCCTGCTTCTGACCGTGATCCTAGGCCTCGCCATCGCCGTTCTTGTCAACCGCAACTTTCCGGGTCGCGGGATCGTGCGCGTCCTCCTGATCTCGCCCTTCTTCGTGATGCCAGCGGTCAATGCGGTCCTCTGGATCAACATGATCCTCGATCCGGTCCTCGGCCTGAACGGGGTCGCCGTGGGCGGCATCAACAACATGATCGACGGCCTGCGAGACTTCCCGGTCTTGGGCGCTTTCTTCTCCCTCTGGCCAGAACTTACACCCATCTCCTTCCGCGCCACCCAAACCACCGCCTATGCGGTCATCATGATGGTCACTTGGCAATGGACGCCCTTTGCAGTCCTCATCTTCATGACCTCTCTCCAGTCCGAAGATGAATCCCAGAAGGAAGCCGCCACACTCGACGGCGCCAGCCCATGGTCGCAATTCATCAACCTGACGGTCCCCCATCTGGCCCGCCCGATCGCGATTGTGATCATGATCCAGTCGATCTTCCACCTCTCGCTCTATGCCGAAATCGAGATCGTCAGCCGAGGCAATGGCAACAAAAACCTGCCCTATCTGATCGGCGAATTCACCAACAACAATATCGGAGCCGCGAGCGCCACGGGCATCTTCGCAGTTATCCTTGCCAACATCGTTGCAATCTTCTTGCTGCGCATGGTCGGCAAAAGTCTGATGGATTGAGGGAAAAGAACCATGGCAATCGTCACCGAAAGCTCAAAACTCGGCAAAATCGCATGGCCCATCGTGGCATGGATCGTGGCCCTCATCTTCTTCTTCCCGATCTTCTGGATGGTTTTTACCAGCTTCAAAACCGACGCGGATGCGGTCAAACCCGAATTCCTGTTCTCCTTCACACCGACGCTGGAGAACTACACCAATATGACCGAAAACTACGACTACTGGCGCTTTGCCATCAACTCGGTCATCACTTCATCCTTCGCCACCCTGCTGGCTTTGGCGGTGGGCGTGCCCGCAGCCTACGCCATGGCGTTCAACCCAAGCCGCCACACCAAAGATATTCTCGTCTGGATGCTCTCGACCAAAATGCTACCAGCCGCCGCAGTGCTCTACCCGATGACCTTCCTGACCAAAAACTTCCTTGGCATCTACGACACGCATTTCCTCGTGATCATCGTGCTGTGCCTCATCAACCTGCCCATCGTGATCTGGATGCTGTTCACCTACTTTAAAGAAATCCCCAAAGAGATCATCGAGGCTGGCAAAATGGACGGCGTCAGCACATGGGGCGAAATCAAGGACATCCTGATCCCACTGGCATGGGGCGGGGTCGCCTCCACGGCACTCCTTTGCTTCATCTTCTGCTGGAACGAGGCCTATTGGACCGTCCGCCTCACAACCACCGAAGCCGCAACCCTCTCTAAACTGATCGAGGGCAACCGCGCCCCAGAAGGCCTCTTCTTCGGACGCCTGTCGGCCGTCTCCACAGCCGCCGTCGGCCCGATCATCGTCTTGGGCTGGTTCTGTCAAAAGCAGCTGGTGCAAGGTCTCACATTCGGAGCGGTCAAATGACACCAGAAGCCGCCGCACCTACCGATCTGAGCGGGAAAACCTGCATCGTGACAGGTGCGAATGGCGGCATCGGTCTGGCCATCTGCGAGCACTTCAAAGCGCTGGGCGCTGATGTCCATGCGACTGATCTGGGCAACACATTCATCGGCAACGGCATGACCTACGCGCCCTTCGATCTGCTGGACCCAGATGGCCTCAGAGCCGCCCAAGATTGGATCACCGCAACCGAGCCTGACGTTTTGGTCAACAACGCCGCCCTGTTTGATATGGGCTCGGTTCTGGATGCGGACCTCGCCCAATACGACCGCCTGTTTGGCGTGAATGTCCGGGCGTTCTACGCGCTCATGCAAGCGGCCTCCCAATCCATGGTCGCCACAGGCAAAGAGGGCGCGATCATCAACATGGCCTCCCAAGCGGGCCATCGCGGCGAAGCGCTGGTTGCGCACTACTGCGCCACCAAAGCCGCCGTGATCAGCTACACCCAATCCGCCGCTCTGGCACTGGCGCCTCATAAAATCCGCGTCAACGCCATTAGCCCGGGCGTCATCGACACGCCCATGTGGAAAACCGTCGACGGGTTGTTCGCCAAATTCGAAGACAAAGAGCCCGGCCAGAAGAAACGCGAAGTCGGCGAGGCCGTCCCGCTTGGCCATATGGGCGCTCCAGAAGATGTGGCCCGCGCAGCCGTGTTCCTCGCCTCCACCCAATCCAACTATATGACCGCCCAGACCATTGGTGTGGACGGCGGGAACGTGTTGCGCTGATGTCGATCATTGAACCTGAAATCGAAATGGTCGACCGCACCACCCGCTCCATCCGCTATCTGGAGCACGGCTGGCCAACCGACCTTTGCCGCTGGCACGCCCATGAGGAATACGAACTCCACCTGATCACCGAGACCCGTGGTAAGGCCTTCGTGGGCGACTACATCGGTGACTTCGGCCCTGGCACGCTCTACCTGACCGGACCCAATCTGCCCCACAACTGGATCACCGACGACGTCTGGCAGGTGCCTGTGAAAACCCGCGACATGCTCGTCCAGTTCAGCGCCCAAAGCGTCGACAATCTGGCCGCAGGCTTCCCTGAGTTTTCCGAGGTCCGCAACATGCTCAGCCTCGCCCAATCCGGCATCGAGTTTGAAGGCTTCAACGCTACTTTCGCACGTGGCCATATGGAAAGCATCCGCGACAACAAAGGCCCCGAGCGTATCTTGGCCTTCATCCGCTTTCTGGTCCGCCTCAATGAGCACGCGGAAAAGAAAACCCTCTCGGTCATGAAGCTCGGCCAGCTCAAAGGCGGCACCAAACACGCCCGCATCGGCAAAGTGGTCGACCATATCGTCGAGAATTTCACCGAAACAATCTCCCTTGAAATCGCCGCTGAAATGGCCGGAATGACACCTTCGACCTTCAGCCGCTCCTTCCAACAACTTACCGGCCATCGCTTCGTTGAATTCGTCAACCGCGTGCGCATCGGCCAAGCCTGCGGCATGCTCTATGCCTCCGACGATCAAATCATCCAAATCTGTCGACAAGTGGGCTTCCAGAACCTCGCAAACTTCAACCGCCAATTCCTCAAAATGAAGGGCGTCACCCCGTCGGCCTACCGCGAGACCGCACGCAAAGACCTATTGCCAGCCCGGGAGACCGCGTCGTGAACAAGTCGAGCCAGCCCCAACTTCATGAAACCACCTATGACCGGTCCGCCGTAAAAACTGGCGTCGTGCATCTGGGTTATGGCGCCTTCCACCGCGCCCATCAGGCGGTCTATTTTGACGATTATATGGAGGCCTCGGGCGATCTGCGCTGGGGCATCACAGCTGTTAATCTCAGAGCCGAGGAAAGCGAGAGCTTCGCCGCCAACGCCAAGCCCGATGCGGCCTATGTGCTCAACGCCATCTCCCCGAACGGAGAGACCGAGCTGCGCACAATCCGCGCCCATAGGGGCTTTGTGGATTGGGCCAAAGACAGGGCAGGGGCCGAAGACCTGCTGACCTCCGAGGACGTGCATCTGGTCACGATCACCGTCACCGAAAGCGGCTATTACACGGATCCCACGGGCGCTCTGAACCCCGATGATCCACTCATGGCCGCGGAGATCAGAGGCGACGCCGCCAAGTCCGTCTACGCCTATCTCAGCGCCGCTTTGGCCCGCCGCATGGCCAGCACAAACGCGCCGCTCACGCTCATGTGCTGTGACAATATCCGGCGCAACGGGAAGATGCTCAAACGCAATCTCTCCGCCTATTTCAAACACACAAATCAGAGTGATCTGGCCAATTGGGTCGAGGCAAACGTGAGCTTCCCATGCTCCATGGTGGACCGGATCACCCCGCGCTCCTCGCCGCAAATGCAGGCCGATATTGACCTCCTCTTGGGCACCCAACCGGTGCAATCCATCATGGCGGAAGCCTTCATGCAATGGGTGCTTGAGGATGATTTCGCAGGCCCCGCGCCTGACCTTTCCAAAGCGGGCGTCACGATCACGGGCGACGTGGATCCTTACGAAGAAGCCAAAATCCGCATTCTCAACGGCGGTCACACCTGCCTGACCTATCTGGGCGCTCTGAGCGGGATCGAGACCTTTGACGCTGCCATGCGCGTCCCCGACCTCTTCGATCACTTCTGGAATTACGAAACCCAAGAGGTCCTGCCCGGCCTGACCATCGAACTCCCCTTTGACAAAAAGACCTACCTCGACAGCATCTCCGCCCGCTTCAAAAACGAGGCCATCGCGGACACAGTTGCCCGCATTTGCGCCGATGGAATGGCCAAATTTCCCATCTTCATCCGCCCCACACTTGAGGGCTGCCTGAGCCAAGGCATCATGCCCACGCACGGCATCCGCTCCATCGCAAGCTGGTACGTATTCGCAAAACATGTGAACGCGGGCCGCATCCCGTTCGACTACCTTGAACCAAGCTGGGACCAGCTCAAAGACATGCTCACAGACGAGGGGCGCGAGACGTTCATAACCTCCCGTCAACTCTGGGGCGATCTCCCCGAAACCTACCCCGATTTTGCCGACGCCCTGCGCGAAGGCCTCAAAGAGATGGATGAAAAATGGCCGGCGTAACCATAAGAAACCTCAAAAAATCCTACGGCGACACCCAAGTCATGCATGGCATTGATCTGGACATCGAGGACGGCGAATTCGCGGTCTTCGTCGGCCCCTCGGGCTGCGGAAAATCCACCCTTCTGCGCATGATCGCGGGCCTTGAGGAAATCACCTCGGGCACAGTTTCCATCGGAGACCGCGTGGTCAACGAGATCGCACCCTCTAAACGCGAAGTGGCCATGGTCTTCCAAACCTACGCCCTCTACCCGCATATGACCGTCTACAAAAACATGGCGTTCGGCCTCAAACAGGCCAAAACACCCCAGCCGGAAATCGACAAACGCGTCCGCGCCGCCGCCGAAGTCCTGCAAATCACCGACTATCTGAACCGAAGCCCGCGCAACCTCTCGGGCGGCCAGCGCCAACGCGTCGCCATCGGCCGCGCCATCGTCCGCGACCCCGAGGTGTTCCTGTTTGACGAGCCTCTCTCCAACCTCGACGCCGCCCTGCGCGTGCAAACCCGCCTTGAGATCGCGCGCCTGCACGCCCGCCTCGACGCCACCATGATCTACGTGACCCACGACCAAGTGGAAGCCATGACATTGGCCGACAAAATCGTGGTCCTGCGCGACGGCATCGTCGAGCAAGTCGGCTCCCCCATCGACCTATACGAGCGCCCCGACAACACCTTCGTGGCCCAGTTCATCGGCAGCCCGAAAATGAACTTTTTTGAAGGTGCAGACGTGGCCAACAACAATGGCACCGACATCACCGGCATCCGCCCTGAACACCTACGGGAATGCATCCCGTCTGAGGCAATCGTGCAAGGCAAATTGGAACTGGTCGAGCAACTGGGCGAATACGCCCTCGTCCATCTCCTCAGCCCACAAGGCGTAGAATTCATCGCCAAAATGGAGCACCCGCCAAAGGTGGCGAAGGGCGAGACCATCGGCTTCACCGCCGATCCAAAACTGGTCCATAAGTTCGACAAACAGTCAGGCGCGCGGAAAACCTAAGCGCCTGAGGAAAGCCCCGCTAAGGCCAAGTGGCGACAGGCGGCATGGACATCAAAACAGCCTCGATATTGTGGCCTGTCTCCAAACCAAACCGCGTGCCGCGATCCCAAACCAGATTGAACTCCGCATAACGCCCGCGCCGGATCAACTGCCAGTCGCGATCCGCATCCGTCCAAGGCTCCTCCATGCGCTTCTCCACCAACGGCGGAAAGGCATCTAGAAACGCCCGACCCACATCTTGTGTAAAGGCAAAATCCGCCTCCCAATCGCCAGTGCAATGATCATCATAGAAAATCCCGCCCACACCGCGCGGCTCTCCGCGATGACGGTTCATGAAATACTCATCCGCCCAAGCCTTATACTTCGGGTAATATTCCCCGTCATGACGGTCACAAGCGGCCTTTTGAACGCCATGGAAAAACGCCGTGTCCTCCTCAACCTCAACCATCGGATTGAGATCAGAACCACCGCCGAACCACCAGCCATGGGGCGTCCAGAACATACGCGTGTTCATGTGAACCGCAGGCACTTTGGGCGATTGCATATGCGCCACCAGCGAAATGCCAGCCGCCCAAAACTGCGGATCATCCTTGATCCCCTCCATGCCCGTGCGCGCTGACATGGACTTCTGAGCCGCCTCTCCAAGACTGCCGAAAACGGTCGAGATATTCACCCCCACCTTCTCAAACAAGCGCCCCTTCATCACCGACATTTCACCACCGCCGCCATCACCATCCGCATCGCGCCGCGTCTCTTTGCGCTCGAATTTCGCAGGCGGCAAATGCGCATGTGGACCGCTCGCCAAAGCCTCTTCCAGCCCCTCAAACCGCGCACAAATATCATCACGTAACTGTCGAAACCAAGCACTCGCCCGTGTCTTTTCGTCGTCCATATCCATCGTGCTTACGTCCTCGGTTTCCTGATAGCGGCCATTCTACAGATATTCGCCGAAATTAAAAATTTTCAAAATAGGGGGATGACATGCGACATTTTGTCATGCTAGAAGCCCAGCCAACCGCTCACGGTAAAGGAGAGCACGATGCGAACATTTGGATCATATCTAGCCTAAACGGCCGACCCAATTGAGAAGTCGGTCGCCCGATTTCACGCATTCCAGCTCAACTTACTGTCAAAGGTTTCCTCAAATGTTACGCACATTGTACAGGTTTGCCCTCCCGGGCGGTCGCCGTGTCGTGATCGCATATTTTCCGCCAAAACCAGCGGAAAAGGCGAAACGCACACCCGCGCCCGACCCTGATCCGCTCCATTTCGACCGTATCTTTGTCCAAGCGGGTCTCTATGTGAACGTGCCCAATCCCCGGCGGATGGCATCCTACAGCAGACACAACACTCCGGTCCCGCGCGGTAAGCGGGTCCGGTAATTCAAAGCGCACTTGCGCCAAGCACATTTCTGAAGAAAGGTCCGGAGCATGTATCGGGCATTTGAAAAACTGGTCGACCCGTTTGCGCCGTTTGACGAAAAAACGCCGCCCGTGGGCTATTGGGACTATCTGAAAACCCAGATGGAGCCCTTTCGAAAATGGATTCCATGGATGCTTGTCACGGGCCTGATCGTGGCCGTGATGGAAAGCGGTCTGATCTTCTATTCGGGCCGCCTGATCGACCTTATGACCGAGGCCGGGCCGTCCGAATTCTCAAACCGTCACTCCGCGGAACTCATCATTGCAGCCGTTTTCATCCTGTTCGCACGCCCGCTCCTGATCTGTTTGCAAAGGCTTTTCCTTGAGCAAACATTGGCGGGCAACATGCAGGACCAAGTCCGCTGGCGGGCCCATAAACACATGCTCGGCCAGTCCAGCGCCTTCTTCCAGAACGACTTCGCAGGCCGTCTCTCCAACCGCGTCATGCAACTGGGGAGCGCCGTTGAAGACAGCATCTACATGGCGTTCGAGGCCGTCTGGTACTTCGTCGTCTATGTGGTTGGTGCCACGTTAATCCTGACCCAAATCGACGGACGACTGGCCGTGCCCATGGTGCTCTGGATGGTGATTTACGCCGCCTATACCTATTGGATCGCCATTCGCGTGGCCGTAGCCTCGGAAAAATGGAGCGCGGGTCGCTCCTTGGTCACAGGCCGCGTTGTGGACGCCTATGCCAACATCGAAAGCGTCAAACTTTTCGCCGACAACCACCGCGAGGAGGACTACGCCCGCCATTCCATGCGCCGCCACCGCGTCCGCTTCCAACGTTTCCTACGCCTCATGACCGAGCTCTCCTTGGGCCTCAACATCATCAACGGCGTGCTGATCGTCGGCGTCTCCGGCGCGGCCATCTGGCTCTGGCAATTGGGCGCGGTCTCCATCGGCGAAGTGGCCGCCGCCATGGCGCTGACCCTGCGTATGAACGGCATGTCCGGCTGGATCATGTGGGTCACCATCCGCCTGTTCGAGCACGCTGGTGTCATCCGCGAAGGCCTTCAAAGCGTCGCGGTTGCCCATAGCGTCAGGGATCAACCCAACGCGCCTGCCTTAACCATCACCGATGCCGAAATCCGCTTTGACAGCATCACCCATCACTACGGGCGCGACAGCGGAGGTCTGGACGACGTCAATCTGATCATCGAACCGGGTCAAAAGGTCGGCCTGATCGGACGTTCGGGCGCGGGTAAATCCTCGCTGGTCAACCTGCTCTTGCGTTTCCGTGACGTGGAGACGGGATCGATCCTCATCGACGGCCAAGACATAGGCGCAGTCACCCAAGAGAGCCT
>CAZXRG010000088.1:6938-12541 GCA_964642935.1 uncultured Rhodobacterales bacterium | reverse complement strand
TTGGTTCGCTTGGTCCCAGTTTCATCCTAAGACTGAGCTGTGGTCGCAGTAGGTTTGTCTGGGACTAAAGTTTCAGTGTTCCCCTCAACCATTGATGTGAACCTGGTACCATAGCACCACATCATTCACCGTCATGCGCCCGCCATCAATCTTGAAACGCAATGGGTAATTCGGCTTGACACATCTATCACGAACAAACTGACTAAAAGGAAAGATATTCTGGCACATGCGCGTGTTAGACTTGTTATAACCGTCATCTGAAATGATGTTGTTATTCAGTGTCACATCAAGGTGGGAGCGCTCGCTTGGCTGCACCTCAAATTGCAAGATAAATTGAGCCTTATCCTCACCAAGCACCAAATTTTCCGGCAATTTAAAGTTGAAATCCTTCCATCGCCGATTGATTCCATCACTTTCGATTTCTTGGGACAATAAAAACCTACCTGCGTGAATAACCACATAATCTGCTACGGTCATTTTAGCCATCGTCTCGCCCTTCTTTCAAAACCGCCGCCACAATGGTCGGCATTTTGCAGGGATGAAGGATCGCTGCTCTTCTTTTCTGTGAGGATCATCACAGAGTTTCAAAATATTTGGTGTCATTCGGTTATCGAGGGCAAATCTATGATAGGACCACACTACCGCGCGATACCCTTGAGATGCGCGACCTGACGTAGGAGCGCCAGCCCACGGGCAGTCTTGTTCTTTGGTTGCGACCAACGGTTACTCCAAAAAGAAAACCCCCGGAAACATCTGTTCCCGAGGGTTTTAAACTTGGTCGATTGAACCGGATTAGTGGAGCTTTGTGCCCACTTCCGAGATCGCTTGGTCGATCAGAGCGCCTTGGTCTTTGGCGGCCAGGTTCTTGGCGATCACGTCCTGAGCCGCAGCAATTGCCACGGTCACGGCGTTGTCGCGGACTTCCTGCACGGCTGAGGCTTCAGCGGATGCGATCTGGTCGTCAGCGGCGGCCATGCGGCGTTCGATGGAGACTTTCAGGTCATCCTTGGCTTTGGCCGCTGCAGCGTTTGCCTCTTCTTTGGCATTGGCTACGATCTTATCGGCTTGGGCCTGAACCTCTTTTTGCTTACGCTCAAAGGATGCCAGCAGGGATTGTGCTTCCTCGCGCAATGCACGGGCCTCATCAATCTCGGCTTTGATCTTATCAGCGCGATCATCCAGAAGTTTCGCGATAATCTTTGGCACGCCCACATAGAGCAGGATGCCAACGAAGATCACAAACGCGATGGCGACGACGATATCGGTGTTGTTTAGAAACTCCATATCAGGTCCCCTTCATCCGGCTGGTGATTGCCGCTTTCAGCGTTTTGGCGTCTGCTTTCACAGGTGCGACGGCTGAGACGATATCGCCGACGGCATCGCCTGCGACTTCTTTCACGCTCTTCATCGCACTTGCGCGGATCTCGTCGATCCGGCCAGCGCTTTCGGCTGTTTTGGCTGCAATCTCCGCATCGGCTTTGGCGATTGCCACGTCGAGGTCCGCTTGGATGCCAGCTTTAGTTTCCGCTGAAATCCGCTGCGATTCCGCACGCGCGTCCGCAAGAGCCTGATTGTAGGCTTCTTCCGCTTCGACTGCCTGCTGCTTGAGAGCAGCTGCTTGGTCCAGATCATTGGCAATCGCCGTGTGGCGATCCTCGATGATACCGGAAATCCGTGGCAACGCGATCTTGTTGAGAATCCAGAACAACACCACCATGGTGATGCAGAACCAGAAGATCAGGTTACCGGCAAACGCAGGGTCTAGCTGCGGCATGCCCTCATAATGTCCACCCTTGGGTGCTGCCATTTCGGCCTCCTATCCGACAAAATCCTATGGGCGCGCCGTTAAGCGCACCCGATCAGGAGCTAAGTCGTCTTAGAGTGCGAACATAAGCAGAAGCGATACGAGGAATGAGAAAATCCCCAAAGCTTCCGCGAACGCAATACCGATGAACAGGGTTGCTGTTTGACCAGCTGCAGCTGCTGGGTTGCGCAAGGCACCCGACAGGTAGTTGCCTACAACGTTACCCACACCGATGGCTGCGCCACCCATGCCGATTGATGCAAGGCCTGCGCCCAAAAGTTTCATGCCCTCTGCGATATCGCCTTCCATGATGATGCTCCTTTATCTGGAATGACTGAAAATTAGTTAGTGAGACGGGTGAAGCGCGTCTTTTAGATAAACGCACGTCAGAATTGTAAACACGTAGGCTTGGATGGTGGTCACGAGGATCTCGAGACCGTAGACCGCCACAATGCCGAAGATCGGGATGATTGCGCCAAGGCCCATGGCTCCGGCGAACCCTGCGAACACTTTGATCACCGCGTGGCCGGCCATCATGTTACCCATAAGACGAATGGAGTGGCTGATGGGGCGCACGAAGTAGGAGATCAGCTCGATCACAAACAGGACCGGACGGATCGGAAGTGGTGCGGCGGAGACCCAAAGCAGTTGGAAGTAGCCAAGGCCGTTCTTGTAAAAGCCGATGGCTGTGATCGCGATGAAGATCACGAATGCCAGCGTGGCTGTCACCCAAAGGTGGGCTGTGGTTGTGAATGAGTAAGGGAGGAGGCCGATGACGTTGGCCACAAGGACAAACATGAAGATCGACATGATATATGGGAAGTATTTGAGGCCTTCTTTACCGCAAATGTCTTCGACCATTTTGTGGATGAAACCGTAGATCATCTCGGCCACGGACTGTGAGCGTGTCGGGATCATGCCGCGTGAGCGCGTTCCGAAGACCAGAAGAAGAGTTGTTGCCAGAATGGCCAGAGCAAACCAGAGGGTTGCGTTGGAGATCGAATACCACGTCAGGGCTCCGTCACCAAACAGTGTTTGCGGTACAAACTGATCCATTGGATGGATGTTCAAACCGCTTCCAGCACCTTCTGCTTTTGTGTCTGCCATCAGGCCTCGTCCTTCGTCTCTTGCGCTTTCGCGGCGTCTAAGTGGGCCTCCTGAGCGGTTTGCATCATAACGCGCACCCCGGCTCCGAAGCCTAGCAATGTGAACAGCACCAGAAAGATGGGGAGGGTGCCAAAGAGCGTGTCCAACCCGTATCCGATGCCAAAGCCAACCACGATCCCCGTGACCAGCTCGATGACCATCCTCCAAGCGGCGCCTGCATCGTGATGCACATGGCGCTTTGTCTCATCCGGCTCTTGGGCGCGTTTGGCAGCGTTCAGACGCTCCTCAAAATCGCGCATTTCGGAAGGATTAGGCGTATCGCTCATCTCTCCTCCAGTCGCCGTTTGATCCCTTTCGGACAATCGAGCGGAAACTAGTCTTAAGCGTTTGTACTGTCAACGGATCGGTTCACAATTATCCCATTGATTTAATTGTATAAAATTTGATGCAACGATGTGGGAGGGCTTTGGGGCGCTGCGAGTACCGCTCATATCTATATTCAACCATTTGGTTGACGATTCACATTATTCCCCTTGAAACACGTCAGCCCGTTCAATCCTTTTTTAATCAAGTTCCCCTATTGTTCCTATTTGGGACGCATTGGTGCGCGAAGGAGAACGTGGTGGTTGCAGTATCATTCTTTCAAGATAACTCGCTCAGCGGGACGGGCGCGGTGGATCTTAGCGGCAGTGCCGCCGACAGTAGCACGACGATAGACGCAGGCGATACGATCGCTTTTGCGGGCAATAAATCGACACTGGATGTCTCTGATACGGCTTATGTCGATGATGCTGGCACAACCAATTTTGTAAACTCGACCGGTTCCATCAATGGCGTTAGCGTCACGGCGGCCACACGGGTGGAGTACAACTACAACCTTCTGGCTGAAGATCCCACCACAGGGCTTTATCATCGCATCGATGTTTATGCTTTTGGAAGTGATGGCAATAAGGGCTATCTGGTATCACGCGCTTGGGATCCGGACACAGGGGATTTTGCCGATCCGGTCGTGCCTTACAATGGTGGTACTCTGACCATTCTGGACAGTTCTAGTACAGATTCTCAGGGGCGTTCGATCGACACGAACGATCCCGATCTCGAAGTCTTTATGAGAGATACCAGCCTTCAGCTGTCGCCTTATAACAACGACGCCAGTGGTGGCGTGATGGGTGATCTTGTGGTGTGCTTTTGTGAAGGGACCCAAATTGCGACGGACCAAGGCTTGAAGAATGTCGAAGATTTGGTCGCAGGCGATCTGGTTGAGACATTGGATAACGGGTTTCAGGCGGTGCGTTGGGTGTTTGCTCGGCAGATATCTTTGGCAAAAATGATCACCACGCCGAAAATCGCACCTATCACTATTCGTAAAGGGGCTTTGGGTGACGGAACGCCTGCGCATGATCTTTCGGTCAGCCCGCAGCATCGGATTTTGATCAAAGGTCCAATTGCCAAACGCATGTTCGACCATGATGAGGTATTAGTGGCGGCCAAACATCTTCTGTCGCTTGACGGGGTGGAGACGGCGCCCGCACCTAAAACTGTGTGTTATGTGCATTTTCTCTGCGACCGCCATGAGGTGGTCTATGCCAATGGCGCGCTTGCGGAGTCTCTTTTGGTGGGGCCGGAGGCAATCAAATCATTGCCAGATGAGGCTTTGGAAGAACTGCGCGAGTTGATCCCCGATTTTGAGGACTTGATGTTGTCAAAGGAGCGGCCAGCGAGTGCCCGGCATCTCATCTCAGGTAAAAAGGGGAGAGAGTTGGCGCATCATATGCGGGAGAGCCTTGAAGCGCATTCGGGAGCACTGGCCTAAAGTTAAACCAATTGGTTGACGGTTGGGGGCGCAGGGCATAGCGATTGCGCATGGCTGACCCGCTCGATCTTGTCTTCTCCGCGCTTTCCGATCCCACCCGTCGGGAGATTTTGGTGATGCTGTTGGAAGATGATCTGGCAGTGACGGATGTGGCGGAGCCATTCGAGATGTCTTTGACGGCCATTTCCAAGCACATCAACATTCTGATTGCCGCAGGGCTGGTCACTCAGGAAAAACGCGGGCGGGTGAAATGGTGCGGGCTTAATCCGGTGGCCATGAAGGATGCCTCGATCTGGATGGAGAGTTTCGGGCAATTCGAGGCGGTTAATCTGGATGCTTTGGAGCGGTTTTTGGAGGCGGAGACCTTTAACGGGGACGACGCCTGAGCGCCGTTACGGCGCAACCGGAAAGCGGCGGCCGTTTTCAGAGAGCATGACCAAGCGCTCGCCGTGGAGCACATAGCGGTCGCAGCGTGCGTTCCCGTCATCAAACTCCACACAGATCGAGCCGTCGTCTTTGATATCGTAATCGCCCTCAAAGGTTCTTCCGCCACCATAGACATAGGCGTAACGCCCATCGGTGCCGTAGCGGGCCACGCCTCCATCCATGAACAGGATATCTTCGCCTACTACCCATTCAACGACTTCTTCGCGGTTCATTTCGCCGTCCCAAGGCCGGAGATTCCAATTCTGGGCCAGTGCCGCTTGTGTCGTTGCGAGGAAAAAGATGATGCCGAGATAACGCATGGGCTCTCCTAATAAGCGTGCCTCTCTCTTAGCAGCCTTATCCGTCACTGGCGCATCAACTTGTTGTCATTCTCTTATCGGGCATCAGGTGACGTAGCGTTAGATTTTGTAATGATCTGTAATTCGATGTGAC
>CAZXRG010000088.1:0-6838 GCA_964642935.1 uncultured Rhodobacterales bacterium | reverse complement strand
CGGCGCTTTGACAGGTTCAAAGCGCCGTTTTTATTGTGAGCGTCTCAGTCAAAGGCCAGTTGGGCGTAGTCCCCGCGATGATAGAGGAGCGGTCTGAGCTGACTGCCTTGGAACTCTTTGACCTCACCCACAAGGATCAGATGGTCTCCACCGTCATGGCCTGCGGATTGCACACATTCAAAACGCGCCGCACAGCCTTTCAGGAGCGGGACATCTCCGAGACCCTTGGTGAACTCCAGATCGGAAAATGGCTCCAGTCCCGAGGCTGCAAAGGCGGAGGCTATGGGTTGCTGATCTTCTGCCAGCACATGAATTGCGAAATGGTCGGCGGCTTCGAACGCCGGGAACCGCGCGGATTTACGGGCCGGGGACCAAAGCACCAGAGGCGGGTCCAGCGACACGGAGGCAAAGCTATTGGCGGTCATTCCAAGGGGCCCATCCGGGGTCATGGTGGTCACAACGGTGACACCCGTGGCATAACAGCCAAGGCTATCTCTAAGGGCGCGGGCGTGTTCATCTTTGCTCATACCCACTGACCTAGCGCGGTAGGGCACATGTGTCGATGGGCCACTTGCGACCCTTGATCTCTCAGCCTATTTAAAAGGGGTCGAATTAGGGAGTTACCATGGCCAGTGCCAATGACAGGGTCACCGAGCTGGAAATCCAGCTGTCCCATCAAACTCAGGTCATAGATGATCTCAGTGATATGGTCGCCAAACAGGGGGATCAGATCGAGCGTTTGACCCGTCGGGTTTCGCTCTTGCTGGAGAATGCGGCTGACGCGCAGGCGGGCGGTGGCGGTGTTGTTCTGGCTGATCAAAAGCCACCCCATTGGTGAAGGTTCTTGTTCTCCATGGGCTTGGGCGCTCCTCGGTTTCCATGCGGTTTTTGTATCTCCGCTTGAAGACGGCAAGGTTTGATGCGGAGTTAATGGATTATCCTTCCAGAGAGGCCAGCATTTCCGAGTTGACGGATATGTTGTTTGAAGAGTTGCCGCAGGATGGTGTGCTGAATTTTGTCGGGCATTCCTTGGGCGGGATCTTAGCCAAGAACCTGATGATGCGGCTTCCGGTTCAAAGGCGTGGGCGGATTGTGCAATTGGGTGCGCCCAATTTCGGGTCCGAGATCGCGGCAAAGGCGGAGATTTTGGGGACTTTGATGGGGCCTGCCCTGTCGGAGCTGACGCCCAAGAATGCGCTTGATGAGGGGCTTGATATTGGGGCCATTGCCGGAACGGCGGCCATCCCTGCCCTGACCTTGATCACGGGGATTGAAGGGGAGAATGACGGGAAGGTTTCGGTTGAGAGTGCTTGGGGGCATGCGCCAGCTGAGAAACGGGTGAAGCTGAATTCGGCCCATTCCACGATGATGTTGAGTGGTGAGGTGATTGCGGCCACGATCGAGTTTTTGCTAACCGGAAAATTTGATGAAAAGTGGCAGGATTAATTTAAGCTGATCTTTAGCGTCGGAGCTTATCTTTAAGGGATGAGCAGCGAGCAAAATGATATGACATCAGCGACTAGGACGGCCTCTAAAAGCAGGAAATCGCCGGATTTACTGTCTCTTTCCCAAATCCATCGGATGTTGGGCATTGATGATGCGTTTCGGGCCGAATTTGGCATCCTTTCACCGCATCTTCGCAAGATCACCAAAACCTGGCGGATGGAAATCCCCATGAAGATCGTCAAGGAAGAAACCGCCCAAGATACGATGACCGTGCGTGATCTGAATTCGGTTTTTGACAATGTTCAGGGTTTTCTGGACGCCATCTATGCGGGTCGGTTCGGTGAGGACTTTGAATGCCCTTTAGACGGGATTGCTCTGACGCTGAAGGAACACGGGATTAATCCGGGTTGGGCGACATTTGCGTTTTCCAATGCCTTTGATGAGGCCCAACAGCTTCTCTATTTTGAGACCCGCCGTGTGAACCATCGGGTTTATCCGGCGGCGTTGAGATGCATTAACAAAATTCAAATTCTAACGCTTCATATCCTGAACCGTCGGGATTTCGAATTGAATGAGGTGACGCCGCAACGGGGTCTGGACCTCAATATCGAGCAGTAAGTCTTGGAAGAAATATGGAGACGAAGGCCGCACAGCAGCAGCACGAAGCGCACGCCCTTCGTCTCACATTAAACAGGCACAATACACGTGCTCACCGTCTGAATCTGGCCCCCAACCGCTTTACTCTGCACTCACTCACCATTGTACTCAAAGCAGCGGCCTTTGTGACTTTCTCGAGCGCTTCGACCTCTGGCCGTTCTGGCCGGGCTGCGCTGTTAGATCAAGTCACTCCCAGTTTAGAGCAATACACGCTCTGTGATCTGCTTATGCCAGATGTGTTGACGTTTACGTTATGGGAAAAAACGCGCGTTTTTCCCATCTAGGAAATGCGCGACCGATAGCCGCAGAGCCTGGGGTTTGAACATGGGTCATGCGTTTGCAACAACCCTGCCCTGCCAAGGCGAATCCGGGAAGACAAATTAACCGGATGCACCTATATGAAGGTTAAAGCATTACGGAGCCAACAGATGCGTGACCTTAAAGACCGCGAGCAACGCCACCCGGAAAAGGCCCATAAGTCCGACACGCCGATCTTGCGCAAGCCCGATTGGATCAGGGTGAAAGCGCCGACCTCTGAGGGGTATAAGCGCACGCGCGATATTATGCGGGACAATGATCTTGTGACCGTGTGCGAAGAGGCGGGCTGCCCGAATGTGGGGGAATGCTGGTCTCAGGGTCATGCCACGATGATGATCATGGGCGAGATTTGTACGCGCGGTTGTACGTTTTGCAATGTGGCCACGGGCAAGCCGGATGCGCTTGATCCGTTTGAGCCCGGTCGTGTGGCCGTTGCGGTGGAAAAGCTGCAGTTGAACCATGTTGTGATCACTTCGGTGGATCGCGACGATGTGGCCGATGGGGGGGCCGAGCATATTGCCCAGACCATTCGCGCGGTGCGCCGGAAAACGCCATCGACTACCATCGAGGTTCTCACGCCGGACTTCCTGAAATGTTCCGACGAGGCTTTACAATCGGTGGTTGAGGCCAAGCCCGATGTGTTTAACCACAATCTGGAAACGGTCCCCGGCCTTTATCCGGAGGTGCGCCCGGGTGCACGGTATTTCCATTCTTTGCGGCTTTTACAAAGGGTCAAGGAGTTGGATCCCGCCATGTTTACCAAATCCGGTATCATGGTCGGTTTGGGGGAGGATCGCCAATCGGTGCTGCAGGTCATGGATGATATGCGCGCAGCCGATGTGGATTTTCTGACCATTGGACAATACCTGCAACCAAGTCCCAAGCACCATGCTGTGGCCCGCTTTGTCACACCGGACGAGTTCAAGAGCTATGAAACAGCCGCCTTCGGGAAGGGCTTTTTGATGGTCTCTGCCACGCCATTAACGCGGTCTTCCTATCATGCAGGCGATGATTTTGAGCAGCTTCGGGCCGCTCGGTTGAAAAAACTTGCTAAATAATCATCCAACTGTGACGCAAATCACAGTATTACATTAAACAATTGTTAATATAGAGACTGCAACGCGGATAAAAACAACGCCGTATTCACGTTTCCCTCGTGGTCTCGACGTCGTTTTCTTTTGTGTTGTTGCGCCTTTTCGAAGGCAGATGAGCTTTTCCGTGGGGGTAAACGCTCGTCAGCCTCTATTTGCTCTCCCCCGTGAGTAAATTGAGGTTTCAGATCCGCAAGCCGGATCTTCGCACACTTCGGGGATGTCTGTTGGAGGTCTGGCCGCAACAGCGGTCAGACCTTTCAGATTCTAAATCAGAATTTTGGTAGTCGACGTGGCCGTTCATGCACGGTCAGCCAATCAGGCCAGCCCACAAAACGCTCGTAAAGCACCAAGGCGATGCAGAGCGCGATTATGGTGAACACAAATTTGATGCGTCTGGGGGATGGTGGGTTTTGCACCCATCTTTTCATTCGGAACAGCCAGATCATTGACATAGGTTCTAGTCCTGAATGAATTTCACCGCGCCGATATAGGCCAAATTGCGATTGCGTTGCGCATAATCGATGCCGTAGCCAACGACGAATTCGTCGGGAATTTCAAAGCCGGTCCAGGAGGCTTTCACATCAACCTCACGGCGAGACGGTTTGTCCAAAAGGGCGCATGTTTCCAGACGCGCCGGTGCTCGGGTTTTCAGATAATCCACCACATGGGCAAGGGTATGGCCGGTGTCGACAATGTCTTCGACAATTAGAACGTCGCGCCCGCTTATCTCGCCACGGAGATCCTTGAGGATGCGCACTTCGCGCGAGGATTCGGTTGCATCCCCGTAAGAAGAGACCTCCAGAAAATCGACTTCCACGGGCAAGTCCAATTCACGCACCAGATCGGCGATGAAAACGAAGGAGCCCCTCAGCATTCCCACGACCACCAGTTTGTTGGTATCGGCAAAGTGGGTTTCGATTTCAGAGGCCAGTTCTTCAATGCGCGCGGCAATTGATTTAGCAGAAATCAACTGTTCTATGACATAATTCGAGTGATCCATACTGGTCCTTATCATAGCTCGTGCTTATGTGTAGAGCCTAGGATGAAGTTGGACTAGAGCGTTTTGATGATGCGTGTCCTTTCGCGCAGAATGAGGGAGCGCATATGACCACACATTCGGAAACTCGGGTGATGCCCTATTCGGCCCGCCAAATGTACGATCTGATTGCGAATATCGAGGATTATCCGGAATTCCTGCCCTGGTGTGCGGCGGTTCGCAAGCGAAAGAGCAGTTTGGTGGACGGGTGTGAGACTGTGGACGCGGATATGATCGTGTCCTTCAAAGTGTTTCGCGAGAAGTTTGGCAGTCGGGTGGTTCTCAACCCTGAGGCTGGCAAGATTGATGTGTCCTATATTGACGGGCCGTTTAAGTATCTGGTGAACAACTGGCATTTCGAGCCTGTGGATGACGGGTCCTGCACGGTCAATTTCTTTGTGGATTTCGAGTTTAAATCGCGGACGTTGCAGGCTTTGATTGGCGTGGTGTTTCATCAGGCCATGCAGCAGGTGGTGCGGGCGTTTGAGAAACGGGCAGAGGTTTTATACGGGACGAAGGCCTGAGGGCCTTTCGGCTTTTCTTGCATTGCAGCTTTTGATCTTCCATCATTTGAGAGTGATGGTTTGAAAGGCGGCTTTCTGTGAGCTCTAGGACAGTTTTGGATTTTGATGACATTGTCGTTGGTCAGGTGATTGAGACCGGAACCATGGTGGTTACTGCTGAAATGATCGAAACCTTTGCCCATGTGTTTGGTGATAAGTTTGAAATTCATCTTGATGATCAGGCGGCGCAAGCACGGGGATATGAGAAGCGTGTGGCCCATGGATTGCTTGGGTTGGCAGTCACCGATGGTTTGAAAAGCCAAGCGGAAGAGGCCTTTGATGCGGTCGCCTCTTTAAGCTGGACCTGGGATTTTAAGGGGCCAATTTATGCGGATGATGCGCTTGTGGTCGAAGTGAAAGTGCTCAGCAAGCGGCGCTCGAAATCTTCGGGACGCGGAATCTTGGAGCTGGACTGTGCCACGCGAAACCAGCGGGGTGAGGTGGTTCAGGCGGGGATGCATACTCTGATGGTGCGGTGAAGGACCGGCTCTGTTGAACCGGTCCTCCTGTTTTATGGTTTGGGTTAGGCGATGGCGAAAGCGTCTGCGTCCAGGTAGCCGTCTTCCCAGATCAGCACATCCAGATCACCATTTTGGATGCGGGTATGGAAGCCTCCGGCAGCACTCACGTAAGTATCGCCCGTATCCAGAATACCGTTACCATTGCTGTCGAGCGTGGAGACGCTTGGGCCAAACCCATCATAGAAGGTCATGGTTTCATTGGCATCATCGAAGCCTTGGACTTGGATGAACAGGCCCTCGTCAACTCTGTGAATGAAAAAGTCGTCGTCTCCGGTGCCGCCGTCCACGTAGTGCCAAGCATTTTCAGGGCCGGAGAAGAAGCGGAATTGATCCGCGCCTGAGTCGCCATAGGCATTGATCGAACCGCCGATCATGTAAAAGACGTCATTGCCGGAGCCGCCATGCATTTTGTTGGAGCCGATTGAATAATGTCCGGCTTCACGGTCATCATAGACGTAGAGCGTGTCATGGCCGCTGCCGCCGTTCAATGTGTTCACTCCGCCTTGCGTGGCAGAGATGAAGTCATTGCCCCATTGGCCATAGGCGGTGTCATCGCCCTCGCCCATGATGATGCGGTCATTGCCAGACCCGCCGTAGCTCAGATCATCGCCAGCGCCGTCGTAAATCCGATCATTGCCCGAACCGCCATAGGCTGTGTCATTGCCCAAGCCGCCGTCGATTGTGTCGTTTCCAGAACCGCCATACATGCGGTCATGGCCAGAGTAGCCGTTGATACGGTCGTTGCCGCCATAGCCGTAGATAGTGTTGCTCCAAAAGTTACCGTTGAGGATTTCCGAGGCGTTGGTGCCAGTGATCGTGATGGGCGGGAAAGTGACGATCGGACCGATTGGGAGGGTCGGGTTTACCGTTGTGAGTATAGGTGTCATTTCGATTTCTCCTTAGGTTTCAAGAATGTCAGGAGAATTCGGGCAAATGGCACAATTGTTCTGTGAGGTTTTGCACGGTTTTTGAAGATTTATGGGGGATCGAGGGGCCGGAGCCTCTCGATCGGTTTTATTCAGCGGCTGTGTTGAGGCCGAGGAAACCGCCGGATTGGCGTTTCCAGAAGGAGGCGTAGAGGCCGTCGCGTGCCAGTAGCGCCTCATGGGTGTCATCCTCGACGATCTTGCCTGCATCCATGACGATGATCCGGTCCATTTTGGCAATGGTGGACAGACGGTGGGCGATGGCGATGACCGTCTT
>CAZXRG010000087.1:0-12569 GCA_964642935.1 uncultured Rhodobacterales bacterium | reverse complement strand
GCTTTTATGGTGTTTGCTTTGGGGCATTGTTTCCATGATCGGGGCGCCAAGTCTACTGTTTCCGCAGCTTTCTGGGCGCAGATGAGACGCGCTATATACAGGTCATGTCGTTTTCCAAGACAATATATGTTGCATTCCACCACGCTTCATGAGAAACGGCGGTGCCAATACCCCATGTCCTAGGAGGCTATAATGGACCTGCGTGAGGCCCTCACTTTTGACGATGTTTTACTCGTGCCGGCGGCATCTTCTGTGCTGCCTGCAACGGCGGATACGCGGACCCGTTTAACCTCCTCGATTAATCTGAATATCCCTCTGGTCTCCTCGGCCATGGACACGGTGACTGAAAGCGCGATGGCCATTGCCATGGCGCAGGTGGGTGGCATTGGCGTTATTCACCGTAACCTTGATATCGAGCAGCAGGCGCGTGAAGTACGCCGCGTGAAGCGGTTTGTGTCCGGGGTGGTTTATACGCCTATTACGTTGACGCCGGATCAGACGTTGGCGGATGCCAAGGCGCTTCAGGCCCGTTATAAGATCACCGGTTTTCCGGTTGTGGATGAGAGCGGTCGGGTGCTTGGGATCGTGACCAATCGCGATATGCGTTTTGCGTCTTCGGACGACACGCCCGTGAAGGTGATGATGACCTCGGAAAACCTCGCCATGTTGCGCGAGCCTGCTGATCTGGCGGAGGCCAAGTCTCTGATGGAGGCGCGGCGGCTTGAGAAGCTGTTGGTGGTGGATAAGGACAACAAGCTGACCGGTCTTTTGACCATTAAGGACATTGAGCAAGCTGTGCTGAACCCGTCTGCCACCAAGGACGAGAAAGGGCGTCTTCGGGTCGCTGCGGCCTCGACTGTTGGGGACGCGGGCTATGAGCGCTCCTTGGCTTTGGCGGATGCGGGTGTTGATGTGGTTGTTATTGATACGGCCCACGGACATTCCGAGGGTGTTGGCAAAGCGGTTGAACGCCTCAAGAAGAATGCGGGCGTCGCGGTCATCGCGGGCAATGTGGCCACAGCGGATGCGACCAAATCGCTGATTGATGCGGGGGCTGATGCGGTGAAGGTCGGGATCGGGCCGGGCTCCATCTGTACCACTCGGATTGTGGCTGGTGTGGGCGTGCCTCAGGTCACGGCCATTAATGATTGTGCGACTGCGGCGGGTGATGTGCCTGTGATTGCCGATGGAGGTATCAAGTACTCAGGTGATTTTGCCAAGGCGATTGCGGCCGGTGCCTCTGTGGCCATGATCGGCTCAATGCTGGCAGGGACGGATGAGGCGCCCGGTGAGGTGATCCTTTATCAGGGCCGCTCGTTTAAGGCCTATCGCGGTATGGGCTCGGTGTCTGCCATGGCGCGCGGTTCGGCGGATCGCTATTTCCAGAAAGAGGCCAGTGCGGAGAAATTAGTGCCTGAGGGCATCGAGGGGCAGGTGCCTTATAAGGGGCCTGTTGGTCCGGTTATCCACCAGTTGGTTGGCGGATTGCGTGCAGCCATGGGCTACACCGGAAACGGGACCGTGGAGGAAATGCGCTCGGACAGTGAGATGGTGCGCATTACCGGAGCCGGTCTCAAAGAGAGCCATGTGCATGATGTGACCATTACCCGTGAAGCGCCAAATTACCGGTCGAGCGGTTGACGTTGCCATGAAGTCTTGCTCGGTTAGAGTTTCAAGATGACGCCTGCTGCACGCCTGTCCACTGCCATTGAGATCCTTGATGCTGTTTTAGCCGGGCATCCGGCTGGGCTGACCCTGACCAAATGGGGGCGGCAAAACCGCTATGCGGGGTCTCGGGATCGTGCGGCGATCAGGGATATTGTGTTTGATTGCCTGCGTGCGCGGCGCAGTCTGACCCATCTGGGCGGGGTTGAGACGGGGCGCGCGATCGTGGTGGCGTATGCCCAAAGTCAAGGCCTTGATCTTGATAGTCTTTTTACGGGCCTTCACTATGATCCCGAGCCTTTAACGGATGTTGAACGCGATGCTTTGGCGGAGGTTGCGACGGCCCCTGATCCGGTGCGTCTGAACTATCCGGACTTTCTGGATGCTGATTTGAAGCGCTCGCTTGGTGCGAATTTTGAGGCAGTGATGGAGGCGATGTTGGTCCGCGCTCCTGTGGATTTGCGCGTAAATGGCGCCAAGGCTGATCTTTCTGACGCGCAAGCCCTGCTGCGTGCAGATGACATCGAGACCGAGCCTGTGGCTGGCGTTCCAACGGCCTTGCGCGTGACGGAAAATCATCGCCGTGTTGGCCAATCCAAAGCTTATCGTGACGGTATTGTGGAGCTGCAGGATGCCTCCTCTCAGGCGGCGGCCCTCTTTGCTGAGGCCAAGCCCGGAATGCGGGTTTTGGATTATTGTGCAGGTGGCGGCGGCAAAGCGTTGGCCCTGTTTGATGCGATAAACGGGGATGGTTCTGTTGTGGCCCATGATATTGCGACGGTGCGCATGAATGACCTTCCGGCGCGTGCGGCGCGGGCGGGTGCGCGGATTTCAATTGCATCGCCGGGTCATCGCGATCTTGTTACAGGCAGTTTTGATCTGGTGTTTGTGGACGCACCCTGTTCAGGGAGTGGATCATGGCGCCGGACACCCGATGCAAAATGGCGCTTTTCGCCGGATGATCTTGAAAATTTGATTAAAATTCAGGAAGACGTCCTGAGCAAAGCGGCCACTTACGTCAAAGCGGGTGGGGTGCTCTGTTATGCGACCTGTTCGGTGCTGGATCGGGAAAATATGTCCCAAGTTGAGACGTTTCTGGAGGCCTCACCGGAGTTTACGCTTGAGGATAGCCGCTTGTTTACGCCAGTTGAGATTGGCGACGGATTTTTTGCGGCAAGAATGTCGCGACGTTAGCTAAACTTAGGGTTGTAATTTAAATCCGATACAGTCTATTTTAACCTTCTCAGAGCGAAATGGGTAGAGAAACGAAAAGGTCGGATCGAAAGATTCGGAATCTCTTTTATGCCCGCACGCCTGTCCTCGCCTGTCATTACCGCTCCGCTTTCCGAGGGCTTTGGCCGTATGCGCCGCCCCGTATTGTTGTTGGCAATTATCGCCGTGATGATCTGCGCGGTGGCCGTGCGCTTGAGTGATCCGATACAGGCAATTGGCTTTCTGACCATAGGTGTGGCTGTTGGAAGCGTATCGGTGATTTTACTCGGTGTTCACCTGTTTCGCCAAGCGCGTGTGCGTGAATTACATGATGTGTTTCAAGGGCTCTATCAGGAGAGCGATTTTCCGGCTGTTTTGGAGGATCATAATGGTGATCTGATTGCGCAAAACGGTCACAGAGATATTCACGATTTTGGGCAAAACGGGTCGGTGGAAGCTATTCTGGGCGCCTCGTTTCAACATGCGCGAGCGCTCGAACATCGTTTGCGACAAGCGGTGTTAAGTGATGCGAAGGTTCAGGAGGTCGTCGAGGATCGTTCGGGGCAGAGGCAAAGTGTTGAGCTGCTCAAATTCGGTTCAGAGCATATGGTTTGGACGATTTCTCCTTGTTTTGAGGAGGTTGAGGCGCCAAAGGCCTGCAAGGAAGCGGCATCTGAAGTCGCAGATACGGATCTTGCAGGGGCCAGCACCGATCAATTTCTCGACGCGCTTCCGGTGGCTTTAGCGCGGGTGTCGGCGGATGGCGAGCTGCTTTATGTGAACGGTTCTGCGCAAAACCTGCTTGGTGAGGAAGCGCAAATTGGCGCAAATCTAAATGCGCTTTTGGAAGGCCTTGGCCGATCCATGGACGAGCGCATAAAGGATATGATGCAAGGACGCTCGCATATGCGTACCGAGGTTGCGCGATGTGGCCTAAACGGGGGCGAGGTTTTCCTTCAAGTCACATTGGATCGCGTTCAACTGGATGGGGAGTTCTCAATTCTTGCGGTGATGAATGACGCTACGGAATTCAAAACCTTGGAAGCGCAGTTTGTTCAAAGCCAGAAGATGCAGGCGGTTGGCCAATTGGCCGGCGGGGTTGCCCATGATTTCAACAATCTGTTGACCGCTATTAACGGGCATTGCGATCTGATTTTGATGCGCCATGAAACCTCGGATACAGATTACGGCGACCTCATTCAAATTCGCCATAACGCCAATCGCGCCGCTTCGCTTGTGGGGCAGCTTTTGGCGTTCTCGCGCAAGCAAACGTTGCTGCCAAAGGTGATCGATCTTTACGACACACTCTCGGATTTAAACCATCTCTTGAACCGGCTGTTGGGGGAAAAGGTCACATTGCGCATAGAGCATGATGACAATCTGCCAAATGTGCGTGTGGACGAGCGCCAGCTGGAACAAGTCATTATGAACCTTGTAGTGAACGCGCGCGATGCGATGCCAAATGGCGGAGAAGTTGTGATCCGCACTAAAACCGCCAATTTCGAGCAAGATCAAAAAATGGATCGCGTTGTGATCCCCTTTGGGACCTATGTGCAAATTGATGTGACGGATACTGGGGTTGGTATTCCCGAAGATAAAATATCAAAAATATTCGAGCCGTTTTTCACAACTAAAGGTGTGGGTGAGGGCACAGGTTTGGGGCTGTCGACCGCTTACGGGATCATCAAGCAGACCGGAGGCTTCATCTTTGCCAATAGTGAGGTGGGTTCGGGCACGACATTCACGCTCTATCTACCGTCCCATGCTGAAGCGCCGGACTTGGTGGGGGCTGATGAGCAAAAGAATGAGCAGCCAACAGATCTCACGGGTCGGGGCATTGTCCTTCTCGTGGAAGATGAAGTTCCCGTGCGATCATTTGCAGCGCGTGCGCTTAATATTCGCGGCTATACCGTGATTGAGGCCGGATCAGCGGAAGAGGCGCTCGAAATTCTCGAAGACGATGACTTGGAGGTGGATGTGTTCGTCTCGGATGTGATTATGCCCGGAATGGACGGACCCACATGGGTGAAAATGGCGCAACAAAAACGCGCTGATGTTCGTGTTGTTTTCGTCTCTGGCTATGCGGAGGATGTCTTTGAAGGGGGGCAAATCAGCGTTCCCAACGCGACCTTCCTTCCCAAGCCTTTCTCGCTAAACGAACTCACACATACGGTGAAAGAGCAGATGGAGAAGGAAGCCGTCTGATCAGGGGGTGATACTTTCAAATATCTCGAAATCGCGAGATAACTTGCCTTCAAGTCGCGTTCGGGTGCCTGTGGTAAGCTCCAATGATTTGGCGGCCGAGGCGTTCAAATGATCGAACTTGAGAGGTTGGTTCATGCGATCAGACATAAACCTCTCAAACTTCTCAAATTGATCGTATCGAAACAGGTAATCGATCCCTACGTTTCCCTGTTTATCGATGATGAACTCTGATTGTTGGCCGACACGAGCAAAAGGCTTGGGGTTTTCGTCCAAATAACTCAGTACGAAATCTTCAAATGAAACTTGTGCGGTGCTGTTGGAATTTCCGAGCAAAGCATCTCTTTGTCTGTAACGATACCAACTTCCCAACCAGTCGGTTGGATTGCGAAAAAGACAGGTTGTTTCTACACCATCATGGTCCAATGATTTCAAATAGGGACGTAGGAATCGCTCGAAGCGACGCAATTGCATATGTTTCACACGCGGGTCCTGCGTAAATACAATGTCGCAAAACGGGGCAAGTGTGGCCTCGATAGAGGTTGATCCGGTCTTTGTCATCGCCAGGAAGGCAATGTTATTTTTTAATGATATCAGCATATTATAAAGTATATCGCCCGATTTTTATCTGAGGCACCAGTATTTACGGAACATAAACCAAAAGCAACAATTGTAGCGTTACTGAAAATTTTAATTGCAATGTTCACATTTTGGTCCCATCTTGTGAATAAGAACAAGAGGCGAACATGAGCAGTGATTGCCGGACAAAGCTGGATGTGAAATAAAGGATATAACAATGGCAACTCCACTTCTGGATCTCGACGAAAGACGCGGCATGGATAAACAAAAAGCGCTGGAATCAGCTCTCTCGCAAATTGAGCGGAACTTCGGCAAAGGCTCTATTATGAAGCTTGGCCAGGGCGCTGTTCTGGATATTGAGGCGGTCTCAACCGGCTCAATTGGTCTAGATATTGCGCTTGGTATAGGCGGTCTTCCAAAAGGACGGATCATTGAAGTTTATGGTCCGGAAAGCTCCGGTAAGACGACTTTGGCGCTTCACGTGGTCGCCGAAGAACAAAAGGCCGGCGGCATTTGTGCGTTTGTGGATGCCGAGCACGCGCTTGATCCGCAATATGCCAAAAAGCTTGGTGTTAATCTTGACGACTTGCTGATCTCTCAGCCCGATGCGGGTGAGCAGGCTTTGGAAATCACCGAAACACTGGTGCGCTCTGGAGCTGTTTCGGTTGTGGTTGTGGATTCCGTTGCGGCTCTTACGCCAAAATCGGAGCTTGAGGGTGACATGGGGGACGCGCAGGTGGGTTCACAAGCACGTCTTATGTCCCAAGCCATGCGCAAACTGACCGGTGCCATTTCTAAATCCAACTGTATGGTTATTTTCATTAACCAAATCCGGATGAAAATTGGTGTTATGTTCGGCTCGCCGGAAACCACGACGGGCGGTAATGCGTTGAAGTTTTACTCCTCTGTGCGTTTGGATATCCGCCGGATTGGCGCGATCAAGGATCGGGACGAGGTTGTTGGCAACACCACCCGTGTGAAGGTTGTGAAGAACAAAGTAGCACCTCCATTCAAACAGGTTGAATTCGACATCATGTATGGCGAGGGGATATCCAAGATGGGCGAGCTGGTCGATCTTGGTGTGAAGGCGGGCGTCGTTGATAAGTCTGGGTCCTGGTTCTCTTATGGAGATCAGCGTGTGGGGCAGGGACGTGAGAACGCTAAAACCTTCCTGATGGACAATCCGGATGTAGCATTTGAAATCGAGGATAAAATTCGAGCGGCCCATGGGCTGGATTTCGAGGCCGACAAAGAAAGCGACAAGGACGACGACGTTCTGGAGGCCTAAATCCGCATAAAGTTGTCAAATGAAGGCCGCCTCACTATGGGCGGCCTTTTTCGTGTGCTGCTATCCATGGACAGTGCATCGGGCAGGGGCTAAATGGGGTGTGAAATACAAATCTGAAGCGTGATGTTATGACCAGCCTAAACGATATTCGATCCACTTTTCTGAGTTTTTTCGAGCAAAACGGCCATAAGGTTGTGGATAGCTCGCCGCTGGTTCCAAACAATGATCCGACCCTGATGTTTGTGAACTCGGGCATGGTTCAGTTTAAGAATGTCTTCACGGGAGTTGAGAACCGGGATTACAGCCGCGCGACCACCAGTCAGAAATGTGTGCGCGCCGGTGGTAAGCACAATGATTTGGACAATGTGGGGTATACGGCGCGACATCTGACTTTTTTCGAAATGCTCGGGAATTTTTCCTTTGGCGATTATTTCAAGGAAGAGGCTATTCCTTATGCGTGGGAGCTT
Source organism: uncultured Rhodobacterales bacterium (assembly GCA_964642935.1). Lineage (GTDB taxonomy): Bacteria > Pseudomonadota > Alphaproteobacteria > Rhodobacterales > Rhodobacteraceae > CAKZTM01. The sequence goes on along the minus strand of CAZXRG010000087.1, from coordinate 5,156 downwards.
CTGACCAAAGATTTCGGGATCAACAAGGATAAGCTCTACGTCACGGTTTATCACACGGACGATCAGGCGGCGGAGATTTGGAAGAAGGTCGCGGGCTTTTCCGATGACCGGATTATTCGCATCGCCACGGATGATAACTTCTGGATGATGGGGGCGACGGGTCCGTGTGGTCCCAGTTCCGAGATTTTCTATGACCACGGTCCCGAGATTTGGGGTGGCCCTCCGGGTTCGCCTGAAGAAGATGGTGATCGGTTTATTGAGATTTGGAATCTCGTTTTCATGCAGCATGAGCGGTTTGAGGATGGATCGCAGAAGGACTTGCCACGGACCAATATTGATACGGGCATGGGAATGGAGCGATTTGGCGCACTTCTTTCGGGCAGTCATGATGTGTTTGATACGGACACCATGCGGGCTCTGATTGAAGCGTCGGCCCAAGCGACCGGTGTTGAGCCGGATGGAGACGGAAATGCGCATCATCGCGTGATTGCGGATCATTTGCGCTCGACCTCGTTCCTTGTGGCCGAAGGTGTGATGCCGTCCAATGAGGGTCGCGGATATGTGCTGCGTCGCATCATGCGACGGGCCATGCGTCATGCGCATTTGTTGGGCGCGAAAGATCCGGTTATGCACCGTCTGGTGCCGGCTTTGGTTGCGCAGATGGGGCAAGCGTTCCCTGAACTGTCTCAAGGACAATCGTTAATCCAAGAGACTTTGGAGCTGGAAGAAACCCGCTTTAAGGCGACTTTGGATCGTGGCCTTTCGCTGTTGGAGGCGGAAGCGGCTGATCTGGGTGAAGGGGTGGCACTGCCCGGTGAGACGGCTTTTAAGCTTTATGACACCTATGGGTTCCCGCTGGATTTGACCCAAGATGCTATGCGCGAAAAGGGTGCCGAGGTTGACGTGGCTGGCTTTGATGCGGCAATGGCCGAGCAAAAGGCTAAGGCGCGTGCGGCTTGGTCGGGGACGGATCAGGCGGCGGATGAGCTGGTTTGGTTTGAGGTTGCCGATAAGGTCGAGGAGACCGAGTTTTTGGGATATGCCAGCGAACAAGCCGAGGCTCAGGTTTTGGCTTTGGTTGCGGATGGGAAGCTGGTTTCCGAATTGACGGAAGGGATGTCCGGTGCGGTGGTTCTCAATCAAACGCCGTTCTATGCGGAGTCCGGTGGTCAGGTTGGTGACACTGGTTACTTGCGTGCAGATGGCGTTGAGGTTGCGGTCACCGGAACACAACGGCGTGCTGGTTTGATTGTTCAGAATGTGAGGGTTGAGACGGGCACGTTGAGCACTGATGAATTCGTTGAGGCGCGCGTTGAACATGCGCGTCGCACGGCGATAAGGTCCAATCACTCGGCCACCCATCTCTTGCATGAGGCTCTTCGGGGGGCATTGGGAGAGCATGTGGCTCAGCGGGGCTCGCTCGTATCTCAAGACCGCTTACGCTTTGATTTTGCTCACAATAAAGCCATGTCACCGGAAGAAATTTCGGGTGTTGAGGCCGAGGTGAACGCCTATATCCGCCAGAATACGCCTGTTGAGACGCGTATTATGACGCCTGATGAGGCCAAGTCCTTTGGGGCGCGGGCTTTGTTTGGGGAGAAGTATGGCGATGAGGTGCGCGTGGTGTCCATGGGCACTTTGGCCGACAGTGGGCTGGGTGCTGAGGGGGATACTTACTCTTTGGAACTTTGCGGCGGAACTCATGTTGGGCGCACTGGGGACATTGGATTTTTCAAGCTGGTGTCGGAAAGTGCGTCGGCTTCGGGCGTGCGTCGGGTTGAGGCTTTGACGGGGCAGGCGGCTTTGGATCAGTCGGCGCAAGAGACGGCTTTGTTGCAGTCGGCGGCCTCTGTTTTGAAGGCAAGTCCTGATGTTGTGTCCGAGCGGGTTGTGGCACTTTTGGATGAGAGAAAAGCGCTTCAGAATGAGGTTGCGGATTTGCGCAAGGCGCTGGCTTTGGCGGGTGGCGGTCAGCAGAATGCTCCGGAAGCTATTGATATTGCAGGCGTTCCTTATTTGGCGCAGGCTTTGACGGGCGTGTCTGGCAAGGATCTACGCGGGCTGATTGATGAGCATAAGTCTCGCCTTGGATCGGGTGCCGTTCTTTTGATTGCCGATACTGGCGGTAAGGCGGCTATTGCGGCGGGTGTGACGGATGATCTGACCGAGAAGGTCTCGGCGGTTGATCTGGTTCGCGCGGCCGCAGAAGCTATGGGCGGTAAAGGTGGCGGTGGTCGCCCTGATATGGCTCAGGGTGGTGGCTCTGATTTTTCTCAAGCAGATCAAGCAATTGAGGCGGCTAAAGCCGTTTTGGAGGGTTAAGATATGGCTGTTTATGCGGTGGTTCAGGTCGATGTGAGCGATGCGGATGAGTATGGGAAATATGCGGCCCTCGCCGGTCCTGCGGTTGCGCAATATGGCGGTGAATTTCTCGCCCGTGGTGGCGATGTTGTGGTCAAGGAAGGTGAGACGCGGGCGCGCTGTGTGATCATCCGGTTTGATGACATGGAGACGGCTGAGCGGTTTTATCATGGGCCGGAGTATCAGGAAGCTCTGTCCTATGCGCTGCCTGTGTCCGAGCGGGATTATAAGTTTATCCAAGGGCTCTGAGGGGCTCCGTTAACGTTTCGAAATGACCCGGTTTTTAACGCGTGACTCGTATATGATTCATGCGTGACTCTGATATGTACAAGTTGGTTTAGAGTTAAAGATTAACGACCCTGCACGGTCAGGTAGCCGTAGGTTAACCTATCTGCCGATATACCGATCTTGCCGGTGATTGACCCCGACGATGATATTCACGATGGCGGCCCCCAAAAGGGAATATGCGACCAAGAGCGGGGTGCCCAGCAATAGGAGTGCGGCTGTGAACAGGACCGCGTCAAATCCGAGTTGTATCCAGCCTGCCTGAATGCCGAGCCTTTCTTGGGCCCAAAAGGCGATAATGCCGATGCCGCCCAGAGAGGCTCCATGGCGGAAAAATATGATCAGGCCGAAGCCTGCGAGGATGCCCGAGGCGAAGGCCGCGAAGATCGGGTGGACCGTTTGGATTTGAAACACATACGGGAGTAGGTCGGCGCTCAGAGAGACCATGGTGACCGCGATGGCGGTTTTGATGGTGAAGCGTGCGCCCATGCGCAGATAAGCGAAAATGTAGAAGGGCAGGTTGATCAGGAAGAAGGCTTGGCCAAAAGAGAGGCCAGAGAGGCGGTCGATGAGAACGCCTAGTCCGGCGGTTTGACCCGTGATCAGCCCTGCGAAGTTGAGGAATTCAACGGCGAGCCCGACCACAAGCGCGCCGGTGATAAAGGCCAGCCCATCCTCCCATATGGCATGGGAGGTTTGCTTGTGTGGCTCGCGTTTCTCCAAGATTTAGAGAGCGGCTTGGAGGTTGGTGTCGATGGCCTCAAGGAAGCCTTCGGTTGTAAGCCAGCCCTGATCGGGGCCGACCAGAAGAGCGAGGTCTTTTGTCATTTGACCGCTCTCAACCGTTTGCACGATGACATCTTCCAAGGTCTGGGCGAATTCGTTGAGCTTGGCATTGTCATCGAGCTTGGCGCGATGCTTTAGGCCACCTGTCCATGCGTAGATGGAGGCAATGGAGTTGGTGGAGGTGGATTCGCCTTTTTGGTGCTGGCGGTAATGGCGGGTGACTGTGCCATGGGCCGCTTCTGCTTCGACGATTTTTCCGTCCGGCGTCATCAATTGGGAGGTCATCAGGCCAAGGGAGCCAAAACCTTGGGCGACTGTGTCTGATTGCACGTCGCCGTCGTAGTTTTTACAGGCCCAAACGTATCCGCCGGACCATTTCATGGAGGCCGCGACCATATCGTCGATCAACCGGTGCTCGTACCAGATTTTCTTTTCCTCAAAGGCTTCGGCAAATTCTTCGTCAAAGACCTTTTGGAAGATGTCTTTGAAGCGGCCGTCATAGGCTTTGAGGATGGTGTTTTTGGTGGAGAGATAAACCGGCCAGCCAAGGTTCAGGCCGTAGTTGAGCGAGGCGCGGGCAAAGTCGTAGATGGATTTGTCGATGTTATACATGCCCATGGCCACGCCCGCACTTGGGGCGTCGTAAAGCTCATGTTCGATCACTTTCCCGTCTTCGCCTTCAAACTTCATGGTGAGTTTTCCGGGTCCCGGGAAGAGGAAATCTGTGGCTTTATATTGATCGCCAAAGGCGTGGCGGCCAACGACGATGGGTTGCGTCCAGCCCGGAACGAGGCGGGGGACGTTTTTGCAGATGATCGGCTGGCGGAAGATAACGCCGCCCAAGATATTGCGGATGGTGCCATTTGGGGAGCGCCACATTTTCTTGAGGCCAAATTCCTCGACGCGGGCTTCATCGGGTGTGATGGTCGCGCATTTTACGCCGACCCCGTATTTCTTGATCGCTTCGGCGGCATCAACGGTGATTTGGTCGTCGGTGTCGTCGCGTGCTTCCATGCCCAGATCGTAGTATTTCAGATCAATGTCGAGATAGGGCAGGATCAGCTTGTCCTTGATGAACTGCCACATGATCCGTGTCATCTCATCGCCATCAAGTTCAACGACCGGATTTTCTACCTTAATCTTTGACATAAGTTTACGCGTCCTGTTTTTCGTTCAAGTTGTCGGGGTCTTACGGGAATTTGGTTAACAATAATAGCCGTATGCAGTGGTATACTGAATTATTCGTCCAGTTTGCACAAGGTTTCAACATTATCGATCATGTGATTGACGTGAAGGGCGGTTGCGTCTTCCACAAGTGGGGAGAGGCGTACGCGCAGATCGTTGATGATCGGCTCGCTTGTGAAGGTTTGAGAGATTTCTGTGGGGCGGTTTGTATCATCAAGGCCGCTTAGGCGGGTGAGTTCGGAGGCGCTTAGGTGGGTCTCGTAGACGTCCGCAAGAGCGCCGCGCCAAGCCTCGCCCATGGTTTTGCGCACATGGGAGTAGGCGTTTTCAAACAGGTCTTCGATGTTTTTGGGGCCGCAGACTTCGTAAAGGCTCTGGCCTGCTTCTGTGCTCGGGATGGTGGCGGCTAGCAAGTTGTAGAGGTTCTCGTCCATCCGGTTTTGGGAGATGAAAACGAGCAACGCGTCGCGGTTGGGTTTTTCTGCCATGGCGGGTGCGGCCAAGAGGGCCAGGGCGAGTGTGAGGGCTGTTTTGTTCAT
>CAZXRG010000086.1:2352-12626 GCA_964642935.1 uncultured Rhodobacterales bacterium | reverse complement strand
GTCACGAAAACAGCCTGTGATCTGTGTATGATTTCCGCGTGAAACGTGTATGACGCGGAAGGCTGTTTCTAAAGGTTAATGCTCAAAGGGGTTCTGAGTTGAGACCTTAGCCGTGCTGGGGTAAATGGCCTGCCATGTCGCGTGTTATTCTCCTTAACAAGCCTTACGGGGTGTTGTCGCAGTTTACCTCGGATGGGGATGTTCGGGTGTTGGCGGAGTTTATTGATCAGCCAGGGTTTTATGCGGCTGGTCGGCTCGACAAGGACAGCGAGGGCTTGTTGGTGCTGACCGATGACGGGGCGCTTCAGGCCAAGATTGCCAATCCTCGCCATAAGATGCGCAAGAGCTATTGGGTTCAGGTTGAGGGCGCTCCGCGCGACGAGGATCTCGCGCCGCTTCGGGCAGGAGTGAAACTCAAGGACGGTATGAGCAAACCGGCACAGGTGCGCCTTATTGATGAGCCCCTTGGGCTTTGGCCGCGCATGCCTCCGGTTAGGTTTCGCAAGTCTGTGCCTGATTGTTGGGTTGAGATCACTATCTCGGAAGGGCGTAATCGGCAGGTGCGGCGGATGACGGCGGCGATCGGGTTTCCGACCTTGCGGCTGATCCGGCATCGTGTGGGGGATTGGAGTCTTTCTGATCTTGCTTCGGGAGCTTGGCGGTTCGCTTAAGCTGCGTGTTGACCTCTCTTTGCGTCAGATCAGAAGTTTGCTTTCAACTGTGTTCAATTGGACATGATCAGGTTTAGCGTTGAGCCTTTTGAAGCTTGTTTTAGAGGGGTAATAGATTTGTGTATTGCCAAGCGTTTCGAGCGTCTTCGCGAGGGGCGGTCGAGCTTTGTGATTTGTAGAATTATCGTTTTGAACAAGGTGGTTAGGCGACTGATTTGTGACAGGGTGAGTCTGTCCTCGGGGTGGAGTTCCAATGATCAAATGCCCTTCATGCGCGTGCAGATCGCCTGACCTCTAAATCAGTTGCGGAAATTCGCTGATATGGGATCGCGGCAATCCGCCGACACCTGTTTTCGCCATGCTATCAACACCTCGACTCAACATGAGGATGAATAGGAGCTATGCATATGTTCCTGAAATTAGCAGTTGGAATAATCATCGGCACCATGGGTGGTGCTGTCATGGGCCAGTACCTGCTTGGAGATGCGCTTTCAGGCGTTGCAGCAGGTCTGGCCTTTGGCACCGGCCTTGGTCTTGGCGTTCACGCGCTCACCTCTCGCGAGGAATGAGGCTTAGGCCAGTATCGCGCGGATGGTTGCCATGAACTCTTCGGGCGAAACCAGCGCTTTGTTGACCTTGTCGCCTGCGTAAAAGCACTCGCCGCGCTTAAGAGTGCGATGGGCCCCTTGAATATCACAGACCACCGGCATAGCGGCCCATTCGCGGGCGATATTGTTTGCGAAATCCGTTTCATTCAGAGCGCCTGTGAGGAACTCCTGATAGCCGCGACGGTCCAAGAGGACCTCAAATATGCGATCCTGATTGGTCTCATTGAAGAGGTCATCGCCCGAAAGCCCTGCTTTGGGTGCGAACTCTTCAAGGGTTTTGCGAATGATCTGCCATTTGCCTGCAGCACTGGACACGGCGCCCACCTGATTGGATGTCACATAGGCCTGCCAGCCGAGAACCTCGTCGATGGTGCAGGTGGTGATGGGCTTGCCCAGATGGCTCTCAGGGCGGTAACGCTCGGGAATTCCGCCATAAACGATGGTGTAATCGCCCTTACTTTCAAAGCGCGCGATGAGTGTTTTTAGGGGGTCGAGATTGGGCATGGGGCTTCCTGATGGTCACTCTATTAGGCCTTAAATGAAGCACTAACCCCTTGAATGGAAGTGCGCTTTTTTTGCCGACGTTGGGGAAGTGGGAAAGATAATACAGTTTTCCCATGTTAATTAGAGTGGAGTACCGCTATACTATACCCATCAGATCCTGAGTATGTGGGGGCCTGAATATGTCACAAGTATGAGAGTAGCTCGTAAGAGCGGGGCCCTCTGTCGCGTGTGTGAAGGCAGAGGGTCGCCCTTTATTAAGGGCTGTCAGTTCCCAATTCAGAGCGGGTGAAAGAGCGAAATCAGGCGTTTGGCCTCTTCCTCGATGCGCGATAATTTGGCGCGGTCTTCTCCGGGGAAGAACCGTGCTCGTAGGGCTGTTGGCATCGGGTTTGGCTCGAATACGGAGATTTTCGGGCCGGTTTGCGTACATTCGGCCTGCCAGCTTTCCACAAAACTTAAAGCGGCTTGTTTGGAGGCGCGGTAGGCTCCGGAGAATTTTGCGTCCAATTGCGTGTCATGGCAATGAATGGCCTGAGCGCCTTTGGCATTTTTCAAAAGTGGATCAAGCATTGTGATCAGGCGTTGTGTGGCGCGTGCGTTCACGGCGAATGTGCGATCCAGATCTTTGGTGTCAACATGGCCGATTGGGGCGAGCGGGGCGGCATGGGCGGCGCAATGGATAAATCTGTTCAGATGCCCCCAGCGCTCATGGATCGATTTCCCCAAGCTCTGAAGGCCGGTTTCATCCGTTATATCCAGAGGCACCAAAGTGGTTGAGCCGTTCTGGCTTTGGATTGCGTCATCCAGCTCTTCCAGCCCGCCTACGGTGCGGCCCACTGCGATGATGTGATGATCTGGACCAGCCAGAGCCTTTGCGGTTGCAAATCCAAGTCCACGCGATGCGCCGGTAATAAGTGTGATATGGGTCATGGAGGCGCACTTAGCGCAGGGCTTGCGTCCTTGTCCAGTTGATTGCAGGGAAACAAAAATTGAATCGACACGGGGCTTTATCTCACTAGGGTTGCGGGTAATCTGAATTTCAAGCGTCGGCGCCCCCCGAAGACGAATGCAACAGGGTGTTTGATGCTGTCCAATGTGTTCTCAATCAAATCGGTTTTCTTTCTTCAGGCTGTGGCGTCAGGCGGGATGTTTACGCGTATTCCCGACATCCAGCGCAGTTTGGGTCTGAGTGAGGCCGAGCTTGGGCTGGCTTTGGCCGCGCAACCTGTGGGTGGTTTCATCAGCTTTCTCTTTGCCAGTCTGATTGTCGAGCGGGCGGGTGCGAAAATCATTTGCGTTCTTGCTTTGCCGCTGCTCGCAATCGCCTCCTTTAGTTTTGCGGCGGCTCCCAATGTTGGGTTTGCGATTCTGGGATTGCTTTTGTTCGGGGCCAGCTTCTCGGTGGTTAATGTGGCCATGAACGTGGAGGCGGACCGGATTGAGGCGGCCTTGGGTCAGCGCATTATGAGCCGCTGTCACGGGTTTTGGAGCCTTGGATTTCTGGCGGCGGCGGTGATCGGGGTTTGTGCCACGGCCTGTGATCTGACGGCGGGCTTTCATTTGGGTCTGATGGTGCCTGTCGTAATTTTGGGCGTCTTGTTGACGGTTGCGCCACTTTCGGAAGCTGCGCCGAGACACCATGCTGGAAAAGAGAAAGGGTCGCTGGTGACTTTGCCCTCTTTGGCTACGCTTGGGATTGTGTGTTTCGGGCTGTTGGGGAGTGTTGTGCAGGGGGGCACGCAGAACTGGTCGGTGCTTTATATGCGCGAGAGTTTTGCGGTGCCTGACTGGATGGATGCTTTGACGATCCCTGTGTTTCTGATTGCTTTAACGGCCGGTCGGCTGTTTGGAGATAATTGGCTCAGTCGGTTTGGCCCTGCGCGGATCGCGATGGGTTTGGTGACTTCTGCGCTTGTTGGACTTGGCGTGGTGGTCGTTGCGGGCTCTTTCTGGGTGGCGTTGTTGGGGTTTGCTTTGATGGGGTTGGGCGTGAGCATCATCTTCCCGATGATGGTGACGGCGGCGGCGGCTCTGGGGGATCGCGCGGCGTCGGCCAATGTGGCGGCGGTGACGATGACCACGGGGATCGGTATGCTGGCAGTGCCGCCCATAATGGGATTTATGGCGGAGACTTACGGTATGCGTGCGGCCTATGCAGCGCTGTTGCCCGCCTTTGTGCTAGCCTATCTCTCCTTGCGCCACATCGTTCCAAAGCAATCAAACGGAGCGCTTTGACAAGCGCATTCCTTTTGGCACTTCGTGCGATTGGCGCGTGTTGAGACGGTCAGGCGGATTTTTTGATCTGGAAGCCTTTGTCGATCATGTCCGAGGGTCTGACCGGATATTCTCCTGAGAAACAGGCATCGCAATATTGAGGTGCGAGCACGTTTCGCCCTGTGTCTTCGCCAGCGGCGCGATAAAGCCCATCAAGGGAGATGAATTTGATCGAGTTGACGCCCAAGTGGAGCTGCATCTCTTTTTCGGACATGGTTGAGGCCAGGAGTTTTTCCTGCTCTGGCGTGTCCACCCCGTAAAAGCAGGGCCATTTGGTCGGGGGAGAGGCGATGCGGAAATGTACTTCTGCGGCACCTGCATCCAAGATCATCTCTTTGATTTTCCGGCTGGTGGTGCCGCGCACTACACTGTCGTCGACAAGAATGATCCGTTTGCCTTTGACCAATGCGCGGTTGACGTTGAGCTTGAGGCGCACGCCCATGTTTCTGATCTGCTCGGTCGGCTCGATGAAGGTCCGGCCCATGTATTGGTTGCGGATGATGCCCATGGCGTAGGGGATGCCGCTTTCCTGAGAAAAACCGATGGCCGCTGGTGTGCCGCTGTCGGGGACAGGGCAGACAAGGTCGGCCTCCGCTGGCGCTTCACGGGCCAGTTCTACACCGATCTGGCGGCGGGTTTCATAGACCGAGCGGCCACCCAAGACACTGTCGGGGCGGGAGAAATAGACATGCTCGAAAATGCAAAAGCGGGAGTCTGTTTTGGGGAAGGGCGAATAGCTTTCAATGCCATCAGCCGTGATGACAACCATTTCACCGGGTTCGATCTCGCGGATGAACTCGGCACCAATGATGTCGAGCGCGCAAGTTTCCGAGCTGAGCACATAGCCATCGCCGCTTTTGCCAAGGACGAGCGGGCGAACACCGAGCGGGTCGCGCACACCGATGAGTTTGGAGCGGGTCATGGCGACAATGGAGAACGCGCCTTCAACGCGGTTCAACGCGTCTTTGATCTTGTCGGGGATGTTGCGCTGGATCGATTTGGCCATCAAATGGATGATGCATTCGCTGTCCGAAGAGGATTGGAAAATCGAGCCGGAGTTGATCAACTCGCGCCGCAGCGCCTCGGCATTTGTGAGGTTTCCATTGTGCCCGATGGCCGCGCCACCCATGGCGAACTCGCCAAAGAAGGGTTGGACGTCGCGAATGGCGGTTTGGCCTTTGTCGCCAGCCGTGGAATAGCGCACATGGCCAATGGACAGGGAGCCGGGCAGGGTGCGCATGAGAGAGGATTTGGTGAATGTGTCGCGCACATAGCCAAAGCGTCGGGCGGAATTGAAGCCTTCTTCTTCGTCGTAAGAGACGATCCCGCCTGCTTCCTGACCGCGATGTTGCAGCGCATGAAGGCCAAGGGCCACGTAATTGGCCGCATCGCTTACGCCGATCACGCCAAATACACCACATTCTTCATGGAGTTTGTCATCGTCAAAGGGGTGGCCTGGGAGTTCCTTGGTCACATCGTCAGTCATGCTGCTGCCTTATCAGATTCGCTACCTCCTGATATCAAACCGCGATGCCAGTGTCACGGGTCTGTCACACAGGAAGTCACAGAAAATGTTGCAGATGCACAAGGAGAGTTAAAGCAAAGAGAAGGAGGCAGGTGGGGGCAAATGCCTCCCTCTCTTTGCGACTTAAGCACGCGTCCGTTCGGATTGATCATTGGGGGGATCAATCGTCTGAGATTATATTTTGGACTGCACTTGTGGCGTTTCGAGTATTTCGAAACACATACGCTCGAACTTGGGCACAGTGTGTGACTGATAGTTGCCTTCAGGTTCAACAAGGACGTGTGTAGTTTGCCGTAACGTTAACGTTAAGGGGAAACGTTAACGGGTTTTCCCCCTAAAGGCGAGTTTGGGGCGGTCGTTGACGAATCGATTCATTTTGATATAACTAGTTTTATCGAATTAAATGTGGAGACAAAATGTCTAGCTCATTGTTTACAGACACCTCTCAAGCGGCCTCCGGTTTTTCGGCCATGGGGTCTCAGGCGCGACTTGATGTGTTGCGCCTTTTGGTGAAGGCGGGAACGAGGGGTCTACCTGTAGGCGAGATCCAAGCGCGCACTGGAATTGTCGCGTCGACCTTGGCCCATCACCTCAAGTCCCTGGCTTCCGCCAATCTGATTGTGCAGGAAAAGGAGGGGCGGGTGATCACGAGCCGCGCGAATTACACCCATCTTGAGGCGCTGGCTTCATTTATCCTGACAGAATGTTGCGCAGAGGAAATGGCCCTGACATGAGTGACCTTAGCGATATCAGACCCTCGTCCTTCTCGGCACTTGGCGCGAAATTGGCGTCCCCTTGGACCATAACGATTCTAGCGCCTCTTTTGGTGGCGCTGTTTGATCCGTCCCAGTTTTACGCAATCGTCACTTTTGCCATTGGGGCGTTTTTAAACACGCTTCCTTATATCGCATTTGCGGTTTTCCTGATCGCGGCCCTCAAAGCGGCGGGTGCGGAGGCTGTGATTGCGGACGCCTTTAAGGGGCGGGAGACGCGTATGATCTTTCTTGCGGCTCTCTTTGGTGGGTTGGCACCTTTTTGTTCGTGCGAGGTGATCCCGTTTATTGCCGGGCTTCTGGCCCTCGGTGCGCCTCTTTCAGCGGTCATGGCCTTTTGGCTGTCCTCGCCTTTGATTGATCCGCCTACGCTTTTGATCACAGCGGCGGCTTTGGGCTGGCCTTTTGCCATTGGTAAGGCCGTGGCGGCGGTCGCGCTCGGGCTGTTTGGCGGGTTCATGGTCAAGGCCATGCTGACGGCAAATTGGTTCAGTGAGCCTCTTAAGGTCTACACCAAATCCGGCTGTGGCTGTGGTCCTGATCCGTTCAGCGGCCGCCCTAAGTGGCGCTTTTGGACGGAAGAGCCGCGCCGACAGGAGTTCTTTCAGCAGTTCCGCGAGAACGCTCTGTTTTTGATCAAATGGCTGGCGATGGCCTATGTGCTGGAGGCCCTGTTGGTGACCTATGTGCCTGCTGAACTGATTGTCAAACTGGTCGGAGGGACGGGTATTCTTCCAATCGGAATTGCGGCTCTCGTGGGCATGCCTGCTTACCTGAACTCCTATGTGGCCCCGCCGCTTTTGGCGGGATTGATGGAGCAGGGGATGAGCGCGGGTGCGGCCATGTCCTTTATGATTGCGGGCGCGGTCAGCTCGGTGCCTGCCATGGCGGCGGTCTGGTCGCTGGTGAAGCCGCGGGTCTTTGCGACCTATCTGGGGCTTGGCGTGTCCGGGGCGATCCTCTCGGGTATTCTGTTTCAGGCGTTTATGTGACGCGCGGTGGCTCACCTGTTGGCATTTTAGGCTGGGGCGATAAACTGAGGCGGCGTTAGAGCGGAGCCCGTTTACATGATCATCACATTGGCTGTTTCCGGTTATCGGTCCTTGCGTGATCTGGTGTTGCCTCTCACACAAGTGACCGTGATTACGGGGGCGAATGGCTCGGGGAAGTCCTCGTTTTATAAAGCGCTTCGGTTGATGGGAGAGGTGGCGCAGGGGCGTATTATTTCATCTTTGGCGGAAGAGGGCGGTTTGCAGTCGACCATCTGGGCGGGGCCGGAGGTGGTGTCAAAGCGCATGAAGGCCGGAGAGGTGCCGGTTCAAGGCACCGTGCGCAAGAAGCCGATTGCGCTTAGGCTTGGCTTTGCCTCTGAAGATTACGGGTTTGCGGTGGATTTGGGGCTGCCTCAGGCGGGGGCTTCGATGTTCGGGCTGGACCCTGAGATTAAGCTGGAGACGGTTTGGGCGGGGGAGCGTTTGCGTCGCTCAAACGCTTTTGCGGAGCGCCATGGTCCCGTTGTGACGGTTCTGGATGACAGCGGTGCACGCCAAGTGGTGCTGAGGGAATTATCGCATTTTGACAGTATGATGACCCATGGCGCGGACCCCAAATCGGCGCCCGAATTGCTGGAGTTGCGCGAGCGGATGCGGGGGTGGCGGTTCTATGACCATTTCCGAACTGATCCTGATGCGCCCGCGCGGCGGGCTCAGGTGGGCACGCGCACGCCTGTTTTGGCGTCCGATGGTGCGGATATTGCAGCGGCTTTGCAGACGATTGTCGAGATCGGCGATGCACAAGGCTTGGCGGCGGCCATTGAGGATGCCTTTCCCGGCTCACATATAGAGGTGACGTCAACGCGTGGTGTGTTTGATGTGGAGATGTATCAAGACGGGCTGCTGCGGCCTTTGTCGCTTTCTGAATTATCCGATGGCACCTTGCGGTATCTGTTGCTGGTGGCCGCGTTGCTCTCACCGAGGCCCCCTGAGTTGCTGGTCTTGAATGAGCCTGAAACCAGCCTTCATCCCGATTTACTAGAGCCGCTGGCGCGTCTGATCGAGGCGGCCTCTGCCAGCGCGCAGGTGATTGTCGTCTCACATGCGAAGGCTTTGGTGGATGCTCTTCAATCGGCGCGAGATGCCTCGGTCATTCGATTTGAGAAACAATTGGGTGAAACCCGCGCACCGGATGTTGAGGAGCCCGGCTGGACTTGGCCCAAGCGCTAGGGTGCAAGTTTGACTTGCGAAAAAATCCGAATTTTCTAGTCTTCTTTGGCAATGCTAAGACTGGAGTTTGATCAATGACGATGTCGCTGTCCCGACCGCTGGCGTTTCCTCTCGAAATGCCTGACGGATTTCCCGCCCTCAAAGGGGAACCGGAGTTTGATCCGGCCAAACATTTGGCCTTGGAAACCCCGCGCGAGATAATCTCGCTGGCGGATATGGGGTATTCTGAGGAGGAGAGAGCGGGTTGCCCGACGCAGCTTGGGATCACCTCGACCTTTCGGGTGCTTTCAGATGAGGGTGCTGCGTGTCTATTGGAGGTGGCGCGTGGACTTGAGCCTTATGTCTCCAGCAATGCGCGGATTTCCAGAAACGTGCGTGGTGGTGCGTATCAATCAAAGTTCTTGCGCGATCTGTGCCTGTCACCGGATGTAACTGAGGTCATATCGCAGCTCTGTGACGCGCCCATGTTGCCCCATACCATTCCCCATCAGCTTGGGCATTTGAACTTCAACCCGCTCAAGGTTGGTGAAAATGTCGACAAATGGCACACCGACACGTTGCGGGTGGATTTTGTGATGTTTGTGACCGACCCCAATTCGGTGGAGGGTGGTGAATTCGAGTATTTTAATGGCACCAAGCATGAGATGGCCGCGCTCAAGGCCAAAGGTCAGGCTATTCCTCAAGATCGGATTGTTGCAGCAGACTTGCCCGGTCCGGGATATGCGGTGCTGCAACAGGGCAATCTGGTGGTGCATCGCGCCAAAGGGCTCAGAGCGCCCGGTGAGCGGATTACCATGGTGAACGGCTATGTGGCGGCGGATACCGCTTTTGAGGATTATTGCCGATTTGACCAGCTTCGCTTGGTGGACCCCGAGCATGTGGCGGCCTCTGAATATTCCCGCCATATGACATGGATGGGGCGGGAGATGCTCAACGCGCAGCTCTCCAAGTTCCAATTCAGCAAAGATCGCGGGGCAATGGCGCAGAACATGGAAGATGTGGCGTTAATGCTGAAAAATGCCGCGGATCAATTGCGTGCTGACGCGCCCTCTGAGATCGAGCATTTTGGCGATGCGTAACAGGCAGGCATAAGAAATTAAAAAGCGCGCTCAAGATCTGAGCGCGCCCTTCGAAATCACAATGTTTTCAGACTTAGCTGTAAACGGATTCTTTGCTGAAGTGTGTGCAAAGCATGTAGTACACAACAGCCCGATACTTGGAGCGGTTGGATGTGCCATACTTCTCCATCACAGCGGCAATCGCTTTGTCGAGCTCTGGGCCGTCGGAGAGGCCAAGCTTCTTGATGAGATAGTTGTTCTTCACAGTCGCTAGTTCTGCTTCATCTGAACCTGAAACAGTTGACGCGTCTGCGTTGTAAATCGCCGGACCACAGCCAATTGTTACTTTGGTTAGCAGGTCCATATCGGCAGTTACGCCCATCTTTTCTTTCATGTCGGCCGCGTATTTCGCGATCAAATCGTCACGTTTGCTCATAATCTTCCTCCTGTCCTGGCATTGTTTGCCTCGTGGACAAATGATTAGCTACCAATTGTACAATTGTCCAATAGGTTCCTGTGAAAAAGGGGAATTTGCCGTTCGGTCAACTTAACAATGAACGGACTTTGTTAGTTTCTTAGGTCTTAAACGCTTTTGGCGGCCACGGTCATGGCGTGAAACAACGACCCTGCGTAGGAGCG
>CAZXRG010000086.1:0-2252 GCA_964642935.1 uncultured Rhodobacterales bacterium | reverse complement strand
AAACGCTTTTGGCGGCCACGGTCATGGCGTGAAACAACGACCCTGCGTAGGAGCGCGGGGACCAGACAGAAACACTGGTCTCTCGGGTGATCACAAAACAACCAATATGCTCGATCACAGTGCGAATGGCTCTGTTGGGTGGGGTTTGGGCCAGATCGATCATGCACAGGCGCTCAAACATCGGGATTGTTTTGGGGCCGTCCACGTCCAAACGCACCCAGCCGCCGGATTGATCGGTGATGGAAGCGGTTTCCTTGAGGGCGGTTTTGAGTTGGGCCTCGATGTCCTCATGGCTTTCCATACGGGCTTCCACGAAATACTGGTCGGGGCCGGTCCAGAAGATGGTGAAATCGGGAGTGGTTACGACCTCCTGGGGGGCTGGCAGGTTTGCGCCGAATAGCTTTGTTGCCTTGGTCGCGCAGGCTTTTTCCTGTCCCAGTCGGGAGGCGATTGATGCGAGGGCCATATCGGGGTTTTCCACGATGTTCAGACCGTCGATGTGAAAAGGCGCAGTTTCTAATGCGGGTGTGGGTTTGAGTTCAAGCACGGAGCCGGTCTCCTTTCGGGTCGATCATATGGGGCGAGATCACTTCGACCATCACGTCCTTTTCTGTGACCGGACTGAAGGCGCGAAGTTGCTCGCCGATGCGATTGCCACCGTCTTTGAGAAAGCCAAGACCGATGGTGTGGCCAAGGTTGGGGGAGTAGCTCACGGAGGTCATATAGCCCTCATCATGCGCGATGGTCTCAGGGGCTTCGGGTTTGAGGAAATGGGCGCCCGCGTTGAAGGCTTCGCTCTCATTAACCGGCTTAAAGCCCATTAATCTGAACCCGTCCTCGCGGGAAAGCCCTTCGCGCTCGGACAGTTTAGAGCCTATGGAGTCTTTGGCTTTGGAGACCATCTTCCCAAGTCCCAATTCCAGAGCGGTCGTGGTTCCGTTCAACTCATTGCCCGTGGCATGGCCCTTTTCCATGCGCATGACGCCCAAAGCTTCGGTGCCATAGGGGGTGGCATTGAATTCCTTGCCCGCCTCCATAAGAGCGCGGATCATGGCGTCGCCGTATCGGGTTGGCACGGCGATTTCATAGGCCAGTTCGCCGGAGAAGGAGATGCGGAACAATCGCGCGCGGGTGCCTTTGCAGATGGTGATTTCAGAGCAGGCCATGAAGGGAAACGCCGCGTTGGAGATGTCCTGATCGACGATCTTCTCCAAGAGCTTTCGTGCGTTTGGCCCTGCGACCGCGAATTGTGCCCAAGCGTCGGTGGTGGAGATCAGCTGGACGTCCATGTCCGGCCAAAGGCATTGGCGGGCGAATTCCATGTGGCGAAAGACACTGACCGCATTGGCGGTGGTTGTGGTCACGACGAAGTGGTGTTCGGACATGCGGGCGGCGGTGCCATCGTCCATGATGATCCCGTCTTCGCGCAGCATGAGGCCGTAACGGACCTTGCCGATGGGCAGTTTTGCAAAGCCGTTGGCGTAGATTTTGTTGAGGAATGCAGCGGCATCCGTGCCTTGCACGTCTATTTTGCCCAAGGTGGTGACATCGCAGATGCCGACTGAGCCACGGGTGGCCAAGACCTCGCGATCAACGCTCTCGCGCCAATGGGTTTCGCCTTTGATCGGGTACCATTGGGCGCGGAGCCAATTGCCGACTTCAACGAAAACGGCGCCTTGTTCCTTGGCCCATGTGTGAGACGGTGTGAGGCGGGTGGGGCGGAAGTCCTTGCCGCGTGATCGTCCCCCAAGCGCTCCGATGGACACGGGCGTATAGGGGGGGCGGAAGATGGTCGTGCCTGTTTCGGGAATTGTTTTTCCGGTCATCTCGGCCATCACCGCGAGACCTGCCATGTTGGAGGTTTTCCCCTGATCTGTGGCCATTCCGAGAGTTGTGTAGCGTTTGAGATGCTCTACGGGGCGGAAGTTTTCTTGGTGGGCCAGTTTGATGTCCTTGACGGTCACGTCGTTCTGGAAATCGACCCAAGCGCGGGCCTTGCCTTTGACGTACCAAAAGGGGGTGATGTTGACGGGGCTATCCTCGGCCTCTGGCAGATCGATGGCGCGGCAATCCATGGCTTGCGCCGCTTCCATGCCGCCCTTCAACGCCCCGTGGGTGGAAAAATCGCCCCGGGCGGCGCCACAGACGCTCATACCTGCGGGGATGCCGGAGGGCACGAAGGCGGCCAGCGTTTCGTTCCAAGCGGGGCGTCCGCGTTGATGGCAGGTCAGATGCACATTCGGGTTCCAACC
>CAZXRG010000085.1:0-12768 GCA_964642935.1 uncultured Rhodobacterales bacterium | reverse complement strand
CAACGCTATGCTCTACCCCTTTGGGTGGGGTGAATTTATAAGTGGCCAACTCAATAGTTAGACCCAATGGATCGCGAAAATAGATCGAATCCATGAACCCGCGATCCTTGACCCCGGAGTGCCGGATATCACGCGCTTCAAGCCGCTCGAGCGCCGCCCCAAACGCGTCCTGGCTCATGTTAAACGCGATGTGATGAACAGCCCCCGCAGAACGCGGTGTGCCTTTGCCGGTGGGCTTGCGGGTTTCATCGGTGAAAATTGTGATGAGCCGCCCGTCACCGGGTTCAAAATAGAGATGGTTCTCATTCGGATCATCAAGATTGGGTTGCTCGAACACGAATGGAAAGCCCATGAGGCCCTCCCAAAAGGCCATTGAAGTCTCTTTGTCGGCACCAACAAGGGTGATGTGGTGGACGCCATTGGGCGCAATCGGTTCCATAATATGCTCCTTCTTGTTAGAGGAGATGTAATGGAAGTCGGTCATTTCACCAATAGCACGATTTTCAAAATATTGGTGACGGATCGTGAACAATGAGGCGCTGATGAAATCTACAATTCTGGTCGATGCAGATGCCTGCCCGGTGAAGGAAGAGATCTATAAGGTTGCCTACCGCACGGACACGCCGGTTGTTTTGGTCAGCAACAGCTATCTTCGACTGCCCGACCATCCGCTTTTGTCTCAGGTTGTTGTGAGCGACGGGTTTGATGCGGCCGATGATCATATTGCGGAGCAAGCCGGGGACCGAGACGTGGTGATTACGGCAGATATCTTGCTGGCAGAACGCGTGCTGAAGTCAGGTGCGATTGTCATTTCGCCAACGGGCAAGCCATTCACTGTGAACTCCATCGGCAGCGCGGTCGCGACACGAGCGATCATGGCGGATCTTAGAGCAGGTGGAGATCAAGTTGGGGGAGCGGCTCCGTTTTCAAAGGCAGATCGTTCCAGATTTCTGCAAGCTTTGGATGTGGCCGTCGTAAAGTTGAAGCGCGCGGAATAAGCGTTTTCAATATTCCGCGCGATTAGTCTTAGTTTTTGGTCGTTTGAACGCGTGTATAAATTACAACGTCATTTGCCACGCTTGATTGGCCAAGGCTGAGGCCAACACCAACAGCGTTTTCGGCATTTGTTCCGTAAAAGCCGCCCTCAATCGGTTGGGCCACGATATTCGTCACACCAGTAACAGTCATACCGCTATAGTCTGGCGTGAGGGTGAATGAGTTGCCCGAAATTGTGCCTGACAATCCAACAGTACCGCCAGTGATATCAAATGCACCGCCGTTATCATTCGTTGAGTCATCGGCCACATTGATGGAGCCGCTCATTGTTCCGTTGGTGAAATTTGCTGACAAGTTCGCAACTGAACTTGGCGCATCATCAAACGCGCCATTTGATCTATCGATCGAAACCTCGCCGATGCCGGTGTAGGTCGCATTTGCAAGGCTGGTCAAAGTCGCTGTTGGTGTGGCACTACCCACGATACCAAAGAGCTGTTCCGACGCGCCGCCCGTTCCAAGTTGAACGTTTGCAATCGAAGCATTCGCTCGGTTCTCGTTCAAGAACAAGGTCGCCGTTGTGCCGCCGACTGTGCCTTTAAACGAGTTGTTCGTGCTGGTGGCAGAGTTGCCGGGGGTCGGGGTCAAATTATAAGTTACACCGTTTACCGTCAGATTGTAGGTAGACTGATGTGCCGTACTTTGGTTTGTGCGCTGGAGCGTGAAACTGCTGGAGCCACTGGCAAGTGTAAAAGGCCCGTTTGACGTAGTCTGACCGAACGACTTCGCCTGCGTCGCTGTGAGCGGCGTGCCAGTCGGTGTAGAGATGATGAAATTATTCGGGTCGGTCGTTTCACCACCGCCGCATGCGCTCAGACCAACCGCGATAAGCGGTATAAGAAACTTATACATTTTTAAACCCCAGTTTGTCATGATGTATTAAGGAAGAACTCATCTATGAGGCCTTTTTTGTCAACTGCCTAAATAGGCTGCCACTACGTCACCGGTGCAGAATAATCCCCAGTGTATCATTGTTGTACATGCCCCATTTTGAGACAGGATCTGCTTATTCGGCAGCATGTGGCTGGGGCTGGGCGTTGGGTTTGCGTGGCACCGACGTCTCAGCTTCCATCGGTTCATCGAGCCAGGAAATATCGTCGGCCTTTGCCTTCTTGGCGAGACGTTTCATACCCCGGTCCATCCAGCTAGGCGTGTTGGAGCCGAAGCGTCCCCTCTGATAGGCGATGCCTAAACCCAAGATCGCTTTTGTAACCCAGACACGCACTGCCAGCAGGGCAGGCGTTACGATGAGTGTCAGGATCGTGGCCAGTCCCAATCCAAAAACAACGGCTGTGGCCAATTGTTTCCACCAAAGAGCGGTTGGGGCGTCGATTGTGTATCCCCCGTTAAAGAAGTCGACCGAGATGCCGAACATCATTGGCGCCAGTCCGGCCATTGTTGTGATTGTGGTTAGGAGCACGGGGCGAATGCGTGCCTCAGCCGTGCGCGTAATCGCCTCAATGCGGGGCATGTAGCGTGCATATTCCTGATAGGTGTCAATCAGCACGATATTGTTGTTCACCACAATGCCCGCCAAAGCGACCACTCCTGTTCCGGTCATGATGATCGAGAATGTCTGGTCCATCACCAACATCCCGATCAGCACACCTGTCACGGACATAATCACCGCAAGGAGCACAACGATGGAGTTATAAAGCGAGTTGAATTGCGCCAGAAGGATCACAAACATCAGGCCCAAAGCGCCTATGAAGGCCTTGCCCAAGAAGGCTTGGCTCTCCGCTTGGTCTTCCTGATCGCCTGCCAGCTCCCATTTCACCGATGCAGGCAAAGGGCTGACGACATTCACCAGCATGTCCTTCACCAGCGCAGAAATCTCCGGCACGAATTCATCGGTTTCCAATAAAGCAGCGTCGGTTTTGACTAGGGGATCACCGCTTGGTGCGATTGTAGTTTCATCGCCTTCGATGGTGAGGGTCAACGCGTCTATTGCCCAGACTTTATTGGCCGAAAGCCATGTTGTGAACGCATCAAAGAGTTCCTCATCCGGGTTCTGGCGCGCCTCTTCAAGCAAGGCCTCAATCTCACTTTGCGTCGCGTCCGCAGGCAGGAGCTGGCTCAAGACCAGTCCAGCCGTCACCTTATCCACCTGAACTTGCGCGTTTGCGCCTTCCACGACGCCCGCGCGAACGACAAAATAGCGTTCGGTTTGATACCGGTTGATCTCTGCCAGCTTCGGAACCGGCTTACGGGTGATGAAGTTGGAAAGCGGGATCAGACCATCGGCCGTGCGCACGCGCATTTCGTCCAGCGTTGACAGAACACGGTCTTCTTCGGGATAGCGCACTCTGATTTCAATCTCTTCATCAGAGGTGTCCACCTGCATGGTGTCCATGAAGATTCCGCGCGTCACCAGCTGCACCATGGCCCCGACGGTGGCCACATTGGCGCCATAGCGGCCTGCCTGTTCCACATCCACGTCGATCTGCCAGTCAATTCCCGGGAGCGGGCGGCTGTCTTCGATATCCACCAGCTTGTCGTTGGTTTGCAGGTATCCGTTCAACTGATCAGCCGAGACGAGGAGATCTTCCCAATTCGGGCCGGTTATACGAATGTTGACCGGTTTTCCCGATGCGGGGCCAATATCGGCTTCCAGAATTTCGGCCTTGATGCCGGGGATGTTTTTAACTTTTTCTTCGAGCTCGGCGATGATGGTTTTGCCTTTGCGCCTCTCGTCCCATGGCGCCAGTTCTAGCTGGATTTGTCCAATTGTATCGTTTGGCGCATTCGCCCCGCCTGTGTTTTGGTTGATCCCGCCTGCTCCGGCGAAAGCGAAGGTGCTCTCAACACCATCAATGCCCAAAACACGGTCTTCAACGTTTCGCACCAGCCGGTCTTTTTCCGACAGGCTGAGGTTACCGCGAGCACGCACAAACACGATAACCTGCTCAGGCTCGGTTTCTACGAAGAACTCGACCCCTTTGGAGTTTTCGCCAAAATAGCTGAACACTTGGGTGATAAAGAAAAACACCAGCCCGATTGCGACAAATGGCATGAACCAGTTACCGGCAATGAAATTGATGAAATGTCCGAATGGAGAGCGTTTATATCCGGCCTTCTCAACAGGGGGTAGTCGGCGCCGCCTTAAGCTTCCAGCAGCAACCGAGAGCACCATACAGGAGCCCACAAAAATAGCGCCTGCGATCAGGGGTTGTGGCATGGCGCCCCCTCTGATGAGCATAATGATGCTTCCAAACATCGCCAAAACGGAGGCGAGTAGCAGCAGGACCCGCATGGTCCAATGCCATGTTTGATTTAACGCTTTTGATCGATCTTCCAAGAACCGGCTGAGGCGGCCTGCGACACCACCGATCACGGGCAGATAGATGAGGGCCACGACAAGTGACGCGGATAGAACGAAGATCAGGGTGACAGGCAAGTTCCCCATGAATTCTCCGGGAACGCCAGGCCAGAATAGCATCGGGAGAAAGGCACAAAGCGTCGTCGCGGTTGAGGACACAATTGGCCAGAACATGCGTTTGGCAGCAGTCGTATAAGCGCTCATCGGTCCATCGCCGGCTTGGATGCGTTTGTCGGCGTATTCCACGACCACGATTGCGCCATCAACCAGCATTCCAACAGCGAGGATCAGACCGAACATCACAATATTAGTGATCGACATGCCCGCAACGGCCAGAATGGCAAAGCACAAAAGGAAGGACGTGGGGATCGCAAATCCAACCAGAATGGCCGAGCGCATGCCCAAAGCCGACAAAACCACAATCATAACCAAAGCAATGGCAGTCAGTACGGAGGCTTCCAGCTGACTGACCATGCCCTCGACATTTTTGGATTGATCCATGGAGTAGCTCACACGGATGCTCTCTTTCAGTTCTTGTGGCCATTTCGCGGTGGCCTCTTCAACGACGCCTTTCACC
Organism: uncultured Rhodobacterales bacterium; assembly: GCA_964642935.1. GTDB lineage: Bacteria > Pseudomonadota > Alphaproteobacteria > Rhodobacterales > Rhodobacteraceae > CAKZTM01. The sequence goes on along the minus strand of CAZXRG010000085.1, from coordinate 7,819 downwards.
ACATCCACAGTATCAATCAGGTTGGAGCCTTTGCGTTTCACCACTTGCAAAGCAACTGTGCTTTCGCCGTTAAAACGTGCAGTTCCTTGCTGATCTTCAAAAGTCAGGCGGATGTCAGCAAGCTCGCCCAGGGTAATCACGCGATCTCCGTTGACTTTGACCGGTAGATTGTAAACGTCCTGAGGCTTTGTGAAGGATGAGGGGATTTTAACCGCATAGGTGCCTGATCCGCTTTCAACTTCACCCGCTGCAACCAATTGGTTGTTGGAAACCACCACATTTATCAACTCTGACGCCGATACATTGTAGGCTTCCAGCTGAAGTGGATCGATCAACACCTCCAGCATCTCATCGCGATGGCCCGCGAGAGAGGCCTCAAGAACCGAACCTACACTTTCAACTTCGGTTTGCAGGTTTTTAGCCACCTGTAACAGGGTGCGTTCGGGAATGGCGCCCGACAGAGAGACCACGATGATCGGGAATTCCGAGAAGTTGATTTCGTCGATGGAATATTGCTCCGCGCCATCAGGCCATTCGGCTTGTGCTTTGTTCACACGATCGCGCACCTCTGCAATCGTGGCGGGCTTATCCCATCCAAACTCAAACTCCATAATCGCGATTGCGTAGCCTTCAGCCGCCGTTGAGGAGAGCGTTTTGAGGCCATCAAGGTCTCTTAATTTGCTCTCAAGCGGCTTGACGATCAGCTTTTCGCTGTCTTCCGCTGAAATACCCGGGAAGGGGACTGATACGAAGAGGGCAGGGATATCAATATCCGGCTCACCCTCTTTGGGCAGGCCGATGTAGGACACTGTACCCGCAGCAATAGAGAGAATTACAAAGGCAAATATTGTCCGTGCATGGGCGGATGCCCAATCAACGAGGCCGGTCATTGGCTGACCTCTTGCATGGTGACGGCGATGGCGCGACCATCTACGACGTATTCCTGACCGACCACGATAATGTCCAGCTCATCCGGTAGGCCATTTACAAGAATGCCATCGGCTGTGTCGCGCACGATTTCAATGGGGAAGAAGCGCGCTTGGGTTCCAATCGCGGCGCGAACGCCCAATTGCCCCAAATCATTTAGAGTGAGAGAGGCTTGTGGCAGCAAATGAGCCGATTCCCCCTCGAATGCGACGAAAATCTCAGCCGTCGCACCGTCGCGGATGGTCAATTCAGGATTTGGCACCGTGACTTCAACGCGGTACGTGCGTGTCAGCGGATCCGCAGAGCGGGACAGGAATGTAAGAAAACCGCGCAGTTCCTCGCCGGTGAGCAAGCGTGCTCCGGCTGTCGCACCCAAGGATAGTTTTGCGATGCCGCTTTCAGGCACAAAACCGACCAGTTTGATGGGGTTGAGCGCGATAACCGTGGCACATGCGCTGCCGGGCTGCAAAAGCACGCCAAGTTCAGCGGTGTCTGATTCCAACAGGCCTGAGAATGGGGCTTTGATCTTAAGGCGCGACAATTCTTTTTCGGCCTGCTCAACGGCAGCCATTGCGCTTTCAAGCTGCGCCAAACGGCCGATCGCCGCTGTTTCAGACGTATAGCCCTTTTCACTAAGGCTGGCTGCGGCTTTGTTATTCGCTTCGGCCTCGGCTAACCGCGCCTTGGCTTCTGCCAATTGCGCATTTCTCGTACCAGTGTCCAATTCGCACAAAAGCGCCCCTTTTTCCACGAAAGTTCCCTTTCGAAGGGGCTCTGAGATGACGAGACCGTTTGTTTCGGACCTCACATCCACATTGCGTGCGGCTTCTGTGCGGCCGCGCAGGACGATCCCGCTTTCGATGGCACGGGCGGTTGATCTCATTGCGACCACTGAAACCGGAGGCATGGCATCGGTTGAGACACTTACAACTTCCACCTCTTCTTGTGTGGTTGTCGCTTCATTGCCCGCCAGAGCTTTGAGCGTGTCTCGCTCCATAATCATTGCATAAAGTGCGAACGCGACAAGAATGGCGGTCAAAACTGGAATGATGCGCATGGGCCTACCTCGCTCGGTGTCTATCTTTAGCACTTAATGATGTAAAAGTGGTCTTCAATGGGGGATCAGACCTTTGTGATACCTTCTCTTTACGCCAAAGTTAAGTGTATGGACCACCGAAAACGGTTCAAATGAAATTTCCCGCGCTTAGCGGCGATTTTTGTCCGATTTTGCCGAGCGCTAAAAAGTGACCCCCAATTTGACAGGCTTCCCTCTTGGCTTTCGGTTGCCTGTCGCTGTAATGTCCCGGCGCACGAGGGAGAACTATTTGTGTCTGAGACTGATTCCTTTATCGACGAAGTATCCGAAGAGGTCCGCCGCGACCAACTATACGGGGTATTTCGCAAGTATGTTTGGCTGGCATTAGCTGCTGTCTTTTTGATTGTGGGTGCGGCTGCATTTAATGAGTGGCGCAAGGCGCAAACACGTTCGGCCAATGAGCAGGCAGGGGATCAGATCCTTGCAGCCCTTGAAGTGCAGGATCCAACGGAGCGTGTGGACGCTTTGGCGGCGATCTCCTTTGATGACGCGGGCAAGCAGGCGCTTTTAAAGCTTCAAGAGGCAGCCATGCTGGTTGAGGACGAGCGCATTGATGAGGCTGCGGCCGTTTATGAGGCCGCGTCGTCTTTGACTGAAGCGGGATTGGTCTACACCGATTTGGCAAAGCTCAAATTGGTTCAGATTCAGCCGGATGGCGACGCAACTGCGGCCCTGATTGAAGAATTAAGCGCATTGGACCGCCCGTTTAGGCTTTTGGCTCTGGAGCAACGTGCACTTGCGTCTGTTCGTGCAGGCAATACGGATGCAGCCTTGGAAGATTTGATGGCGGTTTTGCTAGATAATCTCACAACGCAGGATTTGCGTGCGCGTGCGCGTCAGTTGACGATTGTTCTGGGCGGTGAAGTGCCGCAAATTCCGTCTCTTCTACCGGCCAATGAGGACGGGTGAAGATGATGTTCGGGTCTAGCGTTCGTCGTCTTGCCGTTTTTGGGGCTTTGTCAGTTTTGGCGGCATGTTCCGCCAATGAGGTGATCCTTGAAGGGGAGCGGCTTCCGATCCGCGCGGAGAAAGAGACGTCTACCGATCGCGAAAACCTACCCGCCGTTCGCCTGTCAAAAGCGAAGACCAATTCTGACTGGACCCATGAAAACGGGAACGCCCGTCATTTCGCCGGTCATGTGGACGTGGCTTACCCCCTAGAGCCGCTCTGGAGCGCCTCTACAGGGCAAGGCGCGAGCCGGGCAGGTCGTATAACCTCTGGTCCGATTATCGCACAGGACAGGGTTTACACGCTTGATGCGGCGGCTCGGGTCACGGCCTTTGGAATAAATGGCGGAACCCTTTGGAGCGCTGATCTTACGCCACTGGGCGAAGATTCCGAAAGCGGCTTTGGTGGCGGTGTTGCCTTTGGCAATAATGTCTTGGTCGTTGGTACAGGATTTGGCGAGGTGGTCGCCATGGAGCCTGATACGGGCGAGATCATTTGGCGACAGGAGCTTGATGCGCCGGTCAGAGCAGCCCCGACCGTGGCCAATGGCTTGGCCTATGTGGTGTCCCGCAACGATCAGGCCTTTGCCATTGATCTTAAGAACGGGCGTATTCGCTGGCGCATTGCGGGTATTGATCCTGATGCGGGTGTTGTGGGCGGAGCCTCTCCGGCGACGATTGGCGGACTTGTTGTGCTTCCCTTTGCCTCTGGTGAAGTTGTCGGGACTTTGGCGCGCAATGGGCGTCGGGTTTGGACGTCTGTGATTTCAGGTGGGCGACGTGGCCATGCGCGCGCAAGGCTTTCGGATATCACCGGCGATCCGGTCGTTTCGGGTGATACAATCTATGTTGCGAACCAAAGTGGACGCCTTGTGGCTCTGGACAGGCGTTCGGGGGATCGCAAGTGGAGCGTCAACGAAGGCTCCCTTGGTCCAGCACTGCCCATCGGTGGTTCGGTGTTCTTCGTGAGTGATGAGGCTCAGCTCAAGCGCCTTAATGCGTCAAATGGCAAAGAACTCTGGTCCGTTCAACTTCCCCAATTCCCCGATCCGGAGAAGCGCAACAGCACATTTATCCATACCAGTCCGATTATGGTCAGTGGTCGTCTGTTGGTCGCATCCAGCGATGAACAGATCCGCAGTTTTGATCCCACAACTGGTGAAGAGCTCGGTAGCACCCCAATTGGGGGTGGTGGAGCGGCCGTTCAACCGGCTGTCGCACAGGGCACTCTCTATGTGGTTTCACGCGATGGAACACTTTTCGCTTTCAAATAGGCGCAAAAGCCTTCAGAAGGCGGGCTTCTCATCGGAGCTTATGACATCATGTCGTTCACACTTGCCATTGTAGGGCGTCCCAATGTGGGCAAATCCACGCTTTTCAACCGTTTGGTTGGGAAACGGCTGGCTTTGGTTGATGACCAGCCCGGTGTAACGCGGGATTTGCGCGAAGGAGCCGCTCGTCTGGCGGGGCTTCGGTTCACGGTTGTGGATACGGCTGGTCTTGAGGAGGCGACGGACGAAAGCCTTCAGGGGCGTATGCGTGCTTTGACCGAGCGGGCTGTCGATATGGCCGACATCTGCCTGTTCCTGATCGACTCTCGTGCGGGTGTGACCTCGACCGATCAGCTTTTTGCAGACCTTCTGCGCAAACGCGGTACCAAGGTTATTCTGGGCGCGAACAAGTCCGAGGGCAAAGCAGGTGAGGGCGGGTTTTATGACGCCTATTCGCTGGGGCTTGGTGAGCCGATTGCTCTGTCGGCCGAACATGGCGAGGGTATGGACGAGCTGGCCCATGTTTTGCGTGAGTTCGAGGATACGCTGGAAGCGCCTGAGGAGGCCATCACCGATCTGATCGTTGACGAGGATGGTGAAGCGGAAGAGTTGCCATCTGGAACGGAAACCAAGCCAATGCAGATTGCGGTGGTGGGGCGACCCAATGCCGGAAAATCCACGCTTATCAATAAGATATTGGGCGAAGATCGCCTTCTTACGGGGCCTGAGGCTGGTATCACGCGGGATGCGATCTCGGTTAATGTGAATTGGTCCGGCACCCATATGCGGATTTTTGACACGGCTGGCATGCGCAAAAAGGCCAAGGTGCAAGAGAAGCTGGAGAAGCTCTCGGTCTCCGATGGGCTTCGCGCGGTGAAATTTGCCGAGGTCGTCGTTATCCTTTTCGATGTGGACATTCCGTTCGAACAGCAGGACTTGCGCATCGCTGATTTGGCCGAGCGAGAGGGTCGTGCGGTCGTCATTGCCGTGAACAAATGGGATTTGGAGGATTCTAAATCTACCAAAATCAAAGACCTCAAGGAAAAGCTTGATCGCTTGTTGCCCCAATTGCGGGGCGTTCCCATGATCACCGTGTCGGCTTTGACAGGGCGCGGGCTAGATCGTCTGCTTGAGGGTATTTTACGGGCCCATGAAGTGTGGAACCGGCGCATTTCGACGTCGCGCCTTAATGACTGGCTGAAAGATGTGGTCGCGCACCATCCGCCTCCCGCACCCGGTGGGCGACGTATTCGCCTGCGCTACATGACCCAAGCCAAGACGAGACCGCCTGGTTTTGTGATTAAATGTAGTCTGCCTGAGGATGTGCCCAAAGCCTATGAGCGCTATATTATCAACAACTTACGCGATGGTTTTGATATGCCCGGCACGCCCATCCGGATTTTCTTGCGCAAACAGGACAATCCTTATGCGGATCGCAAAGTGAAGCATAAAACGACCATCTCAAAGCATAAGGGTGGCGCTAAAAAGCATAGGGATAAGTGATGGAATTTCCGTTTCACAATACCTATGCGGCACTCCCTGATCGGTTCTACGCCAAACAAGCGCCTGTTCCGGTGCGGGGTCCTAAGCTGATCACAGTGAACCGGACCCTTGCCCAGGAGCTGGGCATCGACTTGGGTGATGACGAAGATCACTTGGCAGGGGTGTTTGCAGGCAACATCATCCCCGATGGCGCGGACCCTTTGGCCATGGCCTATGCGGGGCATCAGTTTGGCGGCTGGTCGCCTCAGCTTGGGGATGGTCGCGCTGTTCTCCTTGGGGAAGTGACCGCAAGTAGCGGAAAACACTATGATATTCAGCTTAAGGGCTCTGGTCGCACGCCTTGGTCTCGAGGCGGAGATGGACGCGCTTGGCTAGGGCCTGTGTTGCGGGAATATGTGCTCAGTGAGGCCATGGCAGCTTTGGGGGTTCCGACCACAAGAGCTTTGGCTGCAACATTGACGGGGGAAGCGGTGGTACGTGAGGAACCACTCCCCGGAGCGGTGGTGACCCGTGTTGCATCAAGTCATATCCGAGTAGGCACCTTCCAGTATTTCGCAGCTCGCGACGACAGTGAAGCCCTTGAAACCCTTATGAGTTTTGCCATTGAGCGGCATTACCCCGAGGCTGGACAGGCGGACGTTCCAGCCCTTTCCTTTCTAGAGCATGTGATTGCCGCGCAGGCCGAATTGATCGCCAAATGGATGGGGCTTGGCTTTATCCACGGCGTGATGAATACGGACAATTGCGCGATTTCGGGCGAGACCATCGACTATGGCCCTTGTGCTTTCATGGACGCGTATCACCCTGATATGGTCTATTCCTCGATCGATCGACAGGGGCGATATGCCTATTCAAATCAACCCCGTTTGGCCCATTGGAACCTTGCGCAACTCGCCTCGAGCCTTTTGCCTTTGATTGATCCTGACATGGATCGCGCTGTTGAGTTGGCAACGGCTGCGGTGGATCGATTTGTGCCGCTTTATCAAGAGGCTTGGGGGCGCGTTTTTGCCAAGAAGATCGGGGTAGATGATGCGGGGCTAGCCCAGTCTTTGTTGAACGCGATGGATATGGACGGGATGGATTTCACGAATACATTCAGGGCGTTAAGCGATCTAATTGAAGTTGGTGATTTTGGGGAAGATGCGCCCAATTGTAATGTTTGGCTTAAGGAATGGCGGGATGGATTGACGGATGTCACGCCGGAACTGCTCGATCTTTCCAACCCTGCAGTTATCCCGCGAAACCATCAAATCGAGCATATGATTAGCCAAGCCCGTAACGGTGATTTTTCTCATTTTGAAGCGCTCATGGACGCGTTGAGCCGGCCGTTTGAGCCGCCAAAGGACCACTCTTTGACATATCCACCAAGGCCGGAAGAAGTGGTTCAAGCGACCTTTTGCGGGACCTGAAAACAGAAGCGGCGCACTGTGGCTTTGGGTTTGATTAACCGGATGTGTTTAGAAAGCTCTCTTCAACGTCTTTGGGTAGCTGGTCCAGCATTTTACCCAAAAGGCCCCAGAAGAAATCCTCTCCGGGATAACCTTCAATCCGATTGATCTCTTTACCGTCTTCAATCAGCAGGAAAGTTGGGGTGAAATGAACGGAGCGTTTCAGGTCCAGTTCACTATCAAGATCAGTCCGAATATCTACCCGACGTAAGGGGGCGGATTTACCCTCCATCGTCTTGGGGTAGATCTCGGCAATATCCTTGTTCCACGCCTCGCACCAAAAACAACCATCTTCCTCAACCATGAGAAGTTCAGCCGCAATTGCGTTTGAGCCAAGCGTTCCAAGCACCATGGCGAGGGCTACGGTTAGTGTGGTTTTTCTTATCATCATGTCACCCAGTTGGCTGCCGGACACTCTTGTTTTTTGTGATCAAACATCGCCTTTCAATACACGTGAGGCGAGGATTTGGTCTGTGGTGCGGCAGTTTATTGGGTTGGACCTTACATGGATTTATGTGTCGTTTGCAACAACGGGGAGGTGACCTAACGAAGTTGTTAACCTTTCCGTCGGGTCACGAAAACAGCCTGTGATCTGTGTATGATTTCCGCGTGAAACGTGTATGACG
>CAZXRG010000084.1:7652-12927 GCA_964642935.1 uncultured Rhodobacterales bacterium | reverse complement strand
AACCTGTTGTTCCTCGAGGAGCATGTTCAAGCCATTCTACCGGCTCTTAGAGACCGCCGTGATGCCTGTGACGCCATGGTCTGTACCATAGCAGCGTCAGAAATCGTCAAACTCACCCGCATGGGCGTTCTGGACATGGCCAAACCGGCCTCCGGCACCCTGAAACTCATAAAAAAACTCAGAGGATCGTCCAAACCGTCCGTCGAAAGCGGCGCGAAAAAAATGGCAATGCTGCGCCGCCTTCCGCGTATTCTCAAGTACATCCCCGGTAAATCCCAGGACCTGCGCGCATGGTTCATGTGCATGCAATATTGGCTGGGTAGCTCTGAGGACAATATCGAAGCGATGGTCAGGTTTCTGGTCTCCCGCTATGGTTCAAACGAGGCTCTTCGGGCCATTGAAGCGCCCGAACCAATCGAATACGCCGAAGTCGGTCTTTATCATCCAAGCCTTAAAACACCCATCACGACCGACATCGATACCCTTCCGCAAAAAGGCACAGCTGGCACAGTCGGGCTGCTGCTTATGCGTTCGTACATTCTGTCTGGCGATGCAGCCCATTACGATGCGGTCATCCATGCGCTGGAAGCCAAAGGTCTGAACGTGGTGCCCGCTTTTGCCTCCGGTCTCGACAGTCGTCCGGCCATTGATGCTTACTTCCACGATCGGGTTGACGCCGTTATCTCCTTGACCGGTTTCTCCTTGGTCGGTGGTCCCGCCTATAACGACAGTAGCGCCGCTGAGGACATCCTCGCGGAACTGGACGTCCCTTATCTGGCCGCGCACCCGCTGGAGTTTCAAACTCTTGATCAATGGTCGAAAAGCAGCGGCGGGCTCGGTCCTGTCGAGACCACCATGCTCGTCGCCTTACCCGAACTTGATGGCGCTACCAACCCCACCGTATTTGCCGGACGCCACGGCACAAATGGCTGCGACGGTTGCGCTCAAAAGTGTCGCCCCAGCGGCGCAAACAAAGCCATGTCGCCCTGCCCGGAGCGCATCGAAATGCTCACGGCTCGTGCGGCAAAACTAGTCAACTTACGTCGCTCAAGCCGCAAAGACCGCAAAGTTGGCATCGTATTATTTGGGTTTCCTCCCAATGCAGGAGCCGTTGGGACCGCTGCCTATCTTGGCGTTTGGGAGAGCCTTTGGAACACGCTCAACGCCATGAAGGCAGAGGGCTATGACATCAACTTGCCTGCTTCAAAGGAGGCTCTGACCGAGGCGGTTCTCGACGGCAATGCGTCCAGATTCGGCCAACAAGCCAATGTCGCGGCCCACATCTCCGCTGATCGGCTTGTCGCAGAAAACCCCCATCTGGCAGAGATCGAGGCACAATGGGGCTCGGCTCCCGGACGAGCGCAATCTGATGGGGCAGGGGTGTTTATTCTGGGCGCGGAATTCGGAAATGTCCTTGTTGGCGTCCAACCGGCCTTCGGATATGAGGGCGACCCAATGCGGCTCCTTTTCGAAAAAGGTTTTGCCCCAACGCACGCATTTTCTGCCTTCTATCGTTATCTGCGAAATGATTTCGAAGCCGACACGCTTTTGCATTTCGGAATGCACGGTGCCCTTGAATTCATGCCCGGCAAGCAATCAGGACCCAGTGGCAAATGTTGGCCAGATAGGCTGATCGGCGACATGCCCAATATCTATCTTTATGCAGCCAACAACCCGTCCGAAGCGAGCCTTGCCAAACGCCGCTCCAACGCGATCACCGTTTCTCATCTGACACCACCACTTGCGCAGGCGGGGCTCTACAAAGGACTACTCGAACTGAAGGATAGCCTCACCCGTTGGCGTGAAATGTCCCCGGATGATCCGGCCCGCGATGAATTGGCGGCCCTTTTGCGCGATCAGGCCGAGGCCGTAGACCTAAACGGTAACAACCCGAACAAGCTTTGGACCATACTGCTGGAGACTGAGAGTGCGCTGATCACCGACGGCCTGCACGTGGTGGGTGCGCCAACAGACACCGAAACCCGTGAAGCCCATCTCGACGTCATGCAGCATGCCGACGATGCCGCACGCGCACGCGCCGCCGACCTGCTCCAATCCAATGCTGAAATGGACGGCATTCTGCACGCGCTGGATGGCGGTTACATACGCCCTGTCGCTGGTGGAGACATTATTCGCAACCCCGACATCCTGCCCACAGGCCGCAACATCCACGCCTTCGACCCGTTTCGCATGCCCACCAGTTTTGCCATGAGCGAGGGCGCAAAGCAGGCACAAATCCTGCTAGATACCCACCAGAAGCTCCCACAAACCATTGCGATGGTTCTTTGGGGGTCGGACAATATCAAAACCGATGGCGGACCGATTGCGCAGGCCCTGGCCCTGATTGGTGCAACACCACGTTTTGATGAGTTTGGCCGCCTGTCCGGAGCGGATCTGGTCCCGTTAGAGACACTCGGTCGCCCCCGCATTGATGTTGTCATGACCCTTTCGGGTATCTTCCGCGATCTGCTCCCCCTACAAGTCAAAATGCTTGCAGAAGCTGCTTATAAAGCAGCATCAGCTGACGAACCCGCTCATTTGAATTTCATTCGCGCCCATGCCCTCGCCTATGCGGCAAAGATGGATGTGGACATGGAAACAGCCGCCTTACGCGTTTTCTCTAACGCTGAAGGTGCATACGGCGCAAACGTAAATCAACTGATCGATAGCGGTGCTTGGGACGGTGACGAAGACCTCGCCAACGCCTATGAAAAGCGCAAGTGCTTTGCCTACGGGCGGGACGGGAAGTCCGCACAGCACGCCGAATTGCTGCAAAACGCGCTTGGCGACGTTGATTTGGCCTATCAGAACCTTGAAAGCGTTGAACTGGGCGTCACGACGGTCGATCACTACTTCGATACACTGGGCGGCATCAGCCGAGCGGTTAAGCGCGCCAAGGGCGAAGAGGCTCCGATCTATGTCGGCGATCAAACGCGGGGTGACGGAAAAGTGCGCACACTTGCTGATCAGGTCGCGCTGGAAACCCGCTCTCGCTCGCTAAACCCGAAATGGTTCGAAGGCCTGCTCAAACACGGGTCTGAGGGCGTCCATCAGATTGAAAGCCAGATTACCAACACACTTGGCTGGTCCGCGACCACAGGGGCTGTTGAGCCATGGGTCTATCAGCGCTTGTCCGAAACTTTCGTGCTCGATGAAGAGATGCGCCAAAGAATGGCGAACCTCAATCCGGCGGCCTCGGCCCGTGTGGCCAACCGCCTGCTTGAAGCCCATGAGCGCGAGTATTGGCACCCCGACACAGACACATTGGAAGCGCTCCAAAGGGGCGCAGACGAGCTGGAAGACCGGCTCGAAGGCATCACGATCGCAGCCGAATGACGGTTGCAAACGAAAGGAGGCTCGCATGAGCCCGCTTGACAATTCTCCCCCCAACCTAAGGGGTCAGGACGGCGACGGTTCGGTGCAGGTGCATCAGGACCAATCCGTTAAAATCGATGGCGCAAAAGTCTTTGCGGTCTATGGAAAAGGTGGGATCGGTAAATCAACGACCTCGAGCAACTTGTCAGTCGCCTTCTCCAAACTAGGCCACCGCGTTTTGCAAATCGGCTGCGACCCCAAGCACGATAGCACCTTCACACTTACCGGCCGCCTAGTCCCAACCGTCATCGACACGCTCAAAGACGTGGACTTTCACGCAGAGGAACTGCGCGCCGATGACTTCGTTTATGAGGGCTATAACGGCGTAATGTGCGTCGAAGCTGGCGGACCTCCTGCTGGCACCGGCTGTGGTGGCTATGTCGTCGGCCAAACCGTCAAGCTACTCAAACAACACCATCTCCTTGAAGACACAGATGTGGTCATCTTCGACGTGCTTGGCGATGTCGTGTGCGGCGGGTTTGCAGCACCTCTTCAACATGCTGACCGCGCTTTGATTGTGACCGCAAACGACTTTGACAGCATCTACGCTATGAACCGGATCATCGCCGCCGTTCAGGCTAAGGCTAAAAACTACAACGTGCGCTTGGCCGGGTGCGTGGCCAACCGGTCAAAAGATACAGATGAAGTGGATCGCTATTGTGACACGATTGGCTTCAACCGGATCGCCCATCTACCAGATCTCGACGCAATTCGACGCTCGCGCCTGAAGAAGAAAACACTCTTTGAAATGCCCGATGACGAGGACGTCGTTCAGGTTCGCAAAGAGTATATCCGACTGGCCGAAACCCTCTACGCAGGCACTGATCCTTTGGCCCCAGCGCCACTTGAAGACCGCGACATATTCGAACTTCTGGGATTTGATTGATGGAGAACAGCTATACCGACACAAGATTGCGGCTGGAAACCTATTTCGACCAAACCGCAAGCAAAACATGGGAACGCCTGACCTCAGACGCGCCTGTTTCGCGTATCCGTGCAACCGTTCGCGCAGGACGCGACGAGATGCGCGGCCTATTGTTGGCAAGCCTCCCCGATGACCTGAGAGGGGCGCATATACTGGATGCAGGTTGCGGAGCGGGCCAAATGTCCTGCGAACTCGCTGCCCGCGGCGCGACGGTCATTGGCGTCGATATATCGCCCAGCCTTCTTGAAGTCGCAAAGAAACGCACTCCAAAGGAACTCGCTGAGAAAATCACCTATCTGGCAGCCGACATGGTTGATCCGACGCTTGGGACATTCGACTACGTGGTCGCGATGGACAGCCTCATCCACTACCAACCTACCGATGCAGCCGCGACACTGGCAAAACTTGCCGGAAATACGTCTGACAAGATCGTGTTCACCATCGCACCCAAAACACCAATGCTGACAGCGATGCATCTGGCTGGAAAATTGTTCCCAAGATCAGACCGGTCTCCGGCCATTGTGCCAACCGCAGTCAAATCACTAGACCGCGAACTGGGCAGCCCACTCTCCACACTAGGCCGCGTCAATACCGCCTTTTACAAATCCCAAGCCATGGAGTTGCGCGCATGAGCACGGACGAGCGGCATCCTTTGACACAGTTCACCCTGAACATGCTGCCCTTTTCGGACGCAGGCTCAGAAGGGTTTGAACTCACCCAATTGCTGCGCTTGTCTTTATTCCAGGTCTCCGTCGGCATGGCTACGGTGATGCTACTGGGCACGCTCAACCGCGTTATGATCGTCGAATTGGGAGTACCTGCTTTTGTGGTCGCCTTGATGGTGTCACTGCCCGTCCTCATCGCGCCACTCAGAGCAATTCTGGGCTTCCGTTCGGACACATATCGTTCCGCCATCGGTTGGAAACGCATCCCATACCTTTGGTTCGGCTCCCTTTGGCAATTCGGGGGCTTGGC
>CAZXRG010000084.1:0-7552 GCA_964642935.1 uncultured Rhodobacterales bacterium | reverse complement strand
GTTGTGGTCGGACTTCTATTGGCCGACTTCTCAGAGGTCCGTCTGATACAAGTGACCCAAGGCACCGCGCTTGCAACACTCCTGCTCAATCTGATTGCGCTCTGGAAACAAGAGAGCATGCGCCCGACCACGAAAGAAGAGCGCGCGAAAACACGCCCCAAATTCGCTGATGCTTGGGCCGATTTCACGGCAGGGGGATCCGCAGGACGCCTGCTTATTGTGGTTGCACTCGGGACTGCCGGTTTCCAGATGCAGGATGTACTGCTCGAACCTTATGGCGGCGAAGTCCTCGGTCTTAGCGTGTCGGCAACAACATTGCTGACAGCCATTTGGGCGCTGGGTGCGATTGCAGGGTTCTGGATCGCAGCCCGCTGGCTGGCAGCTGGCATAAACCCCTACCGCATGGCATCGCGGGGGATACTTGCGGGTGTCGTTGCCCTCTCGACCATCATCTTCGCAGACCCAATGCACTCCGCCGCGCTCTTCTTTGCAGGCGCTTGCTTGATTGGATTTGGATCGGGACTTTTTGCCGTTGCAATGCTGACGTCCGCAATGGCCATGCCAGTCAAAGGTAAAGCCGGTCGTGGACTGGCTCTTGGGGCATGGGGTGCGGCACAAGCCACAGCGCTCGGCCTCGGCACCGCGATGGGAGGCGGCATACGCGATATCGTCAACACACTAGCGATGAATGGCACACTAGGCGAAGCCCTCACATCCGTCGCAACGGGTTATTCGGTCGTCTATCACATCGAGATAGGCCTCCTGTTTATTACTCTCATCGTGCTCGGACCATTGGTTCGGGAAGGGCACACATACGCAACACCATCCGCGGGCATTGGGCTTGCGGAGCATCCGGCATAAGTCACCGAAAGGACAACTCATGACAGAGCCATTTTTTGGTAACTTCGATCTAGCGTCACTATCACTTTGGCTGTTCTGGATCTTCTTCGCAGGGCTTATTTACTACCTGCAAACCGAGAACATGCGCGAAGGCTATCCGATGGAGGACGAGGATGGGAACCTCGCGCCCAATCAAGGTCCCTTCCCGCTTCCTGACCAAAAGACGTTCAAACTGCCCCATGGGCGCGGTGACGTAACGGTCCCAGACTATCAAACCGAACAGCGCGAGGTTGCACTAAAACGATCCTCCGTCACCAACGGCTTTCCAATGGAGCCTACAGGTGATCCGATGGCAGATGGCGTTGGACCAGCCAGTTGGGCACCGCGTCGCGATATCCCTGAACTGGACGGTCATGGAAACCTCAAGATCATCCCAATGGCATCAAGCGAGAGCTTTGTGGTCGCCGCTGGCCGTGATCCAAGAGGAAAGCCTGTCGTCGCTGGTGACGGCGAAGTGGTCGGTGAAATCACTGACATGTGGGTCGACGCGCCTGAACAGCTTGTCCGCTATCTCCAGATCGAGCTGAATGACAAGGCCGGGAAGCGCCTGATGCCAATGACATTGGCAAAAATCAAAACGGATCGGGTTTCGGTTCATTCACTTTACGGCGCTCAATTCCCCGGAATTCCGCAACTTAAAGACATGGGGCAAATCACCCTTTTGGAAGAGGAAAAAGTCAGCGCCTATTTTGCAGGGGGCAAGCTTTACGCCGATCCTTCCCGTCAAGAACCCATTCTCTGAGGCAAAAAGTTATGAGCGATGATCACGACGACTTCCATGTAGAGCCGGTACGCGGGTTGCCCGAAACCCCGCCTGAAGGCGAGCACATTCTCTGGCAAGGAGCGCCTCGCACACGCGCTTTGGCCCGCGATGCGCTTAACCTCCACTGGGTTGCGGGATATTTTGTCCTTTTGGCGATCTGGCGAGGCATTGTCCTCACCGATCGGGGCGGATGGGAGATGGGCGTCAAAGCCATGATCCCCTATTTGGGAATGGGCCTCGTTGCATGCTTGATCCTCGCTGGGATCGCTCTGATCCTCGCCAAAACCACTGTTTATACGATCACAAATCGCCGTGTGGCGCTGCGCATTGGCGCAGCTCTTACAGTGACCCTCAACGTACCTTTCACCCTCTTGGCCAAAGCTGATCTAACCAAACGCAGTGACGGAACTGGGACCATCGCGCTTGATCTGATGGACGACACCAAACTCAGCTATCTGATCTGTTGGCCCCATGTTCGCCCGTGGAAAATCGCCAAAACACAACCGGCCCTGCGCTCAATCCCGAACGTCGATGAAGTGGCCAAAATCCTCGGTGAAGCTGCCAGAACCCGTGTTCAGGAACGTGCTGAAACAGTCGATGTGGCTATCGCCCACGTCCCTGCGGAATAGGAAACAAACAATGACCACCAAATCAGCAAGTCATGATCGTGAAATGGTTCCCCGCGCTTTATTGCGCGCGATGTTTGGCTTGGTCATCGCCGTCCTTATCATGGTTGGGTTCGCCCGCATCACGGATCGCCCATTGGACGCGACCCCCTCAGACGGGCCAATCGCGCAAGAGCGCACGATACATATCTTCGGTACAATGGCCGGAGCAGCCACAGTTCTGGATGCCAATGGCACTCTTATCGCAGACCTCGACCCATCAAAGGGCGGGTTCATCGCCGGCATCTGGCGCTCTCTCAACCATGAGCGGGCAAAGAATAACGCTGACAAAAGCGCACCTGTGCGCCTTGTGCAATTCACCGACGGGCGCTTGGCCCTGTTTGACGACTTTACCGGCTTTAGGGTCGAACTGATCGGCTTTGGAGCCGACAATACCGCCGCCTTCTTGCGGCTCTTTGATAACTAGAAACTGGAAACTTAGGAGGAGAAGATGGAGCTCTTTCCAAGACAGCGTGAGGAGGCACCGTGTACGGTCGAAGTCTCCCATAAATTTGAAAGCCTGCATGCGCATGTGCGCTTCGATAACGGTGCCGTTGTGCATCCGGGCGATGAAGTGCTCGTGCATGGCGCACCGATAATGGCCGCCTACGGCGAGGTTGTTATCGAAGAACGCACCGCGACAATCACCCGCGCAAGTTGGCTGGGCCGCCAATGGACCAAACTCACCGGTGATTTGGAGTTCATGGAACTTTGTGAATTCGCCTTTTCAGAGGAGGTCTACTCATGAACCGCCAACTCTCAGATGCAGAAGTGAAAGAGGCGCGCCAGATCGTCAATGAAACGACCGAAACGGCGGCCACAACGACACTCCTTGATCCGCGGTTTTACACCACGGATTTCGATGAAATGGACAAGATCGACGTCACACCCGTGCGCGAAGAATGGGACCGTCTTTTGTCCGAAATGAAAGCCGATCCACGCAAGGACCATTTCAAGAAGACCGAAGACTGGGACGAGATCGACTGGGATGGAATGGATCCGGCTCTTAAAACCGAGTTGATCGATTTTCTTGTCTCTTCGCTCACAGCGGAATTCTCTGGCTGCGTGCTCTATAAGGAAATGAAACGTCGCGGCACGAACAAGGACATCTGCGAGTTGTTCAGCTACATGTCCCGCGACGAAGCACGCCATGCGGGCTTCATAAACGACGCGCTGCGCGAAGCTGATATTGGAGTGAACTTGGGCTTTCTCACGAAGGCAAAAAAATACACCTACTTCAAACCGAAGTTCATCTACTACGCGACCTACCTGTCTGAAAAGATCGGCTATGCGCGCTATATCACCATCTTCCGGCACCTTGAAAAGCACCCTGAACACCGCATTCACCCGATCTTCAAATGGTTTGAGGAATGGTGCAATGACGAGTTCAGCCACGGCGAGGCCTTTGCCCTGCTGATGAAAACTGATCCCAAGTTCACGCAAGGGATAAACGTCTGGTGGATCCGCTTCTTCCTCACAGCAGTTTATGGCGTCATGTATGTGCGCGATCACGCCAGACCAGAGTTCCATAAGGCGCTCGGAATCGACATCCACGAGTACGACATGGAGGTGTTCCGCAAGACTTCGGAAATGTCCAAACAGATCTTCCCGATCACTCTGGATATCGACAATCCGCGCTGGCAACGGGCGATCGAGCGCTTCCGTATCGCCATGTTCGACATGGATGCGGCCAAACGCAAAGGCGGTATAGCGGGCTTCTTTGGTAAGTTGAGTGCAGGTGCGCGGTCAGGTTTGGCCTTCGCATCCATGTACTTCACACCAGTGCATAAGCACACACTGCCAGCCTCCACCCATCTGGTTCCAGCGTATTGATATGGCGAACCCCTGGATCGTAGCCTTGTTTGCTCTTTTTGTCTGGTGGTTCTCCACCGGAGCGATCCTGTGGGCCGTCAAACGCGCTGACCGGATGGGCGATAATGCGCATCTGGTCACCACCTTGATTGGATTGCCACTTTTGGGCTTTGGTTGGTACGGGCTTATAGCATCGGCGAACATCACATCCGTCCCGGCCACATTCGCCGCTTTCCTGTCCGCACTCGCCATCTGGGGCTGGATCGAGCTTGCATTCCTATGCGGTATCATAACCGGACCCAATGTGCGCCCTTGCCCTGAAGGGGTCGGCCCTTGGGAACGGTTTTTGCGCGCTTGGGGCACCATTGCCTATTCCGAGATGATGCTGCTGGCAAATCTACTTGTTATCATTGGAGTTTGCTGGAACGCGCCAAACACATTTGGCATGTGGACCTTTTTCATTCTCTTCTTTGCCCGGATTAGCGCCAAGCTGAACGTCTATCTGGGCGTGCCCAACATCAATGTCGAATTCCTACCCCACCCGATGCGCCATTTGGCCAGCCATTTCCGGATCGGACCGATGAATTGGTTTTTCCCAATCGGCGTGACGGCCCTATCGCTGGCCTTTGGCTGCTGGCTGGAAAGGGCATTTGCACAACCAGATGCCAGCGCGGGACTTGTAGGCTTCGTTCTATTGGCAGCACTTACCGCACTTGCTCTTGTTGAACACTGGGTCATGGTCCTGCCCATTCCCGACGCCAAACTCTGGCGCTGGATGATCGCGGATCGCGACCACAAAAATTCTATCAAAACACAAAAAACTCTACTGCTACGCGAGGAAACCAGATGACTTACGATACTCTTTTCAACCAACAATTGGACACATTGCGCGAAGAGGGCAATTACCGGATTTTCGCTGATCTCGAACGCAAACGCGGCTCATTTCCATCTGCTAAGAACCACCACAACGGAAAAGAGCGCGACGTAACGGTCTGGTGCTCGAATGACTATCTGGGCATGGGTCAACATCCACAAGTTCTAGAGGCCATGAAAACCGCCATCGACGCCAATGGCGCTGGCGCTGGCGGCACGCGGAATATCTCTGGGACCAATCACAATCACCTTCTGTTAGAGGCCGAACTTGCCGACCTCCACAACAAAGAAGACGCCCTCCTTTTCACGTCAGGCTATGTCTCCAACTGGGCGGCTCTGAGCACGCTTGGCTCCAAACTGCCAAATGCGGTGATATTGTCAGACGCGCTCAATCACGCATCCATGATCGAGGGCATCCGCCATGCGCGCTGTGAAAAGCGCATCTGGAAACACAATGATCTCGAAGATTTGGAACGCCAGTTACAAGCCTGCGATCCGGATGCGCCAAAGATTGTTGCATTCGAAAGCGTCTACTCCATGGATGGCGACATTGCCCCGATTGAATCTATCTGCGATCTGGCAGACAAATACGGTGCAATGACCTACCTTGATGAGGTCCATGCGGTCGGCATGTACGGCCCTCGCGGAGGCGGCATTGCCGAGCGCGAAGGCGTCATGGATCGCGTCACCCTGATTGAAGGCACACTCGCAAAAGCCTTTGGTGTTATGGGCGGCTACATTACAGGTTCAGCCGCGCTTTGCGATTTTATCCGCTCCTTTGCCAGTGGTTTCATCTTCACCACTGCGCTCCCACCTGCGGTTGCAGCAGGTGCGCTGGTCTCGATCCGCCACCTTAAAGCCTCCCAGATCGAACGCGCCCAACAGGCCAGACAGGTCGCCAATCTCCGCGCAAGGCTCGACGCAGAGGGCATTCCGCACTTACCAAATCCGTCCCACATCATTCCGGTGATGATTAAAGACCCCGTCAAATGCCGCCAAATCGCGGATATTCTGATGGATGACCACGGCATCTATGTGCAGCCCATAAATTACCCAACTGTGCCCAAAGGCACCGAGCGTTTACGTTTCACACCGGGCCCACTCCACACAGACGCCGACATCGACCATCTGGTCACGTCACTCACCGCACTCTGGCGCCAATGTGCGCTCGCCCGCGCGGTCGCCTGAACTTGGCATCAGATTGGTTTGAACACAACGCGGTGCTGCGTATAGGCACTCGCGGCTCCCCGTTGGCGTTGGCGCAGGCCCATGAGGTCCGCGCCCGCCTGATGGCCGCCCATGACCTGCCCGAAGATCGCTTTGCCATTACAGTTATGAAAACCACCGGCGATCAGGTGCAAGACCGTCCACTTTCGGAAATCGGCGGGAAAGGCCTGTTCACCAAAGAGCTTGATACCGGCTTGTCGGACGACGCAGTCGACATCGCGGTCCACTCCATGAAGGACGTGCCCACAATACTACCAGACGGAATGGAAATCTCGACACTGCTTCCACGCGAGGACGTGCGCGATGTGTTGGTCTCTCCCCATATAACTTCGTTGGATGACCTTCCAAAGGGCGCAATCTTCGGCACATCTAGCCTGCGTAGACGCGCCCAGCTCTTGTCCCGCCGCCCCGATCTCAAAATGGTCGAATTTCGCGGCAATGTGCAAACCCGTCTCAAAAAGCTTGAGGACGGCGTGGCCGTCGCAACCGTTCTGGCCCGCGCAGGTCTCAACCGGTTGGGTCAAAACAAGATGGGCGTAACTATTCCGGAAACGGCTCTATTGCCCGCCGTGGCCCAAGGAGCGGTTGGAATTCAACATATCCAAAACGAAACACTCGTTAAACTCCTCACCCCCATTCATGATCAAACGACACATATGCGCATCTCCGCTGAGCGGGCGTTTCTCAGAGTTCTGGATGGTAGCTGTCGCACACCCATTGCGGCACTCGCGGTCATGGAAAAAGATCAGATCAACTTCCAAGGTGAAGTTTTACGTCCCGATGGCTCTGAAGTTCTTCGAGCAAAGCGAAGCGGCACTGATCCAGAAAAGCTAGGCGAGGACGCAGGCCGTGAAGTTCTGGCTCAAGGCAGTGTTACCTTCTTCTAAATTCAGGCCCGAATTGTTTGAAGCAAGCTATCCACATGAGATGGATCCGCATCCGGCGTAATCCCGTGACCTAGATTGAAGATGTGCGGACCACCGGCAAACGCGTCACAAATCCGACGCGCGCCGTCTATCAAGGGCTGCCCGCCTAAAACCATCAACATCGGATCCAGATTGCCTTGAACACAGGTAAGTGGTTGCAGCTCTTTCGCCGCCAATTCAGGCTGCACCGAGGTATCATTGGCGACCGCCTGCACTTCCACTGATTGCACATAGGACTTGTGACTCAACCCCTCTCCGCGCGGAAAATCAATGATGGGACTTTGGGATGCTTGGCGCGAATTGCTACAATGATCTCTTGCGCGGGTTGGAAAGCGACCCGTTCAAACATCGGGCCAGGAAGCGCTCCCGCCCAACTGTCAAACAGC
>CAZXRG010000083.1:3331-13197 GCA_964642935.1 uncultured Rhodobacterales bacterium | reverse complement strand
CAAAACCTCTCCGGCCTTAGGACCCTCAAGATTAACTTCCATTACTTCTAGTGGCTTTCCCGCCGCCACTGCGACCGCTGCACGAGTGATCATATTGTTAACTCCCTAAACAATTTCCCCAGACCTGCCAGAATTTTAGCCCTTCTGCAATCTTTCTCATCACAAAACTGTGCACTAGCGACGGAAGCATGCAACACCTACGTATAACTCAAGTCACCAAACACGGGAGAAAGACATGAAAAAGACCCTCACACTTGCAGGCATCACGCTTTTGGCCCTGCCAGCCGCCGCTTATGCGCAGGATCGCGGCCATGATCGCCACCACCGAGGCGGTATGGACCGGATGATGGCCACCTATGACACCAATGAAGATGGCCAGATCACACAGGAAGAGATCGACGGCTTCCGCGCCACGCGACTGGCCGAATTCGACACTGACGGCAATGGCAGCCTTTCTCTGAGCGAGTACGAAGCTCTCTGGCTCGACGCGTATCGCGAGCGGATGGTGGATAATTTCCAGCGCCATGATGATGACGGCGACGGGATGGTAACGGTCGAGGAATTTGGCGAGGACCAGTCCAGAATAGTTGCCCGCATGGACAGCAATGACGACGGTGTGTTGACCCAAGACGATCGGATGAAGAAGCGTAAATCACGCAAGTAAACTTCACCCCAAACGCTCTGAGGCCTCCGCAAAAGCGGGGGCTACGTGGTGCTGTCCTGTTCCTGCGCCAGTACCGCCCTTAGCCCGCTTTTATAGTCGGGATATTTGAGCGTCACCCCAAGCTCCTCGCGAATACGCCGATTATCCACGCGCTTGCTCTCCGCATAAAAACTCCGCGCCATGGCCGTCATCTCAGCCGTCTCAAAATCAACCGTCTCAGGGATGGGAAGACCGAGCAGCTTTGCCGCCTCCTCAATTACAAACTCCGGTGGCTGGGGATCATTGTCACAGACATTGTAAACCGCCCCCGCATTGGGCCGCGCGATTGAAGCTTTCAGGACCTGCGCAATGTCCTCCACATGGATGCGGCTAAACACCTGCCCCTTTTTGATGATCCGCCGCGCCGTGCCCGCCCGCACTTTCGCAAACGGCCCACGGCCGGGGCCATAGATACCCGCCAGCCGGAAAATATGGAGAGGCAGGCCCAACGCCCCCCAATCCGCCTCCGCCTTCACCCGCGCAATCCCGCGCTTGGTGGAAGGGCGCAACTCTGCACTCTCATCCACCCAATCGCCACCGCGATCCCCGTAAACTCCGGTGGTGGACAGATAGCCGACCCACTCAAACTCATGGCGCGCAATCTCGTCGCGCAACTCCGCCAAAACCGGATCACCCGCCTCTGAGGGCGCCGCCGAGATCAGCAGATGCGTCGCCTTCTCCAAATAGGGAGCCATATCCGTGCCCGGCCAAACCACATCGCGAGACCGATGGGTGCCGACAACCTCCCACCCGTGCAACAAGCGCTCCAACGCCTGCGCCGAATAGCCATGCCCGAAACTCAATAGATAACTCATCCGCCCTCCGTAGGATGCATTTCCAAATGCATCTTCGCCCAAACCGCCGCATCGGCCACAACCGGATCAGGGTCAGCCAACAAGGGCTCCACCTTACCCAACAACCCCCGATCCCCCGAATTACCGATGGCATAAAGCACGTTGCGCACAAATCGGTCCCGCCCGATCCGCTTTATGGGGGAGCCTGCAAACAACGCCCGAAATCCCGCGTCATCCAGTTCCACCAAATCCGCCAAACGGGGCCGCTGCAATTCCACCCGCGCAAAATACCCCGCTTCCGAGGCTTCAACCGCAAACTTGTTCCACGGACAGACCGCCAAACAATCATCGCATCCGTAAATCCGGTTGCCCATCAGGGGCCGCAACTCCGGATCAACCGGACCCTTATGCTCGATGGTCAGATAGGAAATGCACCGCCGGGCGTCCAACCTGTAAGGCGCAGGAAACGCATCCGTGGGGCAAATATCAAGACATGCCCGACAGGACCCGCAATGATCCTCGCCCGCGCCATCCGGCTCCATCTCCAGACTCGTGAAAATGGCGCCCAGAAAGAACCAATTGCCAATCTCCCGGCTCACCAGATTGGTGTGTTTTCCTTGCCAGCCCAGACCAGAAGCCGCCCCTAAAGGCTTTTCCATCACCGGAGCCGTATCAACAAAAACCTTAATCTCCCCACCCGCCTGATCAATCAGCCAACGCCCCAAGCGCTTGAGCTTCTTCTTGACCAGATCATGGTAATCCCGATTGCGGGCATAAACCGAAATGGCCCCGCGATCACGCGCTTTGAGCAACTCCAAGGGATCACTATCCGGCGTATAAGGCTCCGCCAACATCACAACCGAGCGCGCCTCTGGCCATAAGGCCGCCGCCGAGCCGCGCCACTCGGTCCGCTCGGCCATCCACTCCATGGAACCATGATATCCGGCATCGAGAAAGGCCCCCAAACGCTCCGCCGTTTCCGGCACCGCATCAGGCTTACACACACCAAACCCGCAAAACCCCAAAGCCTCAGCCTCAGCGCGGAGTTGTTCTTTCATTTAAAAATCCAGATCGGAATAATGGTCAGGCTGGGGGAAGCCGGAGACTTGATCTGCCAGCAATGACCGGAAAGCAGGCCGGGATTTCACCTTCGCGTACCAGTCCTTCACGGCGGCAGAATGGGACCAATCCACACCTGAGATATAATCAAGACAGGACAATTGCGCGGCGGCTGCAAAATCCGCGATGGTCATCACATCGCCCGCTAACCAGCGACGCTGATCCAAGAGATAATCCATGTAATCCAGATGATACTTGAACGCCGCAGAGCCGTCCTTGATCGCTTGGCTGTCGGGATATCCGGTCTTCATGATCCGCTTGGTCACACGCTCGTAAAGCAGCTTGGCCGTTACCTCGCGTTGGAACTTATCGTCAAACCACGCCGACATCCGCCGCGCCTCGGCCCGTGCCAAAGCACCCACAGGCAATAGGGGCGGCAGGGGATGGGTCTCCTCGATATACTCGAAGATGGCCCCGCTATCACAGAGCGTCACGTCATCAATCTTGAGCATCGGCACCAGACCAGCGGGATTTTGGCGCAGATAGTCCATGCGCTTTTCCCAAGGACGCTCCTCAACCAATTCCACTTCAATCTTCTTTTCAGCCAGAACCAACCGGATTTTCCGGGAGAAGGGCGAAAGAGGCATATGGAACAGTCGGCGCATGAAGGAAGCCTTTGAGGTCGAAACAAGCCCCTTCTTGCAACCATCACGCCGGAGTTTCAAGCCCGTCAAACCCCATGGGCGGAATTGGGGCCGTGTCAACTCAGAAGCATCGGGGGGACGCACCCGCCTTGAGAGCCCGCCTCGAGGGAATGCGGGCACCGACACGGCCCCTTTCGCGCGAACAGCGCGTGAGCGACCACGAATCTCTTCGCGCTTCGCTTCCGTTACACCACGCAACATGGGTAAGACGAACCGCAGCGCTCACCAATTCCATCACGCGCAAAAACAGATTTGTGAGCGCAAAACCCGCCAAAAGCCGTTTCTGAAACAATGCTACAAAGGCTCCCCATCATGTGAGCAAACCGAGCCTATCTTGTGATCTCCAAGGGGATGACTTGGACCAAAAGAACGTCAAAGTAACTGTCATTGAAACCAGAGAAACCCATTTGGAAAAGGACGCGCCATGGGATCCCAGATTGATTTTGAAGAACACATCCCCTCGCTCACACGATTTGCCATCAGCCTGACCCGCAACCGCGACACGGCCAATGATCTGGTGCAGGACACGGTCATGCGCATGTTGACACGAGACAGCGATGCGGGAGAGATCGACAACGTGAAAAGCTTCATGATGTCCACGCTCAAACGCCTGTTCATTGACAGCACCCGACGGGCAAAACGGTTTGATAAAACGGTGGATGTGGATGATATGGACATGGTGTCCCATGAGGCTCCGCAAAACCTGCAGATGACAGCCAAAGAGGTGATGAACACTCTGGTCGGCCTTCCTGTGGAGGTGACCGCGCCACTTTTGGCACATGTGCGCGACAACAAGACCTATGCCGAGATTTCCCAAGAAGAAGGTGTGCCCATTGGCACCATCATGTCGCGTATCAGCCGGGCGCGACTGGCTTTGAAAAAGAAGCTTTGTAAGGATGATGAGGAATGCATGAAAAGTAAGGAATTCAACGCACAAGGGTTCTCTGAAGCCGGGCTATGACCCCTATGACCTAGCGCCGATCCGTCTGGTGTCTAACCTGCCACCTGTGGCCGAAAAAGCGGTCACACAACAAAAGACAGTTTGAGCGAAATGTGGGGCGACAGGGCGAAAACTTCGTGATAATCCTTGATCTTCAAGGGGCTAGAAAAGCAGGACGTGTATGATGTGGCGTTTCGTCATCCTTATTGTGTGCTGGTGTCTGGCCCTTGCGCCTGTGTCAGCTACAGCCTCTGCCGAGCATGGAAAACAGCTGTCCCTTGCCATTGAGGCCATGAAATCCGACGAGTGGTCAACGGCCCGTCGGATCGTCGCGCAAATTCCCGATGCCTCTGTAAAAGCCTACGCCGATTGGCGCCGTCTTCGCGCCGGACAGGGCAAATGGCGCGAATATCTGAGCTTTCTGGAGGACCATCCCGACTTCCCCGGACTTCCCTTGCTTCGAAAAATTGGAGAGACCAAAATACCGACCGGTCGACCTGCCCGCGAGATTTTGAAGTACTTTGAGAATGATCTGCCTCAAACCGGCCAAGGGGCGCTTCGATTGGCGGCTGCATTTGAAGCGACAGGTCAGCCGGAGTCCGCACAAAACACGATCCAATTGGCTTGGCTCAGCCTTTATCTGAGCAAAAGCGAACGGGTCACCATCCACAGCCGCTACAAAAAAACGCTGGCCAAATCTCATTGGACACGGGCGGATAATTTGATCTGGGACGGCCAGTTCAACCAAGCGCTGGCTCTCAAACCTTATTTGACCGCAAACCAGATCAAACTTCTGGAAACACGGGTGGCTTTGCGACGTGGTAAGAACGGCGTCAACAAGCTCATTGAGGCGCTTCCCGACGCCATGAAGTCCGATCCCGGGCTGGCCTATGACCGCTTCCGCTGGCGGCTTCGAAAAGACCTTTGGGACAGCGGTGAAGAGTTGATCAAAGCCCGCTCGACCTCCAGAGAGGCTCTTGGTCGACCCGAGGCCTGGTCCCACCGTCGCGCCATGATCGCCCGTCGGGCCATGCGGGCGGAGAACTACGAGGCCGCCTATACGTTCGCCAGCCAGCATCATCTTGAGAACAGCGAAGACGGCTATACGGATCTGGAATGGCTGTCAGGCTATCTCAAACTGATTTACCTCAAAGACGCCGATAAGGCGGTCGAGCATTTTCGCAGGCTCCGCTACATGGGCGTCACCCCGATCACCCAAGGTCGTATCTGGTACTGGCTGGGCCGCGCTCATGAGGCCGCTGGGAATATCGAAAAAGCCGATGAGGCTTACGAGG
Organism: uncultured Rhodobacterales bacterium; assembly: GCA_964642935.1. Lineage (GTDB taxonomy): Bacteria > Pseudomonadota > Alphaproteobacteria > Rhodobacterales > Rhodobacteraceae > CAKZTM01. Next base: position 7,702 of record CAZXRG010000083.1, on the reverse strand, counting down.
TCGCGGCAAAGTTCCAGACCAGTTTCTACGGTCAAATGGCAACCTCACGCGCAGGCAAAGCACCCGATCCGGCCATAGCCAATCTTCGGAAAGCCAATTGGAAAGAGGCAGACTTTCAAACCTCCAAGGTCTTTAAAGCCGGCGTTCTGCTGCAATTGGCCGGAGAGCATTACGAGGCTGGTCGCTTCTTTGCCCATCTGTCCGAAACCATGAGCCAATCGGATCAATCCAAGCTGGGCCAGTTTTTGGTCGATCTGGAAGAGCCCAATATGGCGCTTCGAGTGGCCAAGAATGCGGCGCGCCAAGGGCGGGTCAATATCAACTCCTATTATCCGGTGACGGCTTTGACTGAGCTCGCCAAATCTGTCCCACCTGAACTGGTCATGGCCATCGCCCGACAGGAAAGCGAATTGAACCAGAACGTCGAAAGCCCCGTGGGCGCGCAAGGCATGATGCAGGTGATGCCCGCAACGGCCAAAGAGGTCGCTCGGAAGCTGGGCGTGCCATATTCTTTGAAGCAGCTCAAAACCGACTGGCAGTATAATGCGTCTCTCGGGGTCGGTTATCTGGCGGAAATGCTGAAGCGCTACGACGGCTCGATCGTGCTCGCAGCAGCGGCATATAACGCAGGGCCCCATCGCGCCGACCGCTGGATCAGAGAAATCGGCGATCCGCGTCTGCCCGGGACCAATGCGGAACAATGGATCGAGAAAATCCAGTTCAACGAGACCCGAAATTATGTTCAAAGAGTGCTGGAAAGCGTGCAGGTTTATCGCGCAAGGCTGACCGGAGACGAAACCAAAATGGCTTTGCCGCGCGACCTCAAAAGAGGCGGTTAAGAGCTTTTCTAACAGCTGAAGGAAGTTTGATCATGCACCCGTTTCACATGGCCTTTCCAGTGACCGATCTTGAAGCGACACGCAGTTTCTATTGCGATCTTTTGGGATGCCCAGAGGGTCGCGAAAAGCCGGGTGCCTGGCTTGATTTTGATTTCTTTGGCCACCAGATGTCCGCACATCTTAAGGACCAAGCTTTTGGCGCAAAGGGCGGCGATGTGGATGGCGACACAGTGCCCATCCCCCATTTTGGAGCGGTTCTGGACATGGATACGTTCAAGTCCGTTGCAGAAAAGCTCTCTGCATCCCCCTCGACCGATTGGATTATCGAACCCAAGACGCGTTTTGTGGGTGAACCTGGAGAACAGGCGACCATGTTTATTCGCGACCCTTCCGGCAATGCGATCGAGTTTAAGGGCTTTGCCGATAAAGCTGCGATATTCGCGAGCTAAACCGGTTCTAAGCCGCTTTCAGATGCACCCGTCTCGCTTGGGTGGTCATCATCCATTTCAAATGATCTTCGTCCAAACGGTAGATGCTAAACCGGTCGCGGACCTGCCGGTTGATGATCTTGGCATCTTTTAAAAAGCGAAGATGGTGGGACAATGATGCGCCTAGAATTGAGGTCCTGCCCTCCAAAGATTCGAACGTCAGTCCTTTTGGATGCTCTTGAAGCATGTCGATAATGCGCAAACGTCGCGGGTGCCCGAGGGCAAAGAAAAACTGCGCCGATTTCTGATGGGAAGGCTTTCGGGTCATGTGATGGGCTCGTCTTTTGAGGGTTTCTAATTCTGCTCTTTCCAGAGTTACTCTACTAGTTGAGTCGAATTAAAAATCCGTTCACAAAGAATGCCTTACTCGCAAAAACCGCAAATCTTAACACTTTTTAACCCCTCAATTCATCTCGCTGTCTGCCCGCCTCGGATCATCGCAAACAGGCCCGCACCCACAACGACCACCACGCCAATCAGAACCCATAAATCCAGAGGTTCCCCAAACACCAGAACACCTGCAAGGGTCGCAAACACCAGTTGAAAGTACGAGAACGGCTGAATGGTCGACGCCTGCGCAAAGGTCAGCGCCTGTATCAACAGAAAATGCCCCAAAGCCGAGGTGACGCACAGAAGCCCCATCCAATACCAATCCACACCCACCATCGGATTCCAGAAAAACGGCCCCACAAAAGTGACCACCACAGCCCCTCCAAGACCAGTCCAGAAAAAGCTGGTCTCAGCACTGTCCTCGCGCGAGGCCATGCGGGTCAGAACATGATAAAGCGCAAACATCACAGCCGAGAGCAGCGGGATCAGCATATCCAGCGACATCACCTGAAAACCGGGCCTCAAGATGATTAAAACTCCGACAAACCCGACAACCACCGCCATCCAGCGTCGCCAGCCCACCCGCTCCCCTAAAATGGGTACCGACAGAGCGGTCACGATCAGCGGAAAACAGGCAAAGATCGCGTGGCTGCCCACAAGCCCCAGACGCACAAAGCCGGTCACCAGCACTAACACTTCACCCAATAGCAAAACCGAGCGTACTGTCTGCAGAAAAGGCCGCCGAGTGCGGATCACACGCCGGATCCCACCAGACCGCATCATCGCCAGCCCCATCACAAAGATGGCCAGAAACCAGTAGCGGATCATCACAACAGTGATCGTATTATAACTCTCCGCCAGATGCCGGGAGATGCTATCTTGGGCCGCAAAAATGAACATGGTGGTGATCATCAAAGTCACCCCGACACCGGTGCGATCTTCTCTCATAACACCCCCGAACTCATGTGGCGCTTTCGCCCGAACCCGGCTCGGCGGGTCACCTGAAAGCCAGCCGCCTCCAATCGCGCCCGTACCCGTGAGGCCGCCGAATAGGTGGCAAAGCTTCCGCCCTTTTTCGTGTGGCGCCCAACCCCGCACAAGACCTCCTGAGACCACATCTCCCCATTTCGGGACGGCGAAAATCCATCGAGATACCATGCATCCGCCATTCCCTCCCATAGAGGCAATGTTTCGCGAACATCCCCCACAATCACCTCGACCTCCATAGGCCCGATCTTGAACCTCCGGCTCCCATTCCCCCAAGCCTCCACCAAACCCGCAGAGTCCAAAGACGGCCATTGCGCCAGAGCCAGCGCCATATCCCGCGCATCCATCGGATAGGCCTCAAAACTGGTGAAGCGGAACGATCCCTCCACAGTCCAAGCTTCCAAGGTCGCCAAAGCATTCAGCCCGGTTCCAAAGCCAAGCTCCGCCACATGGAACCCGTCCACAAACCGCGCGGGCAAGCCGTTCCCGTCAAGAAACGTGTACCGCGTCTCTGCCAAACCATCTTTGAGTGAAAAATAGGGATCATCAAAGCGAGAGGACACCGGAACAGCGCCCCGCCAAGTAACCTCGCTTTGCAAGTCGTTCTGATCCATGTTTGAAGCGGTCCAATAAGTTGATCAAACCATAGGGGTAGAGCTGTAAATGACAATGCGCCAGTTGGACGTGGCCATCATCGGGGCCGGTATATTCGGCCTGTCCGCCGCATGGGCGCTTCACCAAAAGGGCCTGAAAGTTGCAGTCTATGAGCGCCAATTCGTAGGCGCAGGCTCTAGCGGAGGGCTCGTGGGCGCCCTTGCCCCCCATATGCCTGAAAAATGGAACCCCAAGAAAGCCTTCCAGCTAGAAGCCCTTTTAGGCGCACAAGCCTTCTGGGATCAGATCGAGGCCTGCTCCTCTCAAAGTTCTGGCTATAAACGCATTGGCCGCGCCCTCCCGCTCCGCTCGGAGCGCCTCCGGAATCAGGCTTTGGTCCGCGCCCAAGAAGTCCCGCTCCTGTGGCAAAACAAAGCAGCTTGGGATGTGGTCGAAGAGCTGCCCGACTGCAGCCCTTCAAGCCATGGCTACGTCATCGAAACACTCTCCGCTCGCCTCAGCCCAAGACAAGCTGTCAACGCATTGGCCCAAGCCCTGCGCCACGCGGGCGTGGAGATTTTCGAGAACACGCCCATCACCGCAACCGACGACCTGAACGCCACCCATAAGGTCATCGCAGCAGGCCATAACGCCAGCGCCTTCACCCCCGAACTCCCATCCGAGTTCTGGTCCGCCGTCAAAGGCCAATCCGCCCTGCTTGACGTCACCCTGCCTGACACCACGCCTATGGTTTTTGAAAGCGGAACCTACATTGTCCCGCACGGGCCAAACGGCGTCGCGGTCGGCTCAACGGTCGAGTACGACTGGTCCGATCCAACCACAACGGACGATCAGCTAAGCCCCGTGCTCGAAAAAGCAGCCGAGTTGGTCCCCGCCCTCAAAGACGCCCCCATCAAAGAAACCTGGGCCGGCGTCCGCCCCCGCGCGAGGCTCCCCGACCCTGTCATCGGAGAGCTACCAGAGCGACCAAACACATGGCTTCTGGCAGGCGGATTCAAGATAGGCATGGGCATCGGCCCCCATATGGGCGCGACCTTGGCAAAGCTGATCACAGGCGAGACCCCGACCCTCCCGCCAAGCTTCACGTTCGAGCACCAACGGGCCAGATGCGC
>CAZXRG010000083.1:0-3231 GCA_964642935.1 uncultured Rhodobacterales bacterium | reverse complement strand
CCCGCCTTCAATGCGCCTTAGCCGTCATAGCCAAACGCCCATCCGGCCCTCGAACCCACATATCCAATCCGCGATCAACACGCTTCCCACAAACCTCAACCGCTTCAAAATGAAACAGGGGCGCAACGGCTCGGAATGAAAAGCCAGCCAAACCGCCTAGCTCCCTCTCAGCCAAAGCAATCAGCCATTGAGCCAGCAAAGGACCATGGGTGACCAGCCCCGGATAGCCCTCAACATCCCGCGCATAATCCAGATCGTAATGAATGCGATGCCCGTTAAAGGTCAAAGCCGAGTAGCGGAACAAATCGGTGCTCGTCACCGAATGAACCTCTCGAATATCCTCATCCAACGGCGCCTGTTTGGGCGCGACCACTGGCGCATCCGGATCGGCATCCTCACGGTAAACCAAATCCTGTCGCTCGATGATCGAGACACCCGAAGCACCAGAAATCTCATGGGCCACTGTGACAAAAGCCAACGGGCCAGAGCGACCCTCCTTACGCGCCACATCAACAACCTTGGAGGACCGCCAAGCCTCTTCCCCAACGATCAAAGGCTTGTGAAACTCCAAAGCACCCCCCGCCCACATGCGCCGGGGCAGCCCCAAATCAGGAATAAACCCGCCCACTTTCGGATGCCCGTCGCGCCCCAAGCCAAGAGGCCCCACAACATCCCAAAACTGCGTCCAATGCCAGAAATGCGGAAGAGGATCGCCCGTCGAGGGAGCCTTCCCCGACAGTCCCAAAGTGGCATGCATGGCCCGGACCCGCTCAGGGTCGATCCGCACAGGCTGGCACTGGCTGTGATCATCACTCATGGGGTAGGATGTGCCAATTGAAGCCATAAATCTCAAGGACAGAATGATTCCCAAGCTCTCATCCATCGACCATCTGGTGCTGACCGTTAAGGATATTCAGGCCACCATCGGTTTTTATGCCACAGTTTTGGGAATGGAGGTCGAGACCTTCACACCCGACGATGGCACCACAAGAACAGCTCTGAAATTTGGTCACCAAAAGATCAATCTGCACCAACAAGGGGCCGAGTTCGAACCCAAGTCCGACCGCCCAACACCGGGCTCTGCCGATCTCTGCTTTGTTACTGAAATCCCGCTAGAAGACTGGATAAATCATTTAAATCAAACGGATACCCCAATCCTTGACGGGCCGGTTAATCGCACAGGCGCACGTGGTCCGATGACCTCGATCTACATACGCGACCCGGATTTGAACCTCATTGAAATCTCGATCTACTAAAGCCGAACCGAGCCTCCATTACATCGAGAACCTTCCATAAATTCAGCCAACTGACACGCCAAGGAGGGAAAACCAGCCGCAATTTCCCCGTGATGCGGCCCGTTTTTGCCCACATTGTTTAACCACAGTGTTTTTATAGTTAATTCCGGGGTTCCCATGAACAAGCATGTAGCAACTGACTTCGCAGCCTTCGCAACCGATACGTCGACAGGCCATGTCACCGGCTTTCCGGTCGGAACCCGCGTGCGCACCGAACATGGTGAACGCTCGATCGAGACCCTTCAGGCAGGCGACCGGATCATCGCACGCCATGGAAAACTGGCTTCCGTCACAGCGACCCAAACGGGCAACCTGCCCACCAAAGAAGGCCCGATCCTGATCACAAAAGGCGCATTGGGCGGCGGTCTGCCAAGACGCGACGTGTTGATGGCTCCCGATCAGAGCATCCTTCTGGCGGACCCTCTGTTAGAGCAGCTTTTCGACTGCAAAACTGCTATGGTGACCGCACGGGACCTGTTGGAGTTGAACGGCGTTGAGGAAGCAACCAACATCACACCTCTGGCCTATGTGCAGGTCGAATGCGACACCGCCGAAGTGCTGTTTTGCAGCGGTCTGGCCTGCGTGAGCAAATCCGCAGAAAAGGATGCCAAACTGGCACCCAAGCTTGACCGCGACCAAACCGAAGCGTTTCTGGCGCGGCTTTAAGCCACCGCACGCCTGAGCGCATCCATCAACGCTTGTAAAGCCGCAATGGACCTCTCGTCCGTGAGTTTCCCGTCGCCATCAAAGGCCGCGTAAGAACTCGCGATCATCACTTCAGGACCTTGAAGAACATTGGGGTTAAACGGGGTGAGGCAGTGACGCAAAGAGAATTGCGAGCGCGCTCCGCCCGTGCGACCAGCCGCCGCCGACAGAATGGCAACCGGCTTACCGACCCAAGGCCCGGGCTTCTCGCGGCTCACCCAATCAAGCGCATTCTTGAGCACGCCTGGAATGTTGCTGTTATATTCCGGCGTCGAAATCACAATCGCATCCGCTGCAGCAATTTGTCCGTGAAGTGTCAACGCCTCCGCAGGAAGCCCCGAGGCTTCCTCCAAATCCCCATCGTAAAGAGGCATCCTGATATCTGCCATGGTGAAGTCCGAAGGACCAAACACCCTTGCCGCTTCGCGGATCAATGTAGAGTTGGTCGAGCCCTTTCGAAGAGATCCCGAAATACCCAAAAGTTTGATGTCTGCCATGATAATCTCCGTTGTTTGAGATGAACTTAAGCCGCAATTGCCGAGGGTCCAGAGGCAAATTCCCAACGAACTGTTTCCAATCCGGCACCATCGTTCTACGCATAAGACATGTCAGCATTCACCATCACACCAGTGACCACTTCGGACGATATAAAGGCCGCGCGAAACCTGTTTTCCGACTATGCCAACTGGTTGGAGAACGACCACGGGATCAGCTTGGAGTTCCAAGGGATCAACGAAGAACTGGCGAGCCTACCGGGCAAATACGCACCGCCCAAAGGCCAAATCTATCTGGCTCTTGATGGCAACGGAAAAGCCATCGCATGCGGGGCCTTCCGTCCCTTTAAAGAGAGGACCTGCGAGATCAAAAGGCTCTATGTCTCGCCGGATGCGAGGGGCCACAGGCTGGGCACCACATTGGTCGAGATCATCCTGAAAGGTGCAAAAGAAGCAGGGTACAGTAAAGCGGTTCTGGACACAGCCAGCTTCATGACACAAGCACAGAGCCTTTATGAGGGGTTCGGGTTCAAGGACATCCCGAAATACTATGAAAACCCAATGGCAGGCGTGCGCTACATGGGTGCTGATTTGTAGGATGCGTTTCAAACGCATCCTACGAAAACCCGTGACAATCCTCACAGAAATAACCCGACCCACCAGATAAGCTCCCCACCACAAAAGATGGGAGGAGACATGCTACACATCGACATGCTCGGCTATCTGGCAGGCGCGTT
>CAZXRG010000082.1:0-13208 GCA_964642935.1 uncultured Rhodobacterales bacterium | reverse complement strand
CGCCCGTTTGATCTGACGGAGGCTCCGGCATGAGCAGGCGCGTCTTTGGCGGAGATCGTCAATGTGACTAGGTTTCGATTTGGTCCAACTTTCTGCCGCTCTAAAAGCGCGTCTTTGCCAATAAAGTCGGATTTGTTCAAATTTACGAAGCGATCTAGACCTGTTTCTAACGGGGTGAACTCCGTTAAAATATCGGACTTCCAATGCAGGAAACCTTTCTCCATGCGCATGGATTCAACTGCGCGGGAGCCAAAGAGGCGCAAGTTTTGGGTTTCACCTGCCTTTCGCAGGGCTGCATAGGCGGCGTTCAGATTTTCGTTGGGAACGTGGATTTCGTAGGCCAACTCGCCGGAGAAACTCACCCCTAAAACGGTCGCGGGCGCGATGCCGATGAATGTTTCTCGTACTGATAACCATGGGAAGGCCTCTTTTGACCAATCGCCCCGCGCGGCGGTTGAGAGGACTTTTCGCGCATTCGGACCTGCCAGAACCAGAATTGTTTGGGTGTTTGTTAGGGATTGAATGGCGACGTCTTCGCCCGCTCGAATATGGGACTGGAGCCAATCCATGTCGTGGTATTCCGAAGCGGCAGCAGAGCCGTACCACACGCGCTCTGGGCCTCGGTCGGAGGCGGGGATATTTGCGATGGTTGCCTCAGCCTTGAGCATCCCTTTATGGTTCAAAAGATAAGCGAGGCCTACGCGCCCTGAGCGTTTTGTGACCGTCCCGCAGCACATGCGGTCCAGAAAGCTGTGGACGTCTGTTCCGGTCAGCTCAAAGCGGTTGAAGCCGGAGACTTCGGTTAGTCCCACATTGGTTGCAACGGCATTGACTTCCTTAGCGACCAGATCGTGTACCTCGTTGAAACGAAAGCCTAAAACCTCTTCGAAGTCGGGGGTTGGCTTGATGTAATCGATACGTTCCCAGCCGTTCACGGTGCCCATTTCAGCGCCTTCTGCGACCAGAGTGGAGGTCAGCGGTGTGGTCTTCATGGGACGCCCTGCGGGGCGGTGCTCATGGGGGAAATGGAAGCGGAATTCGTTCTGGTAGTCCTCGATGGCTTTGAGAGCGGTCAGTTCGACGGTGGCATGGCCTGTGAAGCGGCGGGGATCGATGACCCATGTGTCATATTGGGCCTCGCCATGGACGATTTGTTGGGCCAAAAGCCAGCCGTGCCCGCCGCCTTCGCCCAAGCCTGCGCGCAGGCCTATGATGCAGAAAGCATTGCGTTTTTTCGGGATTGGGCCGACCAAAGGGGCGCCGTCGATTGTGTAGGTGATGGGGCCGTTGACGACTTCGCGGATGCCCGTTTCCATGAGGGCTGGCATGCGGGCGAATGCGCCTTCTAGCACGTCCGTGACGCGGTCCAGATCGTCAGGGCAGAGGGCGTTGGTGAAATGCGGATCGATACCGTCGAGACCCCATGTGCGGCAGTCTTGCTCATAAAAGCCGAGCAATAGGCCGTTCTTTTCCTGTCGGGAGTAATAATCGCTGATCGGGCAGCGTAGGAGGGGGATGCGGTGGCCTGCGTCCTTGATGGCGGGGATGTCTTCGGTGAGGAAATATTGGTGCTCCATAGAGGCGACGGGGTGCTGAACGCCCATCATCGCGCCGATCTCGTTACACCTGTAACCCCCTGCATTTACTACGATTTCGCAAGTTACGTCGCCTTTTTCGGTATGTACGGTCCATGTGTGGTCGGGGTGTTGGGTGAGGGCAGTTACAGGCGTGTGGCGATTGACTTCGGCCCCTGCCAGTCGGGCACGCCGCGCAAGAGCTTGGCAGAGTTGGGCGGGGTCAATATGACCGTCTGTAGGGTCCCAAAGGCCGCCCAAGAGATTATCGGTGGAGATGAGCGGGTGTCGACGGGCGCATTCTGCCGCGTCGATTACCTCGAACTCTACGTCCATGCCAGCGGCCATGGAGGTGAAGTGGTGATAGCCGTCCATTTGGGCTTGGGTATTGGCCAATCGGATGCCGCCATCGCCGTAATTATAGCCGACGGGATATTCGGGATCGTCGCGTAACTCTTTGTAAAGATTGATCGAATGGGATTTTAGCCCGACCATGGTTTGGTTCATGCCAAAGTTGGTAACTTGCGCAGCGGAGTGCCATGTGGTGCCGGAGGTCAGCTCGTCACGCTCGATCAGCATGACATCAGACCAGCCTTCTTGGGTCAGATGATAGAGGGTGGAGCAGCCTGCAATTCCGCCTCCGATAACGACAACACGTGCTTGGTCCCGCATGATTGGGCCTCTTCAAAATTCTGCAAATCAGAAGGGGAGCCTAGCAGTAAATTTGCGGCGAGCCAGCGGATAAATGCGAGGGATAGACGAGGGGCGGTTTGAAAAGGTTAACGAGCGAATCTGGCGCAAAAATCGCCATATGATTTCTGCGTGAAACGCATATGATTCCTGTATGACGCGAAACGTGAATTTCGCGGGTTAATAGAGCGTACGCTTGGAATTGTAGGAGATAGAGAGATCGGGAAGGCGCGTCGCGAAGATCGCCTTCCCGTGTTGAGATGCCGTTTAGAGGCTTGCGTCGAGAGCCGCGATGATGGCGGCCCCCATCTCGGTGGTGGAGATGGCGTCGCCACCTTCTGCACCGAGCAGATCAGCAGTGCGCGCACCGGAGGCTAGAACGGCCTCAATGGCGTCCTCTAGGCGCGTGGCCTCATCGCCCTGATCGAAGGAATAGCGAAGCGCCATGGCGAAGCTGAGGATACAGGCGATCGGGTTGGCTTTGCCTTGACCTGTGATGTCAGGGGCGGAGCCGTGGACCGGCTCGTACATGGCGCGGGGTGGGGCGCCGTCGCGGGGGGCTCCCAAGGAAGCGGATGGGAGCATTCCCAAAGAGCCTGTGAGCATCGCGGCACAATCGCTGAGAATATCGCCGAACAAATTGTCAGTGACGATCACGTCGAACTGTTTGGGCCAGCGGACCAACTGCATGGCGCCATTGTCGGCGTACATGTGGGAGAGTTCCACGTCGGGATATTCCTCGTCGTGGATTTTCTGGACGACCTCGCGCCAGAGAATGCCGCTTTCCATCACATTGGCCTTCTCCATGGAGCAGACCTTGTTGTTACGGCGTTTGGCCAGTTCAAAAGCGGAGCGGGCGACGCGTTCGATCTCGCCTTCGGTGTAGCGCTGGGTGTTGATACCGATACGCTCGTTGCCTTCGGTGAAAATGCCGCGTGGCTCTCCGAAGTAAACGCCAGAGGTCAATTCGCGCACGATCATGATATCAAGACCAGCCACTACATCAGGCTTGAGGGAGGAGAAATCGGCCAGAGCGTCGAAACACTGGGCGGGGCGCAGGTTGGAATAGAGGTCCATCTCTTTGCGAAGACGCAACAAGCCGCGCTCGGGCTTTACGGAGAAATCAAGGTCGTCATAAGCGGGGCCACCAACGGCGCCCAAAAGAACCGCATCGACCTCCATGGCCTTGGCCATTGTGTCGTCATGGAGCGGGGTGCCGTGCTTGTCATAGGCCGCGCCTCCGACGAGATCTTCGGACACATCGAACTTGAGGTCGCGTTTTTCGCCAAACCAGTCGATGACCTTGCGCACTTCGGTCATGACTTCCGGACCAATTCCGTCGCCGGGCAGGATCAAAAGGGATGGGTTGCTCATTGTCGTATGTCCTTACATTTTTCGTTGCGCCTGCGGTAAACTGGGTGCGGCAAGAGGTCAAGGTTTCACTCTGGTCAACGGCTATTTCACGGTCTATTCAGGTGAAAACTAAGGAGAGGCGCAACCATGCTTGAAACTGTCAACGGCTATTGGGAGCAGGGTCAGGCGATTGCGATTGAGTGGCTGACCAGTCCGGCGGCTCTGGCGCAGTTTGGTCTTTTGGTGGGTGCGTTTTTGCTCGCGGTTTTCCTGAACCGTTTGTTTCAGCCGAAACTCCAAAAGCTGATTGATCCGCTTGACGGGGAAGGGCGCATTGCTATCGCTCGCCGGTTTGTGCTGCAGTTCCTGCCGTTGTTGTTGCCATTGCTGGCCTATGCGCTTTTGGCAGGTGGCGAGCAGGTCACGCGGTCTCTGTTCGGGTCGGGGGCTGTTATTGCCTTTGGTAAACGGGTTTTCATTTTTCTGGCCGTGCGCATTCTGGTGCGCGATATCTTTACGGCCCCTCTGCTTAAAACCATCGGAAAATTCGCGCTTATTCCTATGGCGGCGCTTTATGCGCTTGGCATTTTGGACCCCGCGCAAGCTTGGATGGCGGAGACTGTTGTGGGGGTTGGGGACATTCAATTCTCCCTCCTGTCGATTGCGCGCGCGGCGATTGTGGGCTCGATCCTGTTCTGGCTGGGCGGGTGGTCGGCCACGCAAGGCACGGGCTATGTGCGGGCTCAAGAAGAGATGCGCCCGCCCACGCGGGAGTTGGCGGCTAAATCGGTCGAGATGCTCATTTACGGCATCACCTTCCTGTTGTTCGTTAATGTGCTTGGCATTGATCTGTCGGCCCTTGCGATCCTGTCGGGTGCGCTTGGTGTTGGTATCGGTTTTGGTCTGCAAAAGATCGCGTCGAACTTTATCTCGGGCATTATTCTCCTTCTTGAAGGGCAGGCCACGGTTGGGGACTTTGTCGAGATGGATGGGGGGGAGGCTGGTACGATCATCAAGATGGGCGCGCGGGCGACCATTCTTGAGACGTTTGATGGCAAATGGATCGTGGTGCCCAATGAGGATTTCATCACCGGTCGGATTGTGAACTGGTCGGATTCAGGAGCCGGGAAGCGCTATGAGGCGGATTTCTCGGTGAGTTATGAGACCGATATTAACAAGATACCGGCCATTATCGAGGCGGCGGTGGCCAAGCATCCCGCGGTGCTAAGCGAGCCTGAGAAGCCCGATTGTGAGCTGCGCGGCTTTGGCGATAGCGGTGTGAATTTCTGCGTGGAGTTCTGGGTGAAGGGCTTGGATGACGGGAAGAACAAGTTCTCATCCGATGTGCTGTTTCTGGTCTGGAATGCTCTGCGGGACAATAACATCGAGATCCCTTATCCCCAGCGCGATTTACGGATCCGCGATGCGGGGGCGTTGATGGCTGTGCGTGAGGCGTCCAGCTGATCTTGGGTTATTTGATGCTATAGGTGGTTGAAGCCCAGAGGCTGACCCAGATTGCATCCAGTTTTTCTGCGACATTTGGCTTTGGTTGCTCAAGGGCAACCGCGTTGATCAGGAAGTCTCCGGTTTTGCGTGGGATGGTCACTTCGCCTTTGGCATTGGTGGTGTAGCTAACCATGGTGGCGTTGGGATCGGCTGCAGTTTTGTGGAACACGTCGATCTGGTGGTCGGGTTTTGGGTTGCCTTTGTAGGTGAGCAGGAAGCGGACGTCGCCGTCTGTGGTGTAGGGGTTGGTTAGAGCGGTCAGCTCGAACGGGAAACCGACGATGCGGTCCTCTCCAGCACCTGTTCCGACCTTGAGGAGGGCTTTGGCGCAGCGGAAATAGGCCTCCGTAAAGTCGGTTTCGGGCAGGCCTAGGTCTTTATGTTCGTCAATTGCGAAGGCTTGGCCGTGGGTTTTGGCGAAGGTCGCGAATTTGTCGAACTCTTTATACTTCAGCTTATTGGCGGTGGTCATATAGGCCAGCACATGCAGGCCGTCGCTTTTGGTGGTCAGGCTCAAGGCGGGGCGGTCGCCGAGGCGTCCGGTGATCTCAAGCACCTCGTCTGGAGAGATCGCGGCCAGATTGGTGAAGGACTTGGGGTTATAGATGAGGCCGGAGCCTTTCATCATCTCGCCAACCCGGATGTTGGCGTCGATTTGCTCGCCCACGTTCAGAAACGGATTAATCGGGTCGATCCAGAATTCATGGGCCTTCGCGGGGAGGGCAGTTAGACCGAGCATGGCCGCAAAACAGACTTGAACTAGGCGGCTGAGATGGGTCATTTATGGCTCCAAAATAACTCGGGTGGACGAACATGCATTCCTTTTTACAGATAGTTAGTCAAGCACTTCGCACTGTGGGTCTTGTCGGTGTCGCGATTGTGATGATGGCTGCGAGTGCTTTTGCGCATGAGTTGAGCCCTGCGGTGGCGGATTTGAGTTTTGAGGAAGACGCCTTCGAGCTGCGCATCGAGATGAATATCGAGGCAGCACTTGCGGAGATTGGGCCCGAGCATGATGACACGGACAATAGCCCCAATGCGGCGGAATATGATGCTTTGCGCGCTTTATCAGCGGATGAGCTGAAGTCGCGGTTTGAGGCCTTCGCTGAGACGTTTTTGGGTGGTCTGGATGTAAAGACCGACGATGTTGCAGCGGAGTTGAGCCTTGGTGAGCTGAATGTGCCCGACGTGGGCGATCAGGAGCTGGCGCGGATTTCCACACTTGTTGTGAACGGGGCAATGGCAAGTGATGCTGAAGCGCTGACATTTGCTTGGGCGGAAGGCTTTGGGCCTGTGGTGTTGCGCACGGAAACTGACGTAGCCGAGGAAGGCTATGCGGCGTTTTTGGCAGGCGGAGAGACCTCCGAGCCGATTGCCGTGGAAGGGCAGGAGGCCCGTGGCTTCTGGGCTGTATTTGTGGATTACATCGGGATTGGCTTTGAGCATATCCTCCCGCTGGGGCTTGATCATATTCTGTTTGTGATTGGTCTCTTCCTGTTTTCGATCCAGATGCGACCTTTACTGTTGCAGGTTACGGCGTTTACGCTGGCCCATACGGTGACGCTGGCCCTTGGGATGCTCGGAATTTTGTCGATCCCCGGCTCCATCGTGGAGCCGATTATTGCGGCCTCCATCGTTTATGTGGCGGTTGAGAATATCTGGTCCAAAGGCATCAGCCCTTGGCGCCCTGTTGTGGTGTTTGTCTTTGGACTGCTCCACGGGCTTGGGTTTGCAGGCGTTCTCACGGAGTTTGGCATTCCCGACGGGCAGTTTGTATCGGCCTTGGTCGGCTTTAACATCGGGGTGGAACTTGGCCAGCTTGCGGTCATTGCCATGTGTTTCCTCGCCGTTGGCTTCTGGTTTGGAAAGAAGGATTGGTACAGATCCTTTGTGGTTATCCCAGGCTCGATCGTGGTCGCTTTGATCGGGGCCTATTGGTTCATTGAACGCACAGTTCTTTAAGTCCTTCGGCCAGCCCGTCGAAGACGCGTCTGACAAGGGCTGAGGTTTTCAGCTCTTGATGGGCGACGATCCATGTGGGCAGGGGCGGGATTTGGAAGTCCTTGAGGATTTGACTCACGCCTTTGCGCCCCTCCATGGCGAATTCTGCGGTGGCGCCGATGCCCGTGCCTGAGGCAATGGCCTCCAGATAGGTGACTTGATTGTCGGTGCGAAACCGGAAGTCGTGGCGTGACATTTCCATGCCAAAAGCGCGGATGCCTTGGATCATCAGATCGGATGTGTCGTAGCCTAGGAAGATGTGCTGGGACAAATCTGTGAGTTCGGCGGGTTGTCCGTGTTGGGCAAGGTAGCTGTCGCTGGCAAAGAGCCCCACGGGGACGCCGCCGATTTTTCGCGCGATCAGATCGGCCTGTTGGGGACGGTGCATGCGGATGGCGATGTCGGCCTCGCGACGGAGCAGGTTCTCGGTGCTGTTGGAGGCGACCAGTTCGATCTCCAGCCCCTCTTCGTCTTGGAGCAGTTGGGAGATGATCCGGGGCAGGCCGTAGGTTGCCATGACTTCGGAGGCTGTGACGCGCACAGTGCCTTCCAGTTTTTCCGAGCGGCCCGTGGCGGAGAGGGAGATTTTGGCGGCTGCATCGCGCATGGCACCTGCTTGACTGGCCAGATCAAGGGCGGTTTGCGTCGGGATCAATTCGCGCCCAGTGCGGGTGAAAAGGGTGGCCCCCAGCTGTTCTTCAAGGGCCGTGATATGGCGGCCCAATGTGGGTTGGCTGTTGCCCAGTTTTCGGGCCGCAGAGGAGAGCGATCCGGTTTCAAGGACCGTGAGGAAGCTTTGCACGAGGTTCCAGTCGAAGGTTTGCATCGGCTCTCTTTTGTATTCATTTATGAATAGATAGGCGTCACATTCAGTCAATTACCATAGCATAGTGAATATATTAATCTACCTCCATATCAATCATCAGGAGGTTTAGATGACACAGAAAGTACTTATCGCCGGCGCTTCGGGCCGGTTTGGTTCCCACGCCCGAAAGGCGTTTGAAGCGGCTGATTGGGAGGTGCGGGTTTTTGATCGCAAAACTGAGACACTGGAGATGGCGGCTCAAGGTGTCGATGTGATCGTGAATGCGCTCAATCCACAGGATTATAAGGATTGGGATACTGAGATTCCGCGGATCACATCAGAGGTGATTGCCGCGGCTAAGGAAAGCGGGGCGACGGTCATTATACCCGGGAATGTTTACAATTATGGGGTGGCGCCTGCGCCTTGGTCGTCGCGCACGCCTCAGGTGGCTTGTTCTCGTAAGGGGCAGGTGCGGATTGATATGGAGGCGGCCTATCGTGCCTCCGGTGTGCAGGTGATCAATCTGCGGTCCGGTGATTTCATTGATGAGGGGGTGACCGGGACTTGGTTCGATCTGGTCATTCTCAAGTCCATGAAGGCCGGGAAATTCGTTTACCCCGGCAATCCTGACATCCCGCATGCTTGGGGCTATCTGCCCGATTTGGGGCGGGCGACTGTGGCATTGGCGGAGCGTCGCGATCGTCTTGAGACGTTCTCTGACATTGCCTTTCCCGGATATCGGGCAAGCGGGCGGGAGATTATGGCGGCGGTGGAGAAACTCTCGGGCCGGTCGTTGAAGCTGTCGTTTATGCCTTGGTGGGCGCTTCGTATCGCCTCGCCCTTTTGGCGAATGGGGCGGGAGTTGGTGGAGATGCGTTATCTCTGGGACCATCCCCATTGGTTGGATGGGGCGGATTTCTCGGAGGCTCTGCCGGAGTTTGTCGGGACTGATTTGCTCACGGCGGTGGCGAGCGCGCTACCAGTCGATGTCGAGCCAGACAAGGCGGTGGTCGGAGCTGAGCGCCTTTCCTGAGCCAAGGAGCTTGTGGAGCGGGTCATTGGGGGCGGGCCAGAAAGTGCCTGCGCCCGTGACGTTTATATCTGCGGTGGGGAGGACGTAATCCACGCGCAGATTGCCCGGGCCGCGTTGGTCGTTCCAATCGGCAGTGTCCTGGGCCGGATCGGTCTGATGTTTGTCGTTGGCGGGGCCTTGGTTGGCGGCCTCTTTGGCCCCTTGGCTGGTGGGCTTGGGGTCTTGAAGGGCCGGGTGGGTGATCAGGGCGGTGATGGCGGCGTGGTCGCTGTCGCCGTCTTTTGGATCGGAATTGAGGTCGCCCATGATGATGCTGGGGGTGTTGGAACGGGGGCCCGTTCGAGATTGATCATCGTTAAGCGGGGTCTCGTCGAGATAGAGGGACCAAAAGCGGATTTCATCTGCGTTCCTCAGACCATTGCGGTTTTCGGGGCCGTCAAAGACCGGCGGTGTCGGGTGGCTAGCATAGATGTTGAGGGGGCCGTTCGGGGTTTCTATGGGCACGTCCCAATGGGATTTTGAGCTGAGGCGCATGACCGTTTGGGCGGCTTCGCTGGGGAAGGGGGAGCCGTCTGCGTGGCTTGGGAGTGTGGCTCCGGGCAGGTCACGCCACAGCATTTTCGCGAAGGTTCTGGCGTCATCCCTATTGATCGGGAATTTGGACAGGAGCAGCATTCCGTATTGGCCGGGGAATTTGCCGTAGCCAAAGGCGTCATCGGGGCCTGCGACCTTCCCGTCGTTATTGAGATCAAACCCTGAGAGGCGGCCTGTATTGGGTTCGCTGGTGAAAAAATGGGGGTAGTGGATCGGGGCCTCGCCTGCGTTTAGCGCGGCAATGAAGGCTTTGGCAGCGCGGCGTTCCACGTCAAAGTCAAACTCGTTGATCAGTAGAATGTCGGGGCGAATGTGTTGTATGATGCCGATCACATTTTTGATCTGGGCGTCTTTGTCTTTCTCGATTGCACGCAGCAAAAGCCCCGGACCTGATCGGGTCAGCGAGGCGTTATAACTGGCGATGCGAATGGGGGCGGACAGGGCTTCAAGCGGCAGGGCGAGGAGAAGGACTAGGGTGAGCCATCTCCTCATGCTGATCTATCCTCTGGCCCGTTTGACCAGATAGCCGACCTTGATCAGGGCGGCGCCTCGGATGATGAGGCTTGCGGGCAAGAAGGCCCATAGGGCGGCGCCCCAGATGAGCGGTTGGTAATTCTCAAGTACCGATGGGTCAAACCAGCCCCCTGAGCGGGAAGCGATCACAGGTATCAGGAAGGGCAGGCCGATCCCGAACAATAGGTTTGCTGTACCATCGCGGAACAAGCGGCGCTCAACGTCGCGACCGGATGTTGGCTCGAACGTGGGCAGGTTGACCCAGAGGTTGAAGTTGTCGCGCCCCACCGGCCATTTGAAGAGCCAGAGTGTGAAGGCGAAAAACAGGAAGGAGACGAATGAGATTATGAAGCTGATTGCGGCTGCGCGGCCCAAGAGGGAGCGGAAACTGTCAGAGCTGTCCGCGCCAATCATCTCAATGGCAATGCGCACAGGCGACAGAGGCACATTGGTGATCGCGACCGCTTGGTCGGCGTATTCAAGAACCGTGGGAGAGAACGGGTCCGCACCACTGACGGCCCGACACATGAAGATCAGGGCCAGAACTTGGGCGGCGAATGTTACAAAACGGATGCGGTTATATGGTGGCGCAAAGCGGAAGTCTACGAGGCCGGGATGGCTTGAGGCGTATTCAAACAGAGTGAATGCGCCAGCAATGCCGCCGATGATCAGTGAAATTTCTTGTGCTGCGCGGCTTGCGTTCGGCAACAGAAATGCCGGCAAAGCCACAACCGTCAGGACAAGAATGCCCCGAATGAACGCACCTAGGAGACGTTTAACCAACGCTCCCTCCCTCATAATAATCAAGCGCCACCACGACGCCTTACGCTACAACCACGGAGCTTGTGCCCCGTAGGATTTCTCGAAACTGTCGATTGCAGCCCCCTTTTTCAGAGTGAGGCCAATATCGTCCAACCCGTTCAGCAGGCACTCTTTTTTGAATGCGTCTACTTCAAATCCTATCACCGAACCGTCCGGCCGTGTGATCTCTTGTTTTTCGAGATCAATGGTCAGGACAGCATTTGCTCCTTTTTGTGCGTCCTGATCAAGTAATTCCACTTCCTCGGGTGGAAGAACTATAGGCAGGATGCCGTTCTTGAAGCAATTGTTGAAGAATATGTCGGCAAATGATGGCGCTATTACGGCACGGATGCCAAAATCAAGCAGCGCCCATGGGGCGTGCTCGCGGCTGGATCCACAGCCAAAATTATCGCCTGCAACGAGGATTTTTGCGTCGCGATACGCCGGTTTGTTGAGGACAAAATCCTCGATCTCTGCACCGTCTTGCGTGAAGCGCATCTCGTCAAAAAGATTGGCGCCAAGGCCTGTGCGTTTGATGGTCTTAAGGAACTGTTTTGGGATGATCATATCGGTGTCGACATTGACCAGTGGAAGCGGTGCGGCGACGCCTTCAAGCTTCGTGAATTTATCCATTTTATTACCCTTCGGCGTTCAAGGCAGTTTTAACATTAACCTATTGTTAACTATGCTTTAAACGCTCCTATTGTGTGGTTTAGGTCTGATTGGTTTCTATTGTCTTAAACCAAGTCGCGAACATCAGTCAGCTTGCCTGTGATAGCCGCAGCTGCAGCCATGGCAGGCGAGAGAAGATGGGTGCGCCCACCTCGGCCCTGACGACCCTCGAAATTGCGGTTGGATGTGGAGGCACAACGCTCGCCGGGTGCCAGTTGATCCGGGTTCATACCCAGACACATGGAGCATCCCGCCATACGCCAGTCAAAGCCTGCTTCTTTCAGCTTTTGAGCAATGCCTTCTTCTTCGGCTTGGGCGCGAACCAGACCCGAACCGGGCACAATCATGGCACGAATGCCGTCTTTGACGCGGCGTCCTTCCATGATTTTGGCCACTTCACGCAGGTCTTCGATTCGGCCATTGGTACAGCTGCCGATGAACACTGTGTTGATCTCAACGTCCTGCAATTTGGTGCCAGGAGTGAGGCCCATGTAGTTCAAGGAGCGCTCGGCCGCTTCAACTTTACCGCCCTCAAAGTCTCCCGCTGCCGGGACAATGCCCGTGATCGGAAGCACGTCCTCAGGGCTTGTGCCCCAAGTGACGACAGGTGCGATATCAGGACCATTCAGCACGATGGTCTTATCGAAATGCGCGCCCTCATCCGTGAAGAGCGTTTTCCAATAGGCCAGAGCTTGTTCCCAAGCAGCCCCTTTTGGAGCATGTGGGCGGCCCATCACATATTCGAATGTCTTCTCGTCAGGGGCGATGAGACCCGCGCGGGCGCCACCTTCGATGGCCATGTTACAGACGGTCATGCGACCTTCCATGGAGAGTGCCTCGATGGCCTCGCCACAATATTCGATCACATGGCCGTTGCCGCCAGCGGTTCCGGTCTCGCCAATCACGGACATGGTGATGTCTTTGGCGGTCACATAAGGGGACAGCTGGCCTTTGACCTCGACCTTCATGTTTTTGGACTTCTTCTGGATGAGCGTCTGGGTGGCCAGAACATGCTCAACCTCGGAAGTGCCGATGCCATGGGCAAGGGCTCCGAACGCGCCATGGGTGGCTGTGTGGCTGTCACCGCAAACAATGGTCATGCCCGGCTGGGTCCAACCTTGCTCTGGGCCAATGATGTGCACGATGCCTTGGCGCACGTCGTCCACACCGTAGTAGGTGATGCCGAAATCCGTCGCGTTCTTTTCTAGCGCGTCCACTTGGATGCGGGACATCTCGTCGTCAATGCCTTTGGCGCGATCAAGGGATGTGGGCACGTTGTGATCGGGCACGGCAACCGTCTTCTCAGGAGCGCGCACGCCGCGACCGGCCATGCGCAGGCCCTCGAAAGCCTGTGGAGAGGTTACCTCATGCACAAGGTGGCGGTCGATGTAGAGAAGGCCCGTTCCATCGGCCTCTTCAGCCACCAGATGAGCGTCCCAGATTTTATCATAGAGTGTTTTTGGCGCAGCCATTGCGTCCTCCGAATATCGTTTAATTGGTTATTGAGGTCTTGTGGGAAGAGGGGGTCAATCAACCACAAGAGAAGGTGGCGAGCGCCTCGCCAAAGAACCGCCAAGGGAGGCGGGCCCGATCATCCATGTCAAAGACCTGTGTCATGGAGTGGGTGTTTATAGAGGAAGTGGTTCTGTCGCAAGGGGTGGGATTT
>CAZXRG010000081.1:0-13295 GCA_964642935.1 uncultured Rhodobacterales bacterium | reverse complement strand
AACTTCCGCTTTTAAACAAAAGCGGAAGTATCTAAATGTCGATTGAAGCTACAACAAGACTGCTTGCAGGGGTTAGACGCCTAGATTGACGCAATGGAACTTGACACTGTCCTGCCAGCGTTGAGGGATGCCGCTCCAGCTATCAAGATGAAATGAAGTGACCTCATTTACATCAGAATATAAAGGTCAAAACTTCCGGCCAGTATCAACTTCGACTTTCTTCACCCGTTCGTTCAGCGTTTGCGGCGGACAGCCAATCTGCGACGACATTGATACAATCGCCGCCCAACGGCTTTTATGTTGGCGAACACAGTCCCACCGTACAGTGCGTGGTGTGACAAAGCAGTCTGGGGGTTAAGCAGAGATGCCAAGAGCAAAGTCTGCAATGCTTTTTTATTAGGGTGCCCATAATTCTTATCTATTCGGTGAACCTCAGATCCTACCAAGTTTCAAAGGTTTCCATATAAGCTGGCATCCCTAGTGTTGAGGCCGTAGGATAAACCGTCTTCTGGCCCCATTCGGATGTCATAAGGTGTATTTGAGCGCCAAAAATGGGGGCGACACAAAAACATCAACCCTGTCTAAAGAATATGCTAACGGATCTAGAATGGATACGAACTCTAGCCACTCTTCAAAGCGACAAGGTGTAACGCCTTGGTTTGTATATTTGATTTATCTGGGTGGGCTTTTGTTGCTGGGCTTGCTTGCCTTTGCGCTCAGCATTGATTTCAGCGACCTCACTTTGGATGCTGCTCAGGCCAGTCGCTTGATCGCTGGGCTATGTGTGCTGTTGGTCCATCTGCCCGCTCTCTTGCCGGTCTCCCGGCTACGGGCCATCCAAAAGGCCGGGCCGCTGCCTTGGTTGCGTGTCGAACTACTTTTGCCAATCTTGATTTGTTCGGCTTGGGTGCTGATCGGTGGCGTGATTGGCCAGATTGGAGTCGTAGTTGTGGTGGGCGTGGTGATCACAGCTGCGGTCGGAATAGGCTATGGAGCGGTCTGGGGGATTGGGCTGTGGAGTAGGCAACAGATCTTGCGTGCCGCACCTCATCCGGACCCAAAGATCCTTCCCTTGGCACAGACCGTGATGCGCTACATCTACTGGTTGCGTGTTTTCATGGTTGCTTTGTCTGGCACTGCTGCATCGCAGGCCTTGTTCCCAGAGGCTGGGATCAGTCCTTGGCTGACCAGCACAATTGCGGTTGGGGGGGTGGCAGCTTTAACCCTCGCATGGGCAGGAGCAATGGCAATGCGCCAGCAAGCCCGAGGGGCGTTGCGCTGCGCGGGTGGAGCCCTAACGGCCCAAGGTGCCGCTGGTCTTCATACTGAAGTTCTGCTGTATTGCTCAGGCGGACCTACAGAAAAACACCGGCAAATTGCATGCATGACCCAAGCTCTGCGATCAGAAGGCCTGGCCTGTGCGATCGTCGCGCGTGAGACCGCTACGGTTCCCATGTTGAAGGATTTTGGGGCCAACCACGTTTGGCCTGTGCCTTATATTGCTGGGTTGGATGCACTGGCTCGACCACAATTGCGTGCAGTTTTCTACAGTCACGACGGTGTAAAGAATGGTCATTTCACCCGATTTTCTCAGTTTGCACATATCCTGGACGCAACCACCGGTGTCTTGGCCAAAGCTGAAACGCTGAGCCCTGCCTTGAGCATGTACGACCATATCATCGCGCCCTCACCTGAGGTCGCACATCGCTGGCGCGCTGCCCTTCCGATGCTTGATGCACAACGGGTTATAACACTTGATCTGACGCCCTTAACGTCCTTGCCTCGTGCAGCAACCGTTAGCGCGACCTCGAACGTCGCCCTGTGCTTGCCGGCACCGCGCAGGGCACAGGCCCCCGTTGCCCCAGAGGTCATGCTCGGCGTTGCCGCTTTGGTTAATCAGTTCAAACGCGCTGGAGCCATGCGACTGGCAAGCACGGAACCCAACAGCATGTATGGGCAACTAAGCGCTCCGGATTTCACCGATGTGGCGCGCTTTTGTTTGTCGGTCCCAGACGGAGGGGCTGTGCCATTGAGTCCATGGCATGACGCCCTGCTTGCCTTAGGTGAAGCTGATAATATCCCACTGATTGAGGCCCGTCGGGAGTCTCCCGCAATGACATGGAATCGCGCTGATATCGTAATCGCCACTACTCGTGATCAAGTGATAGCACTCCGTGCAACTGGAAAACCCCTTCTATGGCTGGGCGCGGGCCCCGCCCCAGAAGGGGTCACGCCGTTTGATCCAGAAGCAACCACACCATTGCACGAGATGGCCCAACGTATGGACTCAGACCCTCTGCATTTCACGAGCTACCATGACCTGCTAGAGCATGCGGACACAGTCCGTCTGGCGTCTCAATTCCACGGAGAGGCTACGTAATGGGTCTGACGATCATTCTAACCCTGCTGCTTGCCATGATTGAAATTGCGGCGCGTTTGTTTGAACGCCAGACGGCAAAGAGGACCCGCGTTGCAAGCGTAGACAAGACAGATCACGTCATAGATGGACCTGGTCAGGCCCTCCGGATTGGTGCGATTGGCATGAGCCTAGCGTTTATGCTGGCGCTCTATGGGTTTGGTGCGCCGCCACTGCTTGGCTTGACTGTTGTTGTGATTTTTGCCCTCTTGCGCGCAGGTCTCGCGCTTTTGGATCAACAATCGGCGCGCGCCAGCCAGATCGATCGTCTTGCGCGGGCGCTGAAGCATCCTGATCTTGCACAGGTCTCGTTAGGGATGTTCTTTTCGGCTGTGGATCTGATGACGCCAGATCATGTTAAGGTTTGGGAAGCAGAGATTGATGCCATCGACCTTCCTTGGCTTTTGTTGACACCAGAGCCCCATCACTTTGCAGCGCTTCAAGCTGCGGGCCGCCGCAATGTTATATGTTTGCCCAACCTTTCGTCCGCATTGTATGTGCTGCCGCCCAGCCTGAAAGTGCTGCTCTATGCTAACAACGCACAAAAGAACCGGTCTGTCCTAAAGGCGTTGCCACAGATTACCCATGTCCAGATCTTACATGGCGATAGCGACAAGCCGTCCTCCTACTCCCCGCTGACCAAGAATTACGATAAGGTCTTTGTAGCCGGCCAAATGGCGATCGACCGATATGCACGCAACGGGGTCTTTATCCCGTCTGAGCGGTTCTGCATCGTGGGACGTCCGCAAGTGGTTGCCATTGATTCAACACGAGAACCCGCGACCCAAGCCCTGAGGCCACAGATTGTCTACATGCCCACATGGCGCGGGTTCTTTGAGGATGCGCAGTTTTCCTCGCTCGACCGAGCAGACCAAATCCTGGAAACCATTCTGTCCTTGCCCCAGGCTGTTGATGTGCTCTTTAAACCGCATCCTCTGTCCTACAAGGATCCTGATTGGCCCCGGTTTGAGAAACATATTACAGCCGCCCTATCAGCCAAGCGTGCCAATGGGTCCACGGGTCAGCTCAGCCCACCTGATTTGACACCGTTTGATCTATATAACCGCGCTGATTTGTTGATCTGCGATATCTCTTCGGTGATGATCGATTTCCTTTACGCCAACAAACCCTTCATCACGGTACTGCCCCAGGGGTTTTCTGAGGCTGAGCGTCCGAACTTCCCATCGCTTGCAGCCTCCTATGAGGTGCAGGCCGGGTTGGAAGATCTTCAGGAGCAATTGGTTGCAGGGTTGGGCCCAGATCCCATGGCAGCCACGCGCGCCGATGTGCGCGCCAGTGCGTTTGGCGATCTGGACCAGCCGCCTGGAGCCGCCTTCCGGGCCGCCTGCCGAGATCTGATTGGTGGGCCGTCTGGCACAAAGGCGGGCAATTGCAGATAGATGCGAAAGAGTAAATTTAGCTCACTTTCCGATCTGCAGTGAGGAAAGTGGCAGCTGTGAACCCGCATCTACTTCGCCAAAGAACAGCCGAAACGGTACTTTTGAAAAACGAACATTTGGCGGCTTTCATAGCTTCCGCTCCTTCTTCCAGTCGGGAAAATCACACGGAAAACTCTAACCAAAAACGATCCGACCACTGAGGGCCTCTAGCAGAAATGGCGATAATCTTTGATCAGGTCTTCGACGTCTGAATAGTAGTACAGCTTTGCGTTATACAGCAGCACACCCATCTGGCAGTAGTCACGGATAGTCTTCTCAGAATGCGAGATCATTAAGACCCGCGCGTTCTGGATTTTGTCGTTTAAGGCCTTGGCGCTTTTGGCCTTGAACCGACGATCCCCAACTGCGGTGATCTCATCAATCAGATAGCAGTCGAAATCGATCGCGAGCGACAGACCAAATGCCAGCCGTGCCTTCATCCCACTGGAATATGTCTCAATAGGCAAATCAATGGAACGGCCCAATTCAGAAAAGGACTTCACCGCATCTAAAACGCGCTCGGAATCTTCGCCATAGATGCGCGCCACAAAGCGCACGTTCTCTGTGCCTGTCATTAACCCGTTGAAACCACTAGCGAACCCGAGGGGCCAGGAGACTTTCTCATCGCGGCGGATGATCCCGATACTGGGCAGCTCAATGCCCGCGACCATGCGCATCAAGGTTGACTTGCCGGCACCGTTGGGCCCCATGATCGCGATATTCTCGCCTGCGGGAAATTCGAAGGACACATCGTTCAAGATGTGCTTTTGCACATCCTTCATCCGATAGGATTTCGTAACGCTGTCTAGACGGATCATTGCGGGACCTCAGACTTTTCGGGTGATGCGTTCCCAGAACAGCCCGATCAATATCAGCAACGCAGCAAAGCTAAGCAGATAGGAATGGTCCAGGATCTGGCTCTCGTAGTTGGCATAGTACCCCGTGCGCACCCATTCCACGATATGCAGAATAGGGTTCCACTGGATAATGGCGACGGCTTCGGGGGGCAGATTGGATGGGATGTAGAAAACGCCCGACAAAAAGAACAGTGGCCGCGCAAATAGCTTTTCGACATGCTGCCAAGCTTGGTAACGCTGATAAAGGATTGCATTTATGCACCCTAGCCCAAAACCAAGGGTAAGGGCTGTCATGAATGCCAACATGATCTGCTCTGGATGTGTGGGCAATGTTGCCAGACCCAAGATAATCAACGTGCCGTAAAAGACCAAGTTGATGATGATGAATGTAAAGCAAATCAGTAGACACCGCGCGAAGAGCGTGTCCGTGCGTTTGATCATCGGATAGGTCAACAAGGCCTTGTTGGAAGTAAAGGCTCGCATCAAGGACACAGACAGTTTGTTGTGCATCTCCAGCGACAGGATCGCGGTAGAGAAGAACAAGGCCAGCGAGGTGCCATAAGGAGCCTGACGTCCGATCAAGTAGAACAGGAACACCAGAAAGCTGATCGATACCAGCGGCTGCACAATCGCCCAAGCATAGCCTGCATGAGAGGTCCCAAAGGTCATCCGCGTTTCGCGCAGCGTCAGGGCCGTTACGACCCTGATTTGCAGCCAGATAATCTGAAAAAAACCCATACTCAGCCCGCCCTAACGCAGGTGGTCCCGCACTGCGTAGACAATTAGCGTCATAATGCTCCACAACACAAAAGCCGAGATCGCGATCAGCAGCGCGTTGCGCACACGGCGAGGATAAATCGCTTCCTGCGGGGGCAAGGGATTGGCGAACACAGCAAGATACCGTTGCAACCGGTCCGCATCCATACGTGCTTGCTCCAGCGAGGTCAGCGCAGAGGCGTATCGCTGTTGGGCAAAGGTCTGCTCGATTTGCAGCCCTTCAAACAGGCTGAGGTTGTCAGCATTGGCGGACCCATCGGCGGTGGTCGCGCCTACCGCGTCACGGCGGCTGTCAATTTGGGCCTGAATGGCGGCCTGACGACGCTTGAGCTGTTGTAGCACCGGCGTGCCTGGATCAACATTGGCCTGCAGTGCTGTGATCTGAGCACCCAGATCGGCCATTTGGCCTTCTAGCTGGGCGATCAGCTCTGCCTCGAGCTGGGCGTTAACGATAGGATCTACTGTACCTGTGTTGGACCGGAACTGACGCAGAGCGATTTGGGCTTCGCGCAGGCGGACCTCGGCGCGTTCCACATCAGCCTCTGCAAAACTCAGAGCATCTCGGCGTGCGCCGCCTGACAGTTCGTTGACCAACTCGTCTGCGGCCTCCAGCACGGCATTGGCCAGGGTCAGTGTCGTATCAGCGTCAAAGCCCTGTACCTCGAAGGTGACGATACCGGTGGTGCTGTCATAGGTCGTGATGATGCGCCGCGCCCAGTATTCCACGAAATCCTCAAAGGGGAGCGTCGCGTCGAAGCGTGAAAGAGGGTCAATCGCCGGATCCGAGTAATGACTTCGCAGCGGCATCTTCTCTTCCAACAAAAGCAATAAATCCCCGCTGAGCAAGTAGCGGCGAATGATATAGCTATCAGAGGTCGTCGAGCCCGAAGACGTCAAACCGGTGAAGGAACTCACAAGGTCCCCACCACCGCCGCCGTCAAAACCACGTACAACAAAGCCAGCCCCAGCTGCATAGCGATCAGAAGCATACTTACCGTAGTACACACCACCCAGAATCGCAGGCACCAGCACACACAGTGCAAAAGACAAGATCAATCGGGTTCGGCGACGTTTGACCTCTCCCACACCCGTTGGTACATTTTGGATCCCTGTGGGAGCGTTTGAAGGCGCTGACTTTTTTGGTGTTTTTGGTTTCGCTGCCGATTGAACGGCAGGCTTGACTGGAGCAGAGGCGGGTTTGTCTGTAAGGTCAGTCATTGGGTCTGCTCATCGTTAAGGGCCGGGTTAAGGACTAGTTTAAAGACTGGGCCGTGTGTGATCTAGTCATGAGATATGGCGCGCACTCAGAGCAGGTTGCGCCTGATTCCAATGCCCGTTGGTTTGCACATAACGGGTCAGCCAGCTCATCCGCTCTGGACCAGTCATCTGCGCCAAGGCGGGGTCCTGTAGGCCAAAGAGCTGCGACCGATGCTGCGTGTCCAGGGTCTCGGCTTGATCCACATAACGGCGCGTTATCGTCTCTACATCTGCATCTTTGGTAAGTATCTTTTGCGCCATGATCTCACGGAGCTGCAGAGGCAACGGGTGTTCCAAGACCTTGATGACAAGAGTCGGGATCCGCGCCACCAATAAGACAGCTTCCATACCCGAAACATCCGTGAGCGCGCAACGCACAGGCAGCGGGCGGTCAACATTTTCGATATAGGGTTTTATCCCCCGTAACCGCAGCTGGATAAACGACCGCATGGGGCCAAACATATCCCCCACAGCCAATCTCACGTCGAACCCTTGATCGCGCAGCATGCGCACGCCGCGCAGAAAATGCGGCCACATGGTGATGGGGTGTAACAAGCCCAAATAGGGGTGCGGCTTGATCACAATACGCTTTAGGTCCATCGCTTTGGCAACCCGCGCCACATGCGCAAACCCAAGTCCCCGAACGACCGAAGAGTAATTCGCCGTTTGCGTCCCGAACCCTTCCCATGTGGGGCAGTAGAACAAGACCCCTTCCGGGTCATCTTCGGCAGCTGGTTTGATCCAATTGATACGTTGAACGAAGCTATCGCCCATTTGGATCAGACGTCCGCCGTCAATATCGGCCTGAGTGAAAATCCTATGATCCAGATAACGATCTAGCGCCAAAGGCCCTGCCGCGCAGATATAATCATACAGCCGCGCTGCTGGACGAAACGAGGCAAGCTTATTGCTTTCACCATGCAACGTCAGAACGTGATGAAACTGCCGTTGAGTGACCACGTTCATATTGGACTGCGAATTGAACGGATAGAAGACGACACTGCCTGCATCCGCTGGCACATGGGCGCTTTTAACCTGGTGAAATTCGATCCCTTTGGGGAGCGACATGAAAGCCCGTTGGGCCTGAATAATCATGCGACGCCGCATGTAAACAGTGCATCTCTTAGCATCAAAAATGCCATTCTCAAAGAATGGCACAACCTGCCGAACAGCCGTTAAAACCGGAGTATCTAGGTAGATGGCGTGACGATCCACCGGACCCACAGCACCATCTACCTGTGTCACGTACGCACTACCAAATTCTGCGAATGCAGCAGCGTACCCGTGGGGGTTGTCATCAACTTGATAACAGCGGCTACCTGTGCCGGCTGCATAATAGTGCTGGGATCCTCATCAGGAGCCAACTTCCGTCGCAGGTCCGTCGCACAACGGCCTGGCGACAAGCAGGTCACCTCAATGTTGTAGGGTCTCAGCTCGTTGCGCAGAACTTCCGACATGTTAATCATCGCCGCCTTAGAAGCAGAATAGCTCAGCCAACCTGCGCGCCCATTCATGCCCGCAGTCGATGCTATATTGATGATATGGTTCAGCGGATGGTTGCCTCGCAGTGCAGCCTGAATAATTCTGAAGGGCGAATAGAGGTTAACCCGCATCGTTTTCTCAAAATCAGCCATTTCAGTCTCAATAATTGAATCAGGCTTGGTAAATCCCGCGTTGTTAACAATCGCATTCAGCTCAATGTTCTGATCTTTCAGTTGAGCAAAGACATCTTCCACAATACTTGGGTCGTCTAAATCAGATTCAATTGGCACAATCGTCTTGTGGGGCGCCTTGTTTTGTACATCCGCAACGGTCTTTTCAAAATGTGCAGACTGTCTTCCCAAAAGCACGATGGTATCGAACACAGTATCGGCATCAGCAAGCGCCAGGGCTGTTTCGCGTCCAATGCCTCTAGACGCACCCGTAATCATTATTGCGCTCAAACTGTGTTCCTCCTGTTCATTAGTTGTTCTGCAATAACCAAATCTTTAGGTGTTGTCACCTTGATGTTTCTCGGATCACCTGGAAGCGCATGCACTTTTGCTTTGGTCATTTTATGAACGAGCATCGCATCTTCAGTAAATTGCTTTTTATTGGCTTTCGCCGCCAAATGTCCCTTGAGCAGAGTGGCCCGGTTAAACTTCTGTGGCAGCTGAATATTGAACACACGATTCCGGCGGACATTTTTTTGAACCGTCTGTGTCACAGGGTCTAAACGGCACATGGAAAACGGGATATCGGCGAAATAGCCAACGTTTTCAGCCTCATGCTCAAGCAAGGTCCGATATGTGCCTGCCGAAATCATTGGGCGCGCGGTTTCATGCAGCAAAATGCACTCATGGGACGCGACATCTACAAGTTTGCGTACGCTACTCTGACGGCTACGGCCCCCTTTGACCACCTTGCTTGGAATACCGCCGCAGTAGTTTTCCAGAATACTCTGGGTACGCTCTTCAAAACCTTTGGGCGCATTCACAACGATCTCGCGGATCTCTGGAATTTTGGTCGCCGCAATAATGGCGTATGCCATGATGGGGTGTCCGTGGATTTCGTAAAACTGCTTGGGCGTGTCCAATTCGACACGTTTTCCAATACCGCCATTGAGCAACAGCAACGAAACAGGAGGAAGCAAAGAATTATCAGACATGGCAGGCCTATGGGCTGAGGGCTGAAGAAGAGGCGACGGACGATAGGGGAGAGAAAATAAGAGATAAGAACCGGTTCAAGGTAATCGCATCAGCCGTCCCGGCATACATAACATCATCCGCTCGCACCTGGAATGTTTCGCCCAAGAACAGGCTATCAGGCTGACTGAGATCCAACATAAAGACGACAGGCTGCGTGCCCCGTTCATTGCGATAGATGAACACGGCTCCTGGTGCGGCGCGCGTGGTTTCCAAGCCGCCCGCCGCGGATAACAGATCGAGAATCGACACCTCTTCGGTGTCGACTTCTGTGGCACCAGGTCTGCGCACGGCCCCCATCACAATGTAGCGGCGTGGATTGTGAACAATGTGCACGATATCCCCCGGCAAGATCGACACATTGTTTTTCGGAAAGTGGAACACATCACTCAGCAGCACTGTCTCGCGTTGGCCACTGCGCATCAACTGTACCTGGACTTCCCAGGTTGGCGCGCCTGTTCCACCTGCCTGAGCGACCATTTCGACCAAGGATAACCCCTCCAGAGGGACTTCGATCCGCCCATCATTGCGCACATCTCCTAGGATCGTCGCCAGGCGTGACGTGCTTTTCAGAAGGGAAAGTGTGATCTCAGGGTCTAGGGTTTGCTGGCGATAACGAGTGATGAGCCGCTCGCGTAGTGCGCTCAAAGTCTGCCCCTCGGCGCGAATGCCCCCGATATAAGGCACATTAACCGAACCGTTCTCGTCTACTGTCAAAACGACTTGAGTGGCCCGTTCGCCCGTCGCAGCAAGCAAGCCAACTTCGGCATTCTCCCACAGCGTCATTTGGATCGTGTCGCCGGCGGCAATCCGGTTTGGAATGACGCGTGGGCCCCGCAATTTTTTGGAAAACCCTGTTGTTTTATGGGCCTTGCCTGATGCAGGCATGTCCGCAGTGATCTTTTTCAAATCATAAGACAAAAGCGCGGGTGTCTCTTCGGGCAACGGCACCCGGCTGGCAGCTTTTATGGCACGAGGCGATGGCCCGTCGGATGGAAGCACCGCACATCCTGAGAGAAATACGAGCGCGCACACCAGAGGCAAGCACGTGAAGTATTTGGACTTTTTATCTTTCATGCCCGAAAACCTCGTATTTAATTCCCTTTGAACAGAGTCACCATTACTGTTCAAGGGGTTAGATGCGTCTCAGTGAGAAATTATACGGGTGTGTCAACTTATGCGGATGAAAATTCGGGCGTACGTTTACGCACTCAGACGCATCTGACCGTTGTGGACACCCATTGGAGTTGACTCAATGGTGGTATAGCCAAGCACGATCTAGAAGGTTCACATGTTGCCGGGCTTCGATAAAGATACGCTAGCCAGGATCGTCGTATTGAATAGGCGCCTTCTAAAACAAATAACCAATGGAAGCATTTCAATAACAAAACAGCCTCCAATTTCAATCAACGAGCTAAAATCGAAGGAAAAGGTCCTTTGTGTGGCTTTGGAAGAAGGCGAGCAAAGCGGGTTCGCATTCAACTTTGACCCCGAGGCGTTTTTGCAGGAGATAAAGCGGGAAGCTGATCTTATTGGCTAAGCCTCAATTCCACGTCGCTCTACATTTCAAATGGGGCTCACATTAGCGCAGAAGCTCTTGAACTACAGAAGGCTGCTTGGAAATTAGCGCCAGGAGAACCTGTGCCGGTCCTGTCGGGCTTCTGCGACCATGCTCCCAGTTCAAAAGCGTCCCCTTTGCTACCCCAATGCTGCGGGCAAATTCAGCCTGGGACAGGCCGGTCTTAGCACGAATTTCAGCCACATTGGCTGCCGGAACGGCAATCTCATGAACTATGGCGTCAGTCCCCTGCCCTTTTGAAAACGAACGCGCCTCTTCAAGTCCGCGTTTAATGCTATCGAATGCGCTCATTGTTTGTCCTTCCACATAGCTATGATTTCCTTACTCAGCTCTACCGCGCTTTGTTGTTCAGCCCGCGATAAGTTTGCCTTTTCGTTTTTGGCAAATACCGTGATCAAAAAGATGGGCATATGATGCCCACCAAAGACATAGATTGTCCTAAACCCACCGCTCTTACCGCTTCCCTCGCGGGGAATTCGGACTTTCCGCAAGCCACCACCAAGAGATGTCCCGGCTTCTGGGTTTTCCGCAATCCAAACGATGGCCGCTTCACGTTCAGCATCGGACATGATCGATTTCGCGCGGCGCTGAAATTCTGGGAGCTCAACAACGGTCTGTAACTTGGTCATGCGGCAATATATGCGTCAATGACCTATACGTCAATGGCATATAAAATGTTGGATAGATATCTAATTAGTATCTAGTAGCTATCTGATAGCTTAAAGATATCTATAGATATCTGTTAGCTATCTGTTAAGGTGTGCAAAACAAGGAGGCGAGAGCATGCCCGTTATTTCATTTGCGAACCCAAAAGGTGGGGCTGGGAAGACCACGACCGCGCTGATTTTAGCAGGAGAACTCGCCACGAAAGGCGCGCAAGTCACCATCATAGATGCAGACCCAGAGAAGTGGATTTCTCAATGGGGTGCGCTTGATGGCAAGCCGGAAAACATCAAAATCATCAGCAACGTAAGTGAAGAGAGCATTCCTGATCAGATCGATGAAGCAAGCCAAACATCGCAATTCGTTGTTGTTGATCTTGAAGGAACGGCCAGCCTTATGGTGGCAAACGCCATCGGCATGTCAGATCTGGTAATTATACCGACACAAGGCTCTTCGATGGACGCGAAAGGCGGAGCAAAGACAATTAAGCTTATCCGCAATCAAGAGCGTATGGCTCGGCGATCAATCCCGCATGCAGTTGTTTTAACTCGCACCAGTGCTGCGGTAACTTCGCGTGCCTTACGAAACGTACAGGAGCAACTTTCTAACGCAGGAGTCGAGGTGTTTTCGACTGCCATCGTCGAGCGCGCAGCGTTCCGCGATCTGTTCGACTACGGTGGATTGATAGCCGATCTTGATCCCGCACAGGTCAGCAACACTGTTAAAGCGCGCGTAAACGCTCAGGAGTTTACCGGGGAGGTATTATCGCGCCTCAAAGCTGCGCAAGCATTGGCAGAGGCTGTTTGATATGAGCAAAGAACGCGCAAGTTTGGGGTTTGGGGATGAACTGGATGACTTCAATCCAGACGACTGGTCCCCAAAACGGACAAAAAAAACAACCACCCGACCTAAAGCCGAGGAAACCAAAAAAGTTGCCGATGCGGCGGGGTTCAAAAGTCGTGAGCCCAGCAAGCCAAGGGAAGAACCCCAAAGACAACAAAGACGCCGAAGAACGGGACGAAACGTCCAGTTCAACATTAAGACCCGGCAGGAAACGATTGACGCTTTTTGCGCTGTCGCTGACGGGCAGGGGTGGGGAATTGGTGAAACACTCGAATATGCGGTCGAGCTACTTGAAAAAAAATACAGCCCCAAAAAGTAGCCCACAGTTTTTCTTGAGGGTCAGGCCCTTCCTTTTCGCTCATACCATTTCCGGCAGAACCCAATGAAAGCAATATCAGGATGACGAGGAGGCTCGCTCATCCACATGCGCCATTCCTGTTCAAGCACATATACGTCCCAAGTTGGCGCAGCATCACGGGCTTTGTCATAAGCTTCAGGCGATAGACGCACGTCAATCTCCGACCCAAGCGACGGGCCGTCGCCATAAATATCAAGAAACTCAAGCTTTGGAGAAACTTCCAGAACGTCGTGGAGGAGCTTAAAGCTGTAATCAGGCATATGAGATTGATCAGTGTCCGCCTTGCAGATTGCTTTGACCAGCCGCTTGAACTCTTTCGAAGTCGAGGTTGAGCCTGTTTTGTGTTGCAGCTTGTCGAGGCCGATCCGCCATAGATCCTGCTTTCCACAATGCTTGCGAGCCAGTTCGTACAGACGTCTTTC
>CAZXRG010000080.1:0-13364 GCA_964642935.1 uncultured Rhodobacterales bacterium | reverse complement strand
CAAACTTTCACGACAGGTTTGTTGCTTAGACCCCAAGAACGCGCTATCCCTTTCTTATGAAACATGTGCCCAAAGAGAAGACAGATGATGCGCTTATTCAGGAATTCCTGAACAAAGGCGGGAAAGTCACTGTTGGAAAGACCAAACCGCCTCGGCCTGAATTGGGGTTGAGCAAGAACGTTTGGAACAACAAGCTGACCAAAGAAGAGAAAGCGGCGCGCGACAAGAAGTGATCTTGTCTGGCTTGTTCTCGCACTAACCCGAACGCTTCAGGACGCGCTGCTTTCGGGATGTTTGCCCTTATGGAGCAGGTAGAGGTTGCGCGAATAGACCACCACCCCGAAGCTTTGGCCCATGATGAACACCGGATCCATGCGGTAGACCGCGTAGGCGAATAGCATCAGGCCACCTGCCAGTGAGAAATACCAGAAGGCCACGGGCATGACGGAGGCTTGGGCTTTTTCCGAGGCGATCCATTGCACCAGAAAGCGGGCGGAGAACATCAGCTGGGCCACAAGGCCGATGCCGATCCAGACAAGCTCGCCCGTTGGGGTTTCTGCGAAATAATTGGAGAGGCTCTCAAGCATCGGTCATGTCCTTCACGCGTGGATTGCGGCTGCGGCGGATCAGCCAGCCGACGCCGATCAGATCATAGATGCCGATCATGGCGCGTCCAAAGTTGGTGTATTTCGAGTGGCCTGTGAGGCGCGGGCGGTCTTTGACGTCGCTATAGGCGCATGTGTAGCCGTTGGCGGCAAACAGGGCGGGCAGATAGCGGTGGAGGCCTGAGAAAAACGGCAAGCGGATGAAGATATCGCGGGAGAAGACTTTGATTCCGCAGCCCGTGTCCGGGCAATCATCGCGCAGCACGAAGCGGCGGATGGCGTTGGCGGATTTGGAGGCCAGTCGTTTGGAGAGCGTGTCGCGGCGTTTGGCGCGGACCCCTCCGATGAGATGGGGGCCTGTGTCTAGGTTCAGAAGCGCGACCATAGCGGGGATGTTTTCCGGTACGTTCTGGCCGTCGCCGTCCATGGTGGCGATGATCTTGTGGCGCGCCTCCAAGACCCCTGAGCGGAGGGCGGCGGATTGGCCTGCGTTACTCTCATGTTTGATCAGGCGGATTTTCGGGTTGTCCTTGGCCAGTTCCAGAACCACCTCGCGGGTGGTGTCGGTGGAGCAATCATCGGCCACGATGATCTCGCCCAGCATTTCCTCTGGGATCACGCCTATGGTTTCGGTCACCAAAGGGCCGATATTGCCTTCCTCGTTGAAGGCTGGAATGACGATAGAGATGTGCATGGCTCGTGTTGCCCCGGTTCCGCTGGGTTTCTCTTATTGCAAACGTTTGAGCAGGTCGAGGGATGCATAGCCGTCTGGCGTTAATCCTTTGGATTTCTGGAACGCACGGATGGCCGCAATGGTGTTGGGGCCGATGACCCCGTCCACGCCGCCTGTGGAGAAGCCTTTGGCGGTGAGGCGGGATTGGAGGAGGCGGGCTTCCGAGCGTCTCAGCGCTCGATCGCCTCTGGGCCATTTGGCTTTGAAGCCTGAAGCGCCATAGATGCGGTCGCCCAAGTGACCCACAGCGAGGGCATAGCTGTTGGCGTTGTTATAGCGTTTGATGACGAAGAAGTTTTTATAGACCACAAAGGCGGGGCCATTTGCGCCTGCGGGTATCCAAAGGCCTGCGGTGCCGTAGTTGGGGATTTGCTGGCCGGAGGTGGTGCGCACGCCTTTACTGTTCCAAAAGCTGACCGGTTGGCGTTTGAGCGTGGCGGCGGAAAAGTCGAAGTTGCGCGGGAGTTGCACTTCCAAGCCCCAAGGGCGTCCGTTCTCCCAGCCATGGACGCGCAGATAATTGGCGGCAGAGGCCAGCCCGTCGGTTGGATCGTTCGACCAAATGTCGCGTTTGCCGTTTTTCGTGAAGTCTTGGGCGTAGGCCAGATAGGAGGAGGGCATGAACTGGGTGTGGCCCATGGCCCCTGCCCAAGAGCCTTCCATGTTTTGCGGATTGATGTCGCCCGATTGGATGATGGAGAGGGCTTTGATCAGCTCTTTTTCGGCCCAGTTCCGGCGGCGACCGTCATAGGCGAGCGTGGCCAGGGCCTCGATCACATTGATGCCACCCATGAAGCTGCCAAAGTTGGTCTCGACCCCCCAAATGGCCATGACCGCACTTGGATCGACCCCGTAGGTTTGCTGGATTTGACTTAAAGTGCGGGACAATTGGCGGGCTTTTTGACGGCCATTGGAGACCCGTGTGTCAGAGACCGCGCTGTCGAGATACTCCCAAACCGTCTTGGTGAACTCTGATTGTTTCCCGTCCAACTCGCGCACACGGGCGTTCACGGAGACCCCTTGGAAGGCGGCGTTGAAGGTGCGTGTGGTGATGCCCGAGGAGAGGGCGCGGCGTTTGAACTGGGCTTTCCAGCGCTCGAACCCTTGGGAGGTTTGGGCGATTTGGATGGTGTTATCTTGTGCCAGTGTCGTGCTGGGCGCGAATAAACCGCCACAGATTGCAATGGAGAATGCCAATAGCGCATTTTTCATGTGCCGGACCGCCTGTTTGATTTTTGCTCGTATTTTTTCGAGCATGATAGCGCGAAAGCGGGGGGCGGGGAAGGCTCTGATTGATCACGATTTTTTAGTCGTGCCCCTCGGCTTTAATCCGCGCAATGGCGTCGCGCAGCATGGGGACGCGTTTGGGGCGGAAGCTCTCGGTTGTGGGGGTGATCTCGGCGATGCGATCAAGGCGGAAGATGCGGTCGGCTTGGCGCAGGCAGCACCATGCCAGAAGCACCAGAGTTTGGTCGAAATAGATGATCGAGAGCGGGTAGACGCGGCGTTTGGTGGCCTGATCGTATTGGTCCTTATAGGCGATCTCGATGGCCATTTCGTCCCATGCGGCCTTGCGGATTTGGGCAGGATCAATGGCGATATGGGGGCGGTCGTGGAAGCGTTTGGCGTAGAGCACGGCATGTTCCAGCCTTGATTTCAGGCGGTCTGGCAGGGTGGCACGCAATTTGGCCAGCGCGCTTTCAGCGGCATCTGCAAGGGCCGGATCGGCAATTTCGCGCACTTCGCGCAGGCCTAGAACCAGAGCCTCGATCTCGTCATGGGAGAACATTTGCGGGGGGAGGGCCGGATCCTCGGTCAATGTGTATCCGAAGCCTGCTTCGCCGTCGATGACGGCGCCTGCGGTACGAAGGGCGTCGATGTCGCGGTAGATGGTGCGCTCGGAGACGGCCATGGCTTCGGCCAAAGTTTGTGCGGTCACCGGCGGGGTGTGCAGGCGCAGTTCGTGAAGAAGCTGGATCAGGCGGGTTGCTTTTGACATGGTTACAGTATGCTACAGGTTGGTGACAGAAAGTGACAGTAGGCTTGTGGCTATGGTTCAGGATCACAATGAGCGAGGCGAGACCATGATTTACTTACAGACTTTTAAGGGTGCCTTTGGCGAGCCAAGTGCCAGCCCGTTTTGCACCAAGGCCATGTGTTTGTTGCAAATGTCCGGTGTGGACTGGAAAGCGGATTTTAGTGCGGATGTGCGCAAGGCGCCGATGAAAAAGCTGCCGGTTCTGCTGGATGGGGATCAGGTTATTCCCGACAGTTCTCTGATTATGGCCCATCTTGAGCGCGCACATGGTGCCAACTTCAACGGGTCTTTGTCGGTGCGTGAGCGGGGTGAGGCCCATGCGATCACGCGTATGGCGGAGGAGCATATGGTGTTTGCCCTGACCTATAACCGTTGGTGCATTGACGCCAATTGGGAGCATCTTAAGGAGAAGTTCTTCGGGTTTATACCGTTTCCTATGCGGGGTTTTGTGGCCAAGAAAGTGCGCAAAAACACCATGGCGAATATTCGCGGGCAAGGCATGGGGCGGTTTGATGAGGCCGGAGTTGTGGCTCGGATCGAGCATGATCTTGCGGTGATTTCCGAGCGTGTTTCGGGTGGGTTCCTGTTTGGGGGCGATCCTGTGGCGGCTGATCTAAGCGTGGGTGCGGTCCTCTCGGGGCTTGAGAGCTTGCCGGAGACGACTTTGTTGCGCGAGCGGGTGCGGGGCGATCAGGTTTTGATGTCATATGTGACGCGGTTTCGGGAGGAGTTTTATGAGCCCTTGGAGGCGAAATTTAAGGAAGATCGGGCGTGATCCCGTTTCGATCGGAGGCGATTGCGAAGGTGTTTGATGGCTTCGAGCCGGAGGTGGGGGCGGCTTTGCTCGGGCTTCGCGCCTTGGTTTTTGCGGTCGCGGCTGAGATTGATCAGGTGACGGGCGTTGAGGAAAGCTTGAAGTGGGGCCAGCCCAGTTATTCGCCCAAGCCCAAGACCGGAACGCCCATTCGTTTGGGTGTGACCAAGTCTGGAGCGGCCTGCTTGTTTGTGCATTGTCAGACCAGTTTGGTGGCTGATCTGGAGGCGGATAATGCCCATGGGTTGCACACGATTGACAATAGGGCGGTGGTTTTACCCAAGATTGGAGCGGAGGATCATCCCGGGTTACCAGGGTTTGTGCGGGCGGCTTTGACCTATCATATTTGAAGGATTTTGGTCGGATTTCGAGGGGTTAAGGAATGGTTAATCTCAATTCGACTCAACTAGTTGAGTGAAATTGGATCGCTGCGCGTAACCCTCTGATAAACCGTGAAATTTAGAGGTTATAACGCGTTTACGTTTTGCGCTTTTTCCGACGCTTCAGTGACCGTTTTTTCGATGATCCGCGCTTTTGGGTGCGGCTGCTTTGGGGCAGTTTCTTCCCCTCTGCGGTCAGCAATTCAAACACCAATCCGCCTGTGATGGGCGCGGCCTCGGCCAGTCGGATGGTCACTTTCATGCCCAATCCCAAAACGCGGCGGCTGTCAGAGCCGGTTAGGGTCTGGCTGTCCTCATCGTACCTGAAATACTCGCGTCCCAGACTGGAGGCGGGGATCAGCCCGTCGGCTCCGGTCTCGTCAAGGCGCACAAACAGGCCGAAACGGGCGACGCCGGAGATGGAGCCGTCGAACTCGTTGCCCACGCGATCAGACAGGAAGGCGGAGAGGTAGCGGTCGTTGGTGTCGCGTTCCGCCAGCATGGAGCGGCGTTCGGTTTCGGAGATATGGGTGCCCGTTTGTTCGAGGATTTTCTCCTCATCAGGCGTGATCCCGTCGTTCCCCAGTTTCAGCCCCGCGATCAAGGCGCGGTGCACGATCAGGTCGGCGTAACGGCGGATGGGGGAGGTGAAATGGGCGTATCGCGCCAATGACAGGCCGAAATGACCGTGATTATTGGGGCCGTAATAGGCCTGTTTCATGGAACGTAAGACGGAGATATTGACCGCCTCTTGGTGGTCGGTGCCTTCTGCGGCGTCCAGCAGGTTGTTGAGATGCCACGTCTTGAGCACCTGCCCTTTGGCCAAGGTCAGCCCGACCGATTGGGCGGTTTCGCGCAGGCCTTCGAGCTTCTCGTCGGCGGGTTCTTCGTGGACGCGGTAGAGGAACTGGCGCTGTTTGGCCTCCAAAGTTTCGGCGGCGCAGACATTGGCGAGGATCATGCATTCTTCGACGATTTTATGGGCGTCAAAGCGGTCGCGGAAGTTCACCGATTGGACCGTGCCCTCATCCGAGAGGATAATTTTGCGCTCTGGAAGGTCCAGATTGAGCGGGCGGCGGCGGCTGCGTTCTTCTTTGAGCGCCTCATAAGCGGCCCAAAGCGGGTGGATGACGCTGTGCATGAGCGGCTCGGTCTGGGCGTCGGGTTTGCCCTCGGCCCCTGCTTGGGCCTGTTCGTAGCTGAGCGAGGCTTGCGAGCGCATGAGGCCGCGGGTGAAGCGGTGTTTCAGCTTCTTCCCGTCTTTGGCGAGCTTGATCTCGAGCGCCATGCAGGGGCGGTCCACGTCTTCATGGAGCGAGCACAGATCAC
Organism: uncultured Rhodobacterales bacterium; assembly: GCA_964642935.1. GTDB lineage: Bacteria > Pseudomonadota > Alphaproteobacteria > Rhodobacterales > Rhodobacteraceae > CAKZTM01. Next base: position 7,465 of record CAZXRG010000080.1, on the reverse strand, counting down.
CCGATAGCTCGTCTGGCAGCATCGGGACCACGCGGTCGGGGAAGTAGGAGGAGTTGCCGCGATTGCGGGCCTCCCGGTCCAGTTCCGAGTCCGGCGTGACGTAATGGGCCACATCGGCGATGGCCACCCAAAGGATGTGGCCGCCTTCGTTTTTCGGGTCATCATCGGCAATGGCAGCGATCGCGTCGTCGTGGTCGCGAGCGTCATGGGGGTCGATGGTCACGAGGGGCAGGTGGCGCAGGTCTTCGCGTTTGCCAAGATCAACGGGCTTGGCGCGGGTGGCCTCGGCGACGACATCTTCGGGGAAAACATCGGGAATGCCATGTTCTTGAATGGCGATAAGAGAGATGGATTTAGGCGCAAGCGGATCGCCTAAACGGGCGATGACGCGGGCTTGGGGGAGGCCCATTTTGCGGGCCCCTTTGCGTTCGATCTCCACCAGTTCGCCGTCTTTTGCACCGCCTGTATCATGGGCGTTCACCACCCATTCGCGGTCGTTTTTCTTGTCGATCGGAACGATGCGCCCGCCCTGTCCGGTTTCGCGGTAAATGCCCAGAGCGCGGTCCTGTTCGGCGCCGCCCAGTTTGCGGATCAGGCGGGCCTCATAGGGTGGATCGGCTTTAACGGGGGCCAGTTTGGCGAGGATTTTGTCGCCTTTGGCCAGTGCGGGTCCGCCTTTGCGCGGCACATAGAGCGCCTTAGGGGCGGGGGTATCCTCTTCCCATTTGGACGGCTCCATAATGAGGTCGCCGTCCTCGTCGGGGCCAAGCACGCGCATGATTGTGACCGGGGGCAATGTGCCACTTTTGCGGAAGGCTTTGCGCTCGCGGGTGATCTCGCCGGTTTGCTGGAGTTCGCGCAGGAGCGATTTCAGCTCTTGGCGAGCAGCACCTTTGATGCCGAAGGCCCGACCGATCTCGCGCTTTCCCGATTTACCGGGATTGTTGCGGATCCAGTCGATGATATCTTTTTTGCTTGGAAAGTCATTCATAACCCCGCCCTAACATGGGGCTTGGCCGGGGTCACGCTGAGATGTCAGATGCTGCCAAATGTGATGACCGCTGCGATGATCGCAAGGATCAGCAATCCGCGCGAGGCCAGAGCGAGCCTGCGCATGCGGGTCGCATTAGGCGGTCTTTCAGTGCGTGCGGCGCGGGCGGCCATGAGATTGACCGTGACCGAGATTATCAGGATCAGGGTGGCGGCGACCAGTTTGACGATGAACCAGATGCCCAGATCAACGCCCGGATATTTGATGGAGTACATGGCGAGGCCGGTTATCCACAGGAGCATGATCGCAAACAGCGCTGCAATGGCGACCAGTCGCAGGGTCATGGCGAGGGCCGGTGGTGGCGGGCCTTTGTGGTGGAGGCGTTTGAGAACGCGCGTCGCAATTGCGGGGGTGACTGTACCGGCACCGCCCAAGAGGAGGGCGAGCAGGTGAAGAGCTTTGAGGGTGATATACATCAATAGAGCGTCTTTGCTTGTCGTTCCGGGAGGTCTTGATCGTAGCTTATAGCATCAAATTCCTGAAATGCCGATTTTGCCATTTCGCCTGCGCTTGGGAGGGACTTGCGGTCTCTTTGCGCGTCCTTGTCCCAGATGCCTGATCGGATGATGGCGCGGGCGCATTGGAAGTACAGCTCACCGATGGTGACTTTGATGACTGTCACCGGCTCTTTGCCCTTATGGGCCAGTTTGGCGGTAAGTTCGGGATCGGTGGTGATTTCGGCGGTGCCGTTGATGCGGATGCACTCGTTTACGCCGGGGATGAGGAAGAGGAGCGCGCATCGCGGGTCCTCGATCAGGTTGCGAAGTGTGTCGAGGCGGTTGTTGCCGCGTCTGTCGGGGATCGCGATGGTTTGCGGGTCAAGGATCGTAACCGCTTGGGCTTGGTCCCCGCGCGGGGTGCAATCAAGCCCGTCTTCTCCGATGGTGGCCAGCGCGAAGAAGGGCGCGGCTTCGATCATTTCTTGGTAGGCTGGCGTCAGCCTGTCAGAGACTTTGCGCAAAGAGGCTTCCGACGGCGTGCCGTAGAGGGCCTCTAGTTGCGCAAGAGTTCTGATTTTATGCGTCATCATCCACCACGTCGGGTTCCGCATCGGCCTTCTTGGCAGCCGCCTTTTTCGCCGGAGCCTTCTTGGCCGCTGGCTTCTTTTTCGCAGCAGTTTTCTTGGCGGCTGGCTTTTTCTTTGGCGCGGCCTTCTTCTTGCGCCCCTTGGTGGCGGCTTTGGCTTCGATCAGCTCTAGGGCCATTTCCATGGTGACGTCAGCAGGCTCCGTGCCTTTGGGCAGGGTCGCGTTGATCTTTTCCCATTTCACGTATGGGCCATAGCGACCATCCATGACGTTTACGGGTCCACCTTCGGTCGGGTGCTCGCCCAGCTCCTTGAGCGGGGGTTGTGCGGGGCCACGGCCAGTTTTGGCGGCCTTTTGGGCGATCAGTTCCACGGCGCGGTTCATGCCGATGGTGAAGACCTCTTCGACCTCTGGTAGGTTGGCGTAGATGCGGGCGGCTTTCTTTTGACCCTCTTCCAAGGGGCGCTCGTGCATCACATAGGGGCCAAAGCGGCCAATAGCGGATTCCACGCGGCCCCCGTCGGGGTGGTCGCCGATGAAACGGGGCAGAGAGAGCAGCTCGAGTGCTTGTGCCAGATCGACGAGGGAAAGGTCGCGCCCTTTGGGGATCGAGGCCCGTTTGGGTTTGATGGTTTTATCCTCAGGGTCCTGCTCGCCCAGTTGGACGAAGGGGCCGAAGCGGCCAGTGCGCAATGTCACATCGACGCCATTGTCGTCCTGGCCTAGGAATTTTCCGTCCGGCCCTGCAATGTCGCCGCCTTCCATCTCGCCCGAAAGTGGTCGCGTGTAGCGGCATTCGGGGTAGTTGGCGCAACCGATGAAGGCACCGCCTGCGCGGGATGTGCGCATGGACAGGCGTCCGGTTCCGCAGTTTTTGCAGATGCGCGGGTCCGAGCCGTCTTCATTGGGTGGGAAGATATGCGGTGCCAGCACCTCGTTGATTTTTTCCAGCACTTCGGTGATGCGCAGATCAGCGGTCTCTCCGATGGCGGCGGAAAAGTCTTTCCAGAAGCGCGACATGACGCCGAGCCACTCTGCGTCACCGGCGGACACCTCGTCGAGCTCCTCTTCCAGTTTCGCGGTGAAATCATAGCCGACCCATTTGCGGAAATAATTCTCAAGGAAGGCGATGACCAGACGGCCCTTATCCTCGGGGATCAGGCGGTTTTTCTCTTTGCGAACGTACTCGCGGTCCTGAATTGTTGTCACAATCGAGGCGTAGGTTGACGGGCGACCAATGCCCAGCTCTTCCATGCGCTTGACCAAAGTGGCCTCTGTGTAGCGGGGCGGTGGCTGGGTGAAATGCTGCTCGGGCGTGACCGTTTTCTTGGCCGCTGGTTCGCCTTGGGTGATTTGGGGGAGGCGTGCGCCATCCTCCTCATCGACCACATCATCGCGGCCCTCCTCATAGACTTTGAGGAACCCATCAAAGGTCACGACTTGGCCCGTGGCACGCAGGTTCACTTGCGCGTCCGCAGAGGCCACATCAACTGTGGTACGCTCGAATTTGGCCGCTTCCATTTGCGAGGCCAACGTGCGTTTCCAGATCAGATCATAGAGCTTCTTTTGGTCCGCCTCGAGCTTGCCAATATCCTCGGCGGATTTGGACATATCCGTGGGGCGCACACACTCGTGGGCTTCCTGCGCGTTTTTGGCTTTGTTCTTGTAGATGCGCGGGGAGCCCGGCACGTAGCTGTCACCGTAGCGGGATTTGATGGCGTCGCGCGCGGCGGTCACGGCCTCAGGCGCCATGTCGATGCCGTCGGTTCGCATGTAGGTGATGTGTCCGGCTTCATAGAGGCGCTGGGCGGTGGACATGGTTTGGCGTGCGCCAAAGCCGAATTTGCGGGAGGCCTCTTGCTGGAGCGTTGAGGTCATAAAGGGCGCGGATGGATTGCGGGTCGCCGGTTTGGCTTCCACGGAGGCCACGGTGAGGTCGCGCGACTGGATCGCTTGCACGGCCAGTTCAGCCGCCTCGGATGTGGCGATGTCGAATTTGTCGAGCTTGTTGCCACCAAGGACCGTGAGGCGGGCCTCGAAATCCTGACCGCGTGGGGTGCTCAGGAGGGCTTTGACGGACCAATATTCGCGGGCCTTGAATTTCTCGACCTCCATCTCGCGCTCAACGATGATGCGCAGGGCGACGGATTGTACGCGGCCAGCGGATTTGGCACCCGGCAGTTTGCGCCAAAGAACGGGGGAGAGGTTGAAGCCGACCAGATAGTCGAGCGCACGGCGGGCGAGGTAGGCCTCCACCAGCGGCATGTCCACTTGGCGCGGGTTTTTCATCGCGTCGGTGACGGCTGATTTGGTGATGGCGTTGAAGACCACGCGCTCAACGGGCGTGTCTTTCTTGATGACTTTGCGCTTTCTGAGAGCCTCTTCCAAGTGCCAGCTGATCGCCTCTCCTTCGCGATCCGGATCGGTTGCGAGAATGAGACTGTTGTCTGCTTTAAGTGCCTCTGCGATCGCGGAAACGTGTTTTTTGGAGGTCGTGGCGACCTCCCATTTCATCGCAAAATCGTTCTCAGGGTCCACCGAGCCGTCTTTTGGCGGCAGGTCGCGCACGTGTCCGTAAGAGGCCAGAACCGTGTAATCGCTTCCAAGATATTTGTTTATTGTCTTGGCCTTAGCAGGAGACTCGACGACGACAACTGGCATGTTTTACTCACGATTCAATAGGGGCAGAAGAGGTCGGAAGATGTGTCGCATGGCTGCGCAATGTCAACCGCTCCTTGTGGACGTTCTGGATTTTTATTTGCAATCGGCAGTTTTTGGCGAGGTGACTTGGCCTGCTTAAGCGACTGCTTTGGCGATCAGACCGCCGGGTTGGCGCTCGATACGGCCGTTCATGTCGAGCTCTGCCAGCACGGACATGATTTGCGTGGCGGGGGCGGAGAGTTTGCGGATGATCTCATCCTCGGAAATCGGGGCGGGGCTGAGGAGGGTGAGGATGTTTTCGGGCAGCAGGGAGTTGGGGGCTTGGAGGTTCAGGCTCGGCTGGTCTTGGGCGTTTGTGTCGGGGTTTTGCGGCTGGCTTGGTCGTTCGGGTTGTGCGGCCAGAGCGTCATGGATGTCGTTGGCGTCACGCACCAGAAGGGCCCCGTCGCGGATCAGCTGGTTGCACCCAGCGGCACGTGGATCAAGCGGGTTGCCGGGCACGGCCATCACGTCGCGCCCCTGATCAAGCGCCTCTTTGGCGGTGATGAGCGAGCCGGATCGGGCGGCCCCTTCAATGACCACCACCGCGCGGGACAGGCCGGAGATGATGCGGTTGCGGCGCGGGAAATGGCGGGCTTGCGGGGAGAGGCCCATGGGCATTTCAGAGAGGCGCAGGCCATGTTCGGCGATCTTGAGGCTGAGGTCGGCGTTTTCTGCGGGGTATATAGTGTCGATCCCGCCTGCTTGGATTGCGATGGTGCCGGTTTTGAGGCTGGCGTCATGGACCGTCGCGTCGATCCCGCGGGCCAGACCGGAGACGACCACATAGCCCATTTCACCGAGGTCTCTTGCCAGTTTGTAGGCCATGCGTTTGCCGATGGCCGAAGCATTGCGCGCCCCTACGAGGGCGATCATGGGCCGGTTGAGCAGCTCCTGATCGCCCAGTGACCAAAGGGCGGGCGGGGGATCGGAGAGGTCTAGAAGTTGGGTGGGGTAGTCTTTTGTGCCGAGAAACAACAGGCGTGCGCCAAGTGCTTTGGCTTTGCGCACCTCCTCGTGGATTTGATCGCGGGAGGTCATTTGATATTTGGCGACCCCTGCCTCATTGGCGATGTCTGGCAGGGCCGCGAGCGCTTTGCTTGCAGTTCCAAATTGTCGGAGCAGGCGTAGGAAGGTGACTGGTCCGACGCGCGACGATCGCAAAAGACGCAACCAATCCAGTGCGTCTTGCTGGGTTTTCGGGATCGCGCTTGTCGGGATGCAGTCGGGAGTGTGTGCCATGCCCGACGCTTATGGGAGCGAGATTAAGAGGAGGTAAATCCGGTCTCCTCCGAGCCCTCTTCCGGCGAGATTTCCTCTGGATCGATTTCAGCGGTGTCTTCGGGCTGTTCGATCTCTGTGTCTTCTCCGCTTGCCGTGATCTCGTCTTCGGGCGTCTCGTCGGCGTCGTTCAGGGTGTCCTTCAAGACATCTTTATTGCCACCCTCATCAAGCGAATTGGCAAGTTTCTTCCCCTGCCCCATGATCCGCGAATATTCGGGGTAAAGCGGGTTTGTGGATTTGCTCAGACCATAGATGTCCGGCGCGGTGACGGCTCCGTCGGCCATGAGTTGGCTGAACAGTTTCGCACTGTGCTCGGGCTCGAGCGACAGGAGCCTTGTGAGCATGGCCGGGCTGCATTTGTTGTGCACCCGTGTGACGAAGCTGGCCCAGAAATACATGGGGTCTTTGGCGGCCATTGCTGCGGGTGCCGCTTTGGCGATGGAGGGTAAGGGTAGCGCCGGGGCGAGCCCTGCGGCGGCTAGGCCTTTGGTGAATTCTCGTCTGTTCATGGGTGGTATATAGGTATGGCGGGGGCTAGTTGCGAGTCATTCGCAGGGGAATTTATGGCGCATTTTCCCCTGTGGGGTTTTGGGCGTCACAGGGATTTGCGGAAAATGATGCAGTTTAGGTGGAAGGTTGAGCCGGATGCTTCAAACGGAATGTCCTTGGTCTCGGCCCCGATCCACCCTTGCCGCTCGTAAAACCGCTTGGCGCGTTCGTTTTTGGTCAGGCAATGGAGGAAGGCCTCTTTGGAGCCTGTGTCCCTGATGCGCCTCTCCCCATCCTTCAGGAGTTTTGCGGCCAGTCCGGTTCCGCGTGCCTCGCGCGACACATGAAGCTGGTCGATTTCATTGGCATTGATGACGCTTAGGCCAAGGGGTGCGCCGATTGGGCCTGCAACCCTGAGCGTGTCGCCAAATTTCGAGAGCCGCTCCTGGAAGGCCTCAAGGGTGCGAACGGCTATGACCTCTTGGGAGACATGCTCTTTGTGGCCGTCGACCCATCCGCTGTACCAAAGCTCCGCAAGGGCGGGCATGTCCTCAGGCAAGGCGGGCCGAATGTGGTTTTGATCCGGCTGGGTTGGGGCGTTGGTCGGCATCTTGGCCCTTGCTGGTTTATGGGAGCTTTCAGCCGTCATACTGCGCGGCGTGGCGGCCGTATAGCCCAAGGCGGCCAGTCGGGTGGAGAGCGCCGAGGCGGCTTTGGCGTTGATCCCGAAGCGGGCGGAGAGTTGTTTGGGGGTCAGAACCCGACCCGCTTTCGCCAGATGCTTGGCCATGGCGAAGGTCACTGGATCGCTCGGGGCGACGGTTAGAGAGAGGCTGCCCATGGTTGGAAGGGCTGGCATCAGGCTGATCGCGCCCAGAGAGCGGAGGAAGTTTCGGCGTTTCATGGGGGGTAT
>CAZXRG010000079.1:0-13428 GCA_964642935.1 uncultured Rhodobacterales bacterium | reverse complement strand
GCCTTCGCCAACCTGCGCATCCGCGACCTCAGAGAAGACCTGGCCACATTCTCCGGCTGGATGTTCGCCTCTAGCCCCGCACTCTCAGCGCTGGATCATCCGCGTTACGACGTTTGGGTGCTCAGGTGTAACACCTGATCCGCAGGCGTATTTGGCGCAAGCGCGAAGAAATCCCCTTCAATCTCTAAAGCATGAGCCAGCCGTTTGTGATAGTCGGCACGACTAATCTCGATACCGCCAAGGGTCGCCAAATGATCGGTGATAAACTGTGTATCCAGCAGCGAAAACCCACCCGCACGCAACCGCGCCACCAGCCAAATCAGTGAAATCTTCGACATATTGGTGGCCTTGGAAAACATGCTTTCCCCAAAGAAAGCCCCGCGAATAGCGACCCCGTAAACCCCGCCAACCATCACACCCTTTTGCCAAACCTCAACCGAATGGGCATAGCCTAAACGATGGAGCGTCTGGTATAATTCTGTAATCTCGGCGTTTATCCAGGTTTCCTCGCGATCCGCACAGGCCGCCACAGTGCCCGCAAAATCCGAGTTGATCGCCACATCAAACCCACCCGCACGCATAGCGCGACGCATGGAGCGGGACACATGAAACCTCTCCAGAGGAATTACACCGCGAAACTTCGGATCGACCCAGTAAATCTCGTCCGATCCAGAGCCCTCGGACATAGGGAACACACCATTGGCATAGGCCCGCAACAGAAGCGAAGGTGTAATCTCAAGCGGGTCATGGGGCGCACTCATCGCGCGCACCAACCCGCTTGAAACAGGCTCAAGCCTTGTCGAGCCACTTTTCCAGCCAGTGGATGTTATAATCACCCTCCTGAACCGCCCGATCTTCCAAAAGCGCATGGAAAAGCGGTGCCGTGGTATCAATCCCGTCGATGATCAGCTCAGACAAGGCGCGATCCAAACGCGCCAAAGCCTCAGCGCGTGTGGGCGCATGAACGATCAGTTTCCCGACCAGACTGTCGTAATAGGGTGGAATTTTGTAGCCATGATAAAGCGCTGAATCCATGCGCACACCCAAACCACCGGGCGCATGAAAATGCGCAACCGTGCCGGGCGAGGGCGTGAAGTCCGGCAGGCTTTCCGCATTGATCCGACACTCAATGGAATGGCCGTTAATGACCAGATCGTCCTGAGTGAAGGACATGTCGTGACCCGCTGCGACCATGATCTGCTCTTTCACCAGATCAACACCGAAAATCTCCTCGGTGACCGGATGCTCGACCTGCAGACGGGTGTTCATCTCGATGAAATAGAACTCGCCATCCTCAAACAGAAATTCGATCGTACCAGCACCGGAATAGCCCATGCCCGCAATCGCATCCGCACAGGTTTTCCCGATCCGCGCGCGCGTCTCAGGGTCGATGACCGGAGACGGCGCCTCTTCGAGAACCTTCTGGTGACGCCGCTGGAGCGAACAATCACGCTCGCCCAAATGCACGCCCTTACCTTTGCCATCGCCAAAGACTTGAACCTCGATGTGACGGGGCTTGCCCAGATATTTCTCGATATAAACCGCATCATCGCCAAAAGCCGCTTTGGCCTCTGTACGGGCGGATTGAAACGCCACGTCGATCTCTTCGGCGGTTTTCGCTAGCTTCATGCCACGGCCACCACCACCGGCAGAGGCCTTGACGATGACCGGATATCCCATATCGGCTGAGACCTTACGGGCCGCCTCAAGGTCTTTCACCTCACCGTCCGAACCGGGCACACAAGGCACGCCCATCTTGATCATCGTATCTTTGGCCGCAATCTTATCGCCCATCAGATTGATGTGATCCGCAGAGGGACCAATGAATGTGATGCCGTGATCCTGAAGCGCTTGGGAGAAACGCGCGTTCTCGCTCAAAAAACCGTACCCCGGATGAATGGCCTCAGCGCCGGAAATCTCACAAGCAGAGATCACATTGGCAATGGACAGATAGCTTTGCGGGGAAGGGGGAGGACCGATACAAACGGCCTCATCGGCCATGCGTACATGCATCGCATCCGCGTCCGCCGTAGAATGCACAGCCACCGAGCCGATGCCCATTTCCTTACAGGCGCGAATGATGCGAAGGGCAATCTCGCCCCTGTTCGCGATCAGAATTTTCTTAAACATGTGAATGGCCTCGCGTTATTCGAGGATCACAAGAGGGGCTCCGAATTCAACCGGAGTACCGTCATCGACCAAAATCCGCTTCACTTTGCCAGCCCGAGGCGAGGGGATCTGGTTCATTGTTTTCATGGCCTCAATGATCAGCAGGGTCTGACCCTCTTTGATCGTGTCGCCTACGGAAATAAACGCAGGCGCATCCGGTTCCGGCTGGAGATAAATCGTGCCAACCATGGGCGATGTGACCGCATCAGGGCTCAGGGCCGGATCCTCAGACGCCTGAGGGGCCGCCGCTGCCGCTGGAGCCGCCGCAACAGCCGGAGCCGCTACGGGCGCTGCTGCCACATGATGCACAGCCGGTGCCACGCTTGATTGGCGGGCGACACGCACGGTGATGCTGTCATCCTCGGCAAAATCGCGGGTCACTTCCAACTCGCTTAGATCATGTTCACGCAGCAGTTCGGCCAAGGCCGATACAAAGGCTACATCGCCGTCATTGGTTTTCTTGCTCATTTGGTCCCTCGTCTTGCCTCATACCATGCGAAGCTCCGCCCACGTATTCCGCAGGTCGGTTTGTGATACCCTGATATACGCATCAAACGCCTTATATGGAAGGGCTTTAGAGCCTTGAAATCACTGATTAACGCGACGGGATAATTCCACAACTTCTGCCATCTGATCTTTTGGCAAATAGCCGCGAATAATCTTGTCCCCGATCACAAAAGTCGGCGTTCCAGAGATCTTCATGGTGCCGCCCAAAGCACGGGTCGCGGCAATGCGCTCTTGAACCATCGGATCATCAAGACCCGCACGGGTTTTGGCGATATCGATGTTGGCACTCTTGGCAATCCGATCAATTGTCTGCTCGTTCATAGGACCGCTAAAGGTCATCAGAGCGTCACTGAACCGCTTATAAGCATCACCCCCTTGGGTGATCATCGTGGCCACGGCCAGCTCAGATGCGGTCATGGAATCCTCGCCCAAAATCGGGAATTCCTTCACGATCAGGCGAATGTCACCATCTTCGGCCACCAGCTCCTGCACCTCACCATGGGCGCGTTTGCAATAACCGCAGCGATAGTCCTGAAACTCCACCAAAGTGATCGAGCCTTCGGGATTTCCGCCAACATAAGAGAACCCGTCCTCAAACAAAGGCTCGGCATTGTTTTTCACCAGATCAATATCGGTCTGGGCCTCTTCAACGATGCGCTTTTCTTCCAATAGTTTGAAGGCCTCCAGAATGATCTCAGGCTCGCTCAGGATATACTCACGAATTTCCGAACGGATCGCCGCTTTGTCCATCGCGCCAACAGGGGCCGCATCCGTAACGGCCTGCATGGCGGGCACCTCTTTCATGGCCGGCATGGTCTGATCAGAGGAGATCGCACTGGTCTGTGTCATGGTCTTATTGCCAGAAAAGCCAAGCCCCAAAGCCAGAACCGCCGCAATTGCGCCGCCAAATGCTACATATGTCGTTAAGCGTCCATCACTCATCGTATCCACCTTAATTCGCGTTATATTCCGGCTCTTTTTGCCACTCTAACTATGTCTTGCGCCTGTCGCCAAGCGGGAGTTCCCTCAGGAAGGACCTTCATGGCCCGTTCCGCGTGGAGTTTTGCGTCCTTGATGCGACCCGATAGTGCAAAGCGCTCTGCCGTGGCAAGGGAGGCATTTCCGGGGCGTTTCAATCGCGCATAGGCCAGCGCCAAATCCTGTAGAATGCGCGGGTTCAAACGATCCGTTCTGGCTGCTTTCTCCAAGATGGGAAGCGCCTGTTTTGTACCCGCATTCGTATCAAGCGCCATCAAGGCGCGACCTAGTCCCGCTTGCAACAAAGGGTCTTTCGGGCGCTCTGCCAGAGCTCTCTTGTAAAACGGAATGGCCGCCGACACTTGCCCCGCTTCCAGATAAAACTGGCCCTTTAACTCATTGTAAAAGGCGTCCCGAGGCCGCGCTTTAAGGAGCGCGTCGATATGCGCATGGGCGTCTTTGGAGCGAGACGCACGGTGATAGGCGATGGCCTTCAGATAGGTCGACAGCTCCACATCCTTGGTGGACTTGGCCCGCGCAAGAATGGTCTTTGGATTGCGCAGGAACCCTTCAAACTTGGCCACCATACGCCCGTGCCAATAGATCGTATTGGCAGGCGTCGGCTTGGTATTGGCCCGCGCTCGCGCCACAGAATCGCGCAAAAAGCCGATCCGCTGGGTGCTCAATGGATGGGTGGTCGCATAAGGATCGCGACGGTTTTCGCTTAAAATTTCCTGCCCACGAAACAATTGCAAAGCATCCAATGCCCCTTGGGGATCAATGCCCGCAATCGCCATATAGCGCACCGAGGCCTGATCCGCCGCCGCCTCTTCCGAGCGGGTATGGGCCAGAAACCGTCGATTTGCCACTTGGGCCGAACTGGCCGCCAAAGCCGCCGCCGCCTCAGGTCCACCACTTCTGGCCGCTATGGCCGCAAGCAAAATTCCGACCCCAATGGCCGATTGCGCGTTCTTGGAAGCCGCGCCACGGGTGATCATATGCCCGCCCACAATATGCCCGACCTCATGGGCAATCACCGACTGGATCATCGGCACGGTTTTAAGCCGCGTGAGCATGCCCGTATTGATAAAAATCGCGTTGCGCCCGTTCACAAACGCATTCACCGAAGGATCATTAACGATGATGATACGCACCGAACCGGGCCGAAGTCCGGCGGCCACAAAAATCGGCTTGGCAATGAGTTGAAGCGTGGCCTCGATCTCCGCATCGCGAATGATGCCGCGCGCGTTGCCTTGCACGGCCGTCAGACCGCACAGGATCAATCCCAATATCAGATGTTTGAATGACCGCCTAATGGCTTGATCCTTCGTCCATTTCCGCCCGCTTGAGGCGGATGAGTAGGGCCTCTGGCCCGATCGCGCAATTCAATAATAAGTGAGCCCCGACCCAAATCAGGGGCGGGGCTCGGAAGTTAACTTATCTGCCAGTGGCCCGTGACCACCATCCACGCCGCTTTGGCTTGTCCGGCTCAGCTGCTGGCGCAGGCTCGGGCTTCGATGCCACTGGGGCCGGTTCTGGCGTTGGCTCAGGTGCCGCGGCTGGCGTTTCAACCACAGGGGCTTCTTCAGCCGCCTTCTTCGCCGCAGGTTTGGCCTTGGGTTTCGCGCGAGGCTTTGGCTTTGGTTTTGCATCCGTTTCTGCCTCCGCTTCAACCGGAGCCTCCGCCGTCTCCTCGACCTTCTTCTTGCGAGGGGCCCGCTTGCGCTTTGGCTTTTCCTCAACTGCGTCCGGCTCAGCCGCCTCAGCGACTGCAACCTCTGCCGGAGCCTCTTCAGCCTCTACCTTCTTCTTGCGAGGGGCCCGCTTACGCTTTGGCTTTTCCTCAGCAACAGGCTCGGCGTCAGCGGCAGGCGCATCAGCTTCAACCGTCTCAACAGCCGCATCGTCAGCCTCAACCTTCTTCTTACGCGGTGCCCGCTTGCGCTTTGGCTTCTCTTCAGTCGCCTCTGGGGCATCCTCTACCGGAGCAGGGGCCTCCTCGGTTGCGACCGCATCGCCAGTTTCGCTAGACGCCTCGGCATTTGCCTCGCCCTCAACCGCATTGGCCTGATTGTCACCATTGCGACCGCGTCCACCGCGACGACGACGGCGACGGCGACGCTTACGGCCGCCCCCATCTTCACCGGTCTCATCCGTCTCATCACGGGGCTGGGATTTGGGCGCTTCACGCTCGGCTTGATCCAGAGCATCAGCGGTCACAACCTCTTCGTCGTGATCCAGACTGTCAATGGTCACAGCCGCTTTAGAGGCCACCACAGGCGCCACAATCCGCGTCGCGACTTTCAGCTTCTCGATGTTATACTCAGGGCTGATGAGGTGCATATCCGCCTCAATCCGCACCGAAAGCCCGTAACGCCCCTCAATGGTCGCCACATGCTCGCGCTTCTGGTTGAGCATGTAGTTGGCAATTGAAATCGGCACTTTGACCAGCACCTCTTTGGAGCGACCGCGTACACCTTCCTCTTCCAACTCGCGCAAAATGGCCAAGGCCAGATTGTCGTTGGAGCGGGTATAGCCCGTGCCGTGACAATGGGGACATTGCGTGGTTGTCATCTCCAACATGCCCGGACGCAAACGCTGACGCGACATCTCGAGCAGTCCAAATCCGGAGATCCGACCCACTTGGATACGCGCACGATCCGTCTTGAGGCTCTCTTTGAGGCGCTTTTCAACGGCGATATTATTGCGACGCTCTTCCATGTCGATGAAGTCGATGACCAGAAGACCCGCCAGATCGCGCAGACGCATCTGACGCGCCACTTCTTCGGCGGCCTCAAGGTTGGTCTTCACGGCCGTATCCTCGATGGAGCCCTCTTTGGTCGCCCGACCAGAGTTCACATCCACCGCCACAAGCGCCTCGGTGATGCCGATCACGATGTACCCACCGGATTTCAGCTGAACCGTCGGGTTGAAAATACCGTTGAGGTAATTCTCCACCTGATACCGCGCCAGAAGGGTCAAAGGATCGCTATAGAGCTTCACGTTTTTAACATGGCTCGGAAGCAACATCTGCATGTACTCGCGGGCTTCTTTAAAGCCAGCTTCACCCTCGACCAGAATCTCGTCAATCTCGCGATTGTAAAGATCACGGATCGAGCGTTTGATCAGATTGCCCTCTTCATAGATCAGCTTGGGCGCAATGGCTTTGAGCGTATTGTCGCGAATTTGCTCCCACTGACGCAGAAGATATTCGTAATCGCGCTTGATCTCGGTCTTGGTCCGCTTGGCACCTGCCGTGCGCACGATCAGGCCGGCACCCTGTGGCACCTCCATGTCCTGCGCCATGGCTTTGAGCTTCTTGCGATCGGCAGGGTTGGTGATCTTGCGGGAAATCCCGCCACCACGCGCCGTATTTGGCATAAGCACACAATACCGACCGGCCAAAGAGAGATACGTTGTCAGAGCCGCACCCTTATTGCCGCGCTCTTCCTTAACCACCTGTACCAGAAGGATCTGGCGCACCTTGATCACTTCTTGAATGTTATAACGCCGCATACGCTTGCGACGGGGGCGGATTTCCTCCTGAACATCTTCACCGGCTACGGATTCAATGTTGGCATCCTTGTCCTCGCCGTCCGCATCATCGGAGGTCTCGTCCGTCTTCTTGCGACGACCCCGACCACGACCGCGTGGCTTCTTGACCTCTTCCTCAGGAACCTCTTCGGCTTCGACCTCAGCAACGGCCTCCTCGATCACCTCATCGGCAGTGGGGGCCTCATCGCTGGATGTTTCGGCCGCAGCCTCAACTTCTGACTCAACCTCTGGCGTTTCAGGCGCCGCCTCACCATCCTCAGGTGTCGCGACCAGAAGGGGCGCATCATCATCCTCGCCCGCCGGTTCTGAAATCACCTCATCCGTAGATGACGCCGAGCCCTCAGAGGCCGCTTTAGTTGTGCGACGCCGTCCGCGACCACGAGATTTCGGCTTATCCTCAGCCGCCCGTTTCTCTTCTTCCTCAGCCTGCTCGCGATCAAAGGCCGCTTCTTCTTCAAGCAGCTTCTGGCGATCCTCAAGCGGGATCTGGTAATAATCGGGATGCACCTCGGAGAACGCAAGGAACCCGTGTCGGTTCCCACCGTAATCTACGAAAGCCGCCTGAAGTGACGGCTCAACGCGCGTAACTTTGGCTAGATATATGTTGCCCGCAAGGGGGCGTTTGTTGATCGATTCAAAGTCGAACTCGTCAACCTTGTTTCCTTCGACGACCACAACGCGGGTTTCTTCCGCGTGGGTGGCATCGATAAGCATTTTCTTAGGCATAATGTCTCGCTGACAGATAGCCGCGCCAAGCGTCTTGGACCGGGTCTGGGCAATATCTGTGAATTTTGGGCGTGTAGGCGAGAGAGGGAATGGGGGAGCACTGACGCGAGCGAATGCCCGATCAAATGCCTATTCCTCAATTTTGTCTCGCGTTGCATCGCGTTTTCATTTCTCCTGCACCTCAGACATCTAGGTCTGGTGCAAAGTATTTTCCGTCGCCTTGACCGACGGTGTCTCAGTTGCGCTCAAAGAGATTGAGCGCGGTCGCTTGGGGCAAATAGTCTAAACCTGAACATATGTTGCGGGTTCAAATGATATCTGTCCGGCGACAAAATCTTCCGATGGGGCGCGTATCTCGTGCCGATCCATCTCGTAATTCCCACCATACGCAAAAACCAAAGCAAAAGACAATTGATTTCTGGCGCTAAGTGTAGTGTTTAGATGGGACATAAAAATGCGCTTACAAGGCACAAAGCCACGCGCGACAGGAGAGCGGGTCATGAAAGGCATTGGATTCCATTGGATTCTGGCGATCTGTGCGCTGTGCTTTGCACTGTCCACACCGGCTCAAACCCAGTCTTTACACGCCATTGCAACGGTTGAAGCCGACACTTCATACCTTGAGGCCACCCCTGATGGCGCCCGTCTGACCCTTGGCCTGTCCACCCCCGTTCCCTTCCGCGTTTTCACCCTGAACGCGCCCGACAGGCTGGTTCTCGACTTCCAGGAGGTCGACTGGCGCGGCCTGTCCCGCGATAAATTTGCCGTGAAGAGCAGGGTGCTTGATATGCGCTTTGGCATTTTCCAGCCCGGTTGGTCGCGCATGGTGCTCGATTTGGCGGAGCCGATGATTCTCAAAACCGCTCAGATGCAAACGGGCGAAAACCCCCGCCTTGATATCACGCTTCACACCACCAGCCGCGACGGTTTTGATCAAGCCGCAGGCAAAACCGACACAGGGCCTTGGCTGCGAAAGCCCCCCGAGACTGCGCTCAATCCCAAAACCACATTGCGCATCGCCATTGATCCGGGCCATGGCGGCGTTGATCCAGGCGCCGTGCGCAAAGGGGTCAATGAAAAAGACATTGCCCTCAAGTTCAGCAAAGAGCTGGCCGCCATCATCCGCGACACCACCGACTATCAGGTCGTGCTGACCCGCGACGCAGACGTTTCCGTCTCCCTTTGGGACCGCGTGCGCTTTGCCCGCCAAGTGGACGCGGACCTGTTCGTGTCGATCCATTCCAACACGGTCACTTGGGGCGATGCCTCCGGCGCTTCGGTCTATTCCCTTTCAGATCAAGCCTCCGATGAAGCCTCCGCCAGATTGGCCGAACTTGAGAACCGCGCGGACCTCTCCACCGGTTTTTCGGGCCATGTGGAGGGCGATGATGTGGCCCGCGTGCTCGTAGATCTGTCGCGCGTTGACACCAATGCCCGCTCCAAAATTCTGGCCGATACGCTCATTGAGAACCTCACCGAAACAGTCGGCGTGCTGCGCACCAAACCCCACCGCTCGGCAGGTTTTAAAGTGCTCAAAGCCCATGACATCCCGTCGGTCCTTCTGGAACTCGGCTTCATGTCCAACGATCGCGATCTCAATAACATGCAAGACAAGACCTGGCGCAAAAAAGCCGCCCTTTCCGTGGTCGCGGCCATCAAAAACTGGGCCGATAAAGACGAGGCCCGCTCCAAGCTGGTCCTCAAGTAAACCCCCTTTGGGAAAGCCACCCGGTTTTTCCCATAGAAAAAGGGCAAGAACCCGCCTTTATAACCGCGTGGTGTTTTGACCTTATCCACGCGAATGCCTATATGAAGATGCATCGACAGGAGTATCAGTGTGATTGGCGCGATTTTAAGATTTTTGGGTTTTCTGTTTAGCTGGGCCACCATCGGCCTTGTGGTGCTCGGCCTTGTGATCGGCGCGGTCTTCTACATGTACTCCCGCGATCTCCCCAACCACGCCCAATTGGCCAATTACGAACCCAAAACCCTGAGCCGCGTCTATTCCGGTCAGGGCAACCTGATGGATGAATTCGCCAAAGAGCGCCGCATCTTCACGCCCATCGACGAAATTCCCGCCGTGGTGAAAAACGCGTTTATCTCCGCGGAAGACAAAAACTTCTACAACCACCAAGGCTTCGATCTGCAAGGCATCGTCAAAGCCGGCGTCGAATTTGGCATGGACCGCATTCAAGGCGGCAACAAACGCGCCCGTGGTGCCTCCACCATCGCCCAGCAGGTCGCCAAAAACTTCCTGCTCTCAGGCGAACGCACAGCCGAGCGTAAGGTCAAAGAGATTATTCTCTCCACGCGCCTCGTTTCCAGCCTGTCCCGTGACAAGGTGCTGGAGATTTACCTCAACGAGATTTTCTTGGGTCAAAACGCCTACGGCGTGACCGAGGCCGCTGGCAAATATTTCGGCAAACGCCTTGAAGAACTGACCCCGGGAGAGGCCGCCTATCTGGCCTCGCTCCCGAAATCCCCGTCCAACCGCCATCCGGTGCGCAACCGCGACACGGCGATCTTCTGGCGCAACTTCGTGCTCAAGGAGATGGCGGAGAACGGCTATCTCGACACAGAGGTGGCGCAAGCCCAAAGCGACGAGCCTTTGCGTTCGGTTCAAGGGGGCGACTTCCGCTCACTGCAATCGCGCCTGCCTGCCCGGACCTACTTCACGGACGAAATCCGCCGCCAGCTTACCAAGACGCTGGGCGATGACTATCTCTTCACAGGTGGTTTATCTGTTCGCGCCACGGTTGACCCTGAACTCCAAGCCGCTGCCACCGATGCGCTGCGTAACGGGTTGATCAACTATGATCGCACCTTGGGGCTCTACCATGGGCCAAGCGACAAGATTGATGCTGAGAAAACTCTGGATGAAACCGCATGGCGTCTTGCCTTGCGTGCCGCCAAAGTACCCCGCGATATTGAAGGCTGGTTGCCAGCGGTCGTCACCCAAGTGGGCGAAAACTCCGTGCGTATCGGTATTGACGCGGTGGAAGAGGACGCGGACGGTCATTTCCTATCCATCAAGGATTTCGCAGGCCTACGCCCCGTCGATGAAAACGGACGGGCGGGCAACAGAGCCAACAGCCCCGACGATCTCTTCGAACTCGGCGACGTTATCCTAGTGGAAGCAGTGATCAACGACGGCGCATTCGAGCGCTGGAGCCTGCGCCAAGTCCCCTCCCTACAAGGCGGGTTCATGGCCATGGACGTGCGTAACGGCCGCGTCTTGGCCATGCAGGGCGGCTTCTCCTACCAGCACTCGGTGTTCAACCGCGCCACCCAAGCCACCCGCCAACCGGGCTCGGCCTTCAAACCGTTTGTCTATGCAGCAGCCCTTGATAGCGGCTACACACCTGCCTCGGTGATCGTGGATGCGCCCATTGAGGTTGAAACAACCGAAGGCATCTGGCGGCCACAGAATGCCTCCAAACAATTCTACGGACCATCGCCCCTGCGCACAGGGATCGAGCAATCGCGAAACCTCATGACCGTGCGGATCGCCCAAGACATCGGCATGAACTTCGTCGCCGAATATGCCGAGCGTTTCGGGGTCTATGACCGGATGCCCGATATCCTCAGCTACGCACTTGGCGCTGGCGAAACCACACTCTTCAAAATGGTAGCCTCCTACGCCCAATTCGCCAACGGCGGCCTGCGCGTGGAACCAACCCTCGTGGACCGCGTGCAAAACCGCACCGGCGAAACCATCTACCGCCACGACGCCCGCTACTGCGAAAACTGCGCCTCGGACGACGGCACACGCCCGCGCGTGACCAATGACGCACAACGGGTCATGGACGAGGTCACCGCCTACCAGCTCACCTCCATGATGCAAGGCGTGGTCAGCCGTGGCACAGCCGCCAAAACCGTCGGCAAAGTGCTGGGCGTTCCAATCGCAGGCAAAACAGGCACCACCAATGAAGCCAAAGACGTCTGGTTCATCGGCTTCACACCGGAAATCGTCGCAGGCTGCTACATGGGCATGGACACGCCAAAACCGCTGGGCGAGGGCTCCGGCGGCGGCTCAATGTGCGGACCTGTCTTCGCCGAGTTCATGAAAACAGCCCTCAAAGACCACGGCTCCTACCGCTTCCCGCGCCCGGCCAACACCACCTTCGTCAAAATCGACCGCTTCTCAGGGGCCCGCCTTGAAGACAACGCCTCAGGCGACACCGTCATCACCGAACTGTTCCGCACCGGCGAAGAACCCGACTACGGCTTTTACGGAGCCTTCATCGACGGCGGTTTCGCAATGGGCCAGGACCTGCTCCTGTTCAACCGCGACAACACCACAACTCTGACCGTCACCGACAGCCAGGGCAATGTCAGCCAACAGGAAGTCATCTCCAAGCCAAGTTTCGGCTCTTTGTCGTCAGGTGGCCTTTACTAACCGCTCCATAATTTACTAAGAGACCAGTCCAGACCATTTGGGGATGATGCGCCCATGCGTGCCGAAATTGAAACCATAGTTGCCGAAATCGAAAAATCCGTGGAGCTGTTGCGCCAGCGGATGGACTGGGAAACGGCCCCCCATCGCCTCGAAGAGTTCAACGCCATGTCCGAGGATCCCGACCTGTGGAATGATCCCGACAAAGCGCAAAAACTCATGCAACAGCGCCAGCAATTGTCCGACGCCATTGATGCGGCCAACGGGATCGCCCAAGACCTCAAAGACAATGTCGACATGATCGAACTGGGCGAAATGGAAGACGACCAAGAGGTCATCACCGAGGCCGAAGAGGCCCTCAAAGCCCTCAAAGAAACAGCCGCCCAAAAAGAACTCGAAGCGCTTCTGGACGGAGAGGCCGACGCCAATGACACCTTCCTTGAGATCAACTCAGGGGCAGGGGGCACGGAAAGCTGCGACTGGGCCAATATGCTGGCCCGCATGTACGTCCGCTGGGCCGAAAAGCGCGGCTATAAAGTCGAGCTGATGAGTGAGACCGCAGGCGAGGAAGCGGGCATCAAATCCGCCACCTACCAGATCAAAGGCCATAACGCCTATGGTTGGCTCAAATCCGAAAGCGGCGTCCACCGCCTCGTGCGCATCTCGCCGTTCGACAGCAACGCCAAACGCCACACCTCGTTCAGCTCGATCTGGGTCTATCCGGTCATCGACGACAACATCGAGATCGACATCAATCCCGCAGACATCCGCGTCGATACCTACCGCTCCTCAGGGGCAGGCGGGCAGCATGTCAACACTACGGATTCCGCCGTGCGGATCACCCATATCCCCACCAATATCGTGGTCACCAGTTCGGAAAAATCCCAACACCAGAACCGCGCCAACTGTATGGCCGCTCTGAAATCCCGCCTCTATGAAATCGAGATGCGAAGACGCAACGAGAGCATCCAAGAAGCCCATGAAAACAAGGGCGACGCAGGCTGGGGCAACCAAATCCGCTCCTACGTGCTGCAACCCTACCAGATGGTGAAGGATTTGCGCACCAACCACGAGACCTCGGACACCAAGGGCGTGCT
>CAZXRG010000078.1:8964-13434 GCA_964642935.1 uncultured Rhodobacterales bacterium | reverse complement strand
GTCGATTCAGCGCGCTCAAATAGCTGAGATGTTGCTGAGCCACCAAGTGCAAATTGATTGACGCCGATTAGAATTGCCATCACCGTGAGCTCGATAATGGCAATTCCAAAAACCGTCTTTAGCCGGAAGGACATGAAGCGTCTCCTGCATGCAGGATACCTGTGTCGTCGCGATCCATACTAAGTCCGCGAACATCGTCCCAATCTGCATCATCCCCGGCTTCAAAACCGCTCATCCCGACACCCTCGGCCAGTTCCGGGTTCGATTGCCCGAGCCTTAGAAGTGCCGATTGAATTCGCTCGGACAGGGCGCCGCCAATTTGTGTATGGGCCGCGATTGCATGTGGCGTGAACCCGTCGGTTTGATGGATAATCCTGAGATTTTCACGAATTTCGGGGTCGACCGAGTTAAAAGTGCGGGTGACACCGCCGCCTGCAGAAAATAGGCCGGCCGCTACAGCTCGATATACACTATCATGGGACTTCACATAATTAGGCTCAAAGGCCACTCCGTTTTCGCTTAAGGTCGAACGGGTCAGAATACTGGCCCCAAAGGCACCGGGCGAGGGGAAGGCAACTTGTGTGCCGTCCAGATCTGGGATCTCATCAAAATTGGAGTCAATCCGGGCTACGATGACGCCTTTCAATCTTTTTTGAGATTGACGGGCGATAGCGCGATAGTTCTCCTCCCGCGAGAAAATAGCGTAATGCATCGGATTCATGTAAGCTACATCATATGCGCCGGCTGCAAGGCAAGCCTCGAACGTCGGAATGTCCTTGGTCGTTTGGAATTGAAACGTCACGCCCGCCTCAGCACCCAGTTCCTTTAGCAGAGGACCCCACATTTTTGCCAAACGACTGGCAGATTGCTGAGGAACAATCCCGAAGGTCAGCACCTTGGGAGTGTCCGATGTGGCGGCATTGGCAGGCATGCCCAAAAACAGGCTTGCACTTAACATGCACATACAAAGTGATTTTATCATAGATCGCTCCTTGAGGCGGTCGTCTGGCTGGAAGATTTAGACATTTCCATCACCCATATTGATGGCCCGAACGATCGTGTCGATGAGGCGCTGAGGTACGGGTGGTTTTGGAAGGAACTTGAAAGCGCCTTCGTCTTTTGACGAGAAAATTTGGTCTGGATCACCGCTCAGCACCACATAAGACAGGCTGCGATCGGCAAACTTCGCGCGGGCGCGTGAAACAAATTGGATGCCATTGGCACAATCAGATCCATTTCCGAAATGAACATCTGTAACAACCACGCGTATGCTTCGGTCGCCTTGCAGCAATTTCATCGCAGTTTCGACGCTTTGCGCACCAATCGGCGTCCACCCTTCGAGTTCAATCACATCCTGAAGCTCTTCAAGAATGGCGGGATCATCGTCGACCAAGAGAACTTTTATATCTTTGCGCGTTTCTGCAGAATGCTGGAGTTTTTGGTGTGGTTCGAACCGAGTGTTCGCTACAGTTCCCGACATATTCATACTCCCCCGCCCAACTGAAAAACGATCAACCTTGAGTGCGCTTTTAGGAGTGGTCTGGCTAAAATCATCTTAATAGATTTCAATTATCCCAGATGAGATCCTAAATAACGGAACAAATTTTATCTAAATTTTCCGGATATTTTCGATCAGGATGTCCACATCCAGAGGCTTTGATAGACATGCGACTGCCCCAAGATTAAGGGCCTCTTCTTCATTGGTTCTCGCACCATGACCGCTGACAACGAAGAGTTTTGCTTGCACATCCCGGTCCTGCAGAGCGCGTAGCAACTCCAAGCCACCCATTTTGGGCATCTTCAAATCTGTTACAATCACATCAAATCCGGCACCATCGCAGGCTTTTAAGGCCTCAATCGCCGAGCATGCCGTTGTCACCTTAAAGTCTTCAAACTCAAGCGCTTCGCTCAGCTCCTCCCGGATCATCTCTTCGTCATCCACAATCAGAATGCTTTCCATTTGCCCTCCAAGGCTGATGCGGACAGATGACGTCAAAATTGTTAATTCGACGCTAAATTTCTGGAGGATTTAAATCGGGCTATAGCAATCAAGGTGTGCCTGAGAGCACTGGCCCTAGATGTCCGCTTTATCTCGGCTCGGTCGCTGACCGAGAGCACTCGGTTAACTTTTGGGAGCCGTCAGAGCGCGTGCATATGGGTTTCACGCATGAATCATACGCAAATCATATCGGTTTTTAGCGTCTATTTTAGGCGTTAACCTTTAGACAAAGCGTGAAGAATTCTCGCCCAGCTTCGCGTCCCTTTTTGAAAGCTGGCGAGACTATATTTCTCGTTGGGGGAGTGGATTGCATCGTCATCCAGACCAAAGCCCACAAGCAGGCTGTCCATCTTCAAAATGTCGAGGAAATGGCCAACGACCGGGATTGATCCACCTCCGCCCACAAAGACCGCATCATTGGGCCATTCGTCAGAGAGAGCGGTTCTGGCGCGCTCGAAAATAGGGTCTCCTAAGGGCATAACGGTTGCGCCGGAATTGTTTTTTGCGTGAAAGCTAACCGAACAATCGGCCGGAAGCCTTGCTTCTATGAAGCGCCTGAATTCGGCTTGGATTTTGTCGGGGTCTTGCGTGCCCACGAGGCGGAAGCTCACTTTGGCGACAGCCTCCGAGGGGAGCACAGTTTTAAAGCCCGGTCCCGCGTAACCCCCTGAAATTCCGTTTATTTCGCAGGTTGGTCGTGACCAGATTTGCTCAAGAGCCGAGTAGTCTTTTTCCCCCGCAGGTACCGAGAGACCAACACTGCCAAGGAATTCCGAGGCCTCAAAGCCAAGGCTCTCCCATTGCGCTTTCAAGTCGTCGCTGATTTCCGTCACACCTTCATAAAATCCGGGAAGCGTAATACGCCCGTCCTCGTCATGAAGGTCTGCGAGGATGCGGGTCAGAACCCTGATCGGATTAATCGCAGGCCCACCATACATGCCGGAATGGAGATCAATGTCCGGCCCCTTTATGGTGATTTCCTCGGCGACCATCCCACGCAACATGGTGGTGATGGCAGGGGTCTTAGCGTCCCACATCCCCGTATCGCATACAAATGCAAAATCTGCGGTCAGCTCATCCCGATGGGCTTCAAGGAACGGGATAAGAGAGGGGGAGCCGCTTTCCTCTTCCCCTTCAAAGAACACGGTTATCCGCGCAGGCAATCCGCCCGTCACAACCCCGTAGGCCCGACAGGCCTCAACGAAGGTCATCAACTGGCCTTTGTCATCTGCAGAACCACGGGCTCGAATGACTTTCCCATCTGGCGTGTCTTCCAGTTGCGGGTCAAAAGGCGCGCTATTCCAAAGGTTTAGAGGGTCCACCGGCTGCACATCATAATGCCCGTAAAACAGGAAATGGGGCAGGTCAGTCTGGTCCATATTATCACTATGGGCGACAACCATCGGGTGGCCTTCGGTGTCACGGCGCTCAGCCTTAAAGCCAATCTCGTTTAGATCCTGCACCAGCACATCCGCCGCAGTTTTACAGGCGTCCTTATAGGCAGGGTCCGTCGAGATACTCTCAATGCGAAGCAGCGAAAACAGCCGCTCCAAAGCGGCATCCTGATCAGCGTCGATCTGGGCGAGAACGGCATTGAGATCTGACATGGGATAATCCTCTAAGTTTCGGTGCGCTTACTTTATTGAATTGCTTTGGCGTGTCTATGCATGCGTGCGGCAAATTTAATCGCGGGTGATCCAACCACCACCGAGCACCCGAGATGTATTGCGCTCGTAAAAGACACAAGCCTGACCGGGGGCGGCACCTTCTTCTGCAGCCACAAGCGTCACTTGGGCCGTGCGATCTGTGAGGGGCCTGATGGTCGCATCCCGTGAGGGACGGGTGGAGCGGATTTTCACCTCCACATCCCAGCCATCCTCACCAGCATCCATAAAGGAGCCATTTCCCAACCAGTTGATTTCCTTCACCGAAATGGTTCGTGTGGCCAAAGCTTCTTTGGGGCCAACAACCACCTCTTTGGTGTCAGCATCTAACTTGACCACATAGTAAGGCTCGCCACCACCGATGCCCAAACCGCGACGCTGACCGATTGTATAGTGAATGACGCCTTTGTGCTCGCCTAGAACACGCCCATCCAGATGCACAATCGCACCAGGCTCAGCCGCACCCGGGCGCAGCTTTTCGATCACGGCTGCGTAAGAGCCGTTGGGCACAAAACAAATGTCCTGACTGTCCGGCTTATCGGCAACCACAAGGCCATATTTCCGCGCCAGATCGCGGGTTTCTTCCTTGGATTTTAGATGCCCCAATGGGAACCTCAGATAGTCCAGCTGATCGGGAGTCGTGGAAAACAGGAAATAAGATTGATCCCTGATGGGGTCCGCCGCGCGATGCAGCTCCGCCCCGCCCAGTCCCGTTTTACGCTGTATATAGTGTCCGGTGGCCATGCAGTCTGCATCCAGATCTTTGGCCGTCTCCAAAAGGTCGCGAAACTTCACACGCTCATTACA
>CAZXRG010000078.1:0-8864 GCA_964642935.1 uncultured Rhodobacterales bacterium | reverse complement strand
TCGGACGGTTTTTTAGCAAAACCCAAGCTGTTTAGTTTTGGCGACATCAGATGAAAACCGTTCGGACCAGTGATTTAGATAGAAATATAGTAAAACCTTACACACTCTCAAGGAGCCCGTTCACTCCGTATTAAGTGCCAAAGCGCAACTATCCCATTGGGTAAAGGAGCAAAAGGGGTTTTGCGAATGTTTATTAAGCGAGAAAAGGGTCCGGTGTTTGCCACGACCCCAGATGGCAGGAAGATCAGTCGATCTGATTTGCCGCCACAAAATACATCAAGATGGGTAGCGCGTCGCAAAGCGGCAGTTGTCACAGCCGTTGAATGCGGTCTGATTGATGCTGATGAGGCATGTAAAATGTACTCCCTCTCAACAGAAGAACTCGACAGTTGGATGAGTGCGATGTCCAAACATGGTACTGGCGCTTTGCGTGTAACGTCGATGCAAAGGTATAGACAACCCTAGGTTGTTGTGATAGTCATACATATGCGCATTGGGTGATTAAGCTTAAAAGCTGTCCCTGATCCTGCGTGATTTTCTTCGAAAACATCGCAATTTTTGCGAGGACGGGGCGTGAGCGTTTTAAAAGTAACGTCGCGTTAATCATTTCAAGCGAGTGTCATCCCAGCGATTGGCGCTAGATGATTGGAGGCAAGTGTATGCGTATTCTGTTGGTAGAGGATGATCCGACAACATCAAAAAGCGTGGAGCTGATGCTGTCCAACGCGAACCTGAATGTCTATGCGACAGATTTAGGTGAGGAAGGCGTCGACCTTGCAAAGCTCTATGATTACGATCTGATCCTACTCGACCTTAATTTACCGGATATGAACGGTCACGAGGTCCTCCGAAAACTGCGACTTGCAAAGATCGAAACGCCTGCTCTTGTACTTTCCGGAT
Source organism: uncultured Rhodobacterales bacterium (assembly GCA_964642935.1). Classification (GTDB taxonomy): domain Bacteria; phylum Pseudomonadota; class Alphaproteobacteria; order Rhodobacterales; family Rhodobacteraceae; genus CAKZTM01. The sequence goes on along the minus strand of CAZXRG010000078.1, from coordinate 7,964 downwards.
ATGATGACGCGGAAAACAAGATCAAAAGCTTCGGATTTGGCGCAGACGACTACATGACCAAGCCCTTTCATCGTGAAGAGTTGATTGCACGAATTCATGCGATTGTGCGCCGCTCGAAAGGTCATGCTCAGAGCTCTATCCAAACCGGTGACATTTTGGTTAATCTGGATGCGAAAACGGTGGAGGTGGAGGGTCAGCCCGTTCACCTGACCGGAAAAGAATACCAGATGTTGGAGCTCTTGAGCCTTCGCAAAGGTACAACCTTGACCAAGGAGATGTTCCTCAACCATCTTTATGGTGGGATGGATGAACCAGAACTTAAAATCATCGATGTCTTTATCTGTAAGCTTCGCAAGAAGCTCGCACAGGCCACGGGTGGCGAAAATTACATCGAAACGGTCTGGGGGCGTGGTTACGTTCTTCGGGATCCGCTTCCGGTTGAAGATCGCCCAAAGATGGTTGTTGGCGGTTAACTCCTAAACAATCGAATTACACAGAATTCTCCAGACCCGCGCAAACTCTGTGCGGGTTCGGCCTTTTCGTTTGGTCCCATTACAAATACTTTGTTTTGAGAACGACTCGAAGGCTGACGCATGCAATCCAAAACCGATATCAAAGCTATGCCAGAAGGCGTTGTGAAAGCGCGTCTCAAAGAGCTGGCCTTGAAGATGCTTGATGCAGATCAAGCCTATCATACCCAAGACGATCCCATTCTTTCAGATGCCGATTATGATGCGTTAAAGGCTGAGAACCTCGCATTAGAAGCGGCGTTTCCAAAGTTGATCCGAGCCGATAGCCCGACGCAACGCGTTGGCGCTGCCCCGAAGTCCGGGTTTTCAAAAGTGAAACACGCGGTGGCGATGCTCTCTCTTGGAAATGCCTTTAACGATGAGGATGTTCACGGCTTTGTCGACCAGGTGTCACGATTTCTGGGAACAGATAACCCGCTCAACTTTACAGCCGAGCCCAAGATCGACGGCCTATCGCTCTCTCTTCGCTATGAGAACGGTATTCTCACAAAAGCGGCGACCAGAGGGGACGGCGCCACCGGAGAAGACGTAACGCAAAACGCGCGCACTGTACGAAATATTCCTCAGAGGATTGATACGGACCAATCAGTTTTAGAGGTTCGCGGTGAAATCTACATGCTCCACAAGGACTTCTCCGAACTGAATGAACGGCAAGCCGCAAGTGATCAAAAACTATTCGCGAACCCAAGAAATGCAGCCGCCGGTTCTCTGAGGCAGCTCGATTCAACAATTACCGCCAAACGTCCGCTGATGTTTTTCGCATATGCATGGGGAGAACTTTCAAACCCATTGGCTCCAACTCAATTCGATGCAATTTCAACGCTGCAAAGCTTGGGCTTCTCCACAAACCCGTTGACCAAAAACTGTGGATCAGTCGAGGAGATGATCTCGCATTACAACCATATCCTCCAACAACGTCCCGATCTGGGATACGATATTGATGGCGTGGTCTACAAAGTAGACGCGCTGGACCTGCAGGCCCGTTTGGGTTTTCGAAACAATACACCCCGCTGGGCAATCGCGCATAAGTTCCCTGCTGAAACTGCGGTCACACAACTCGAAGCCATCGAAATTCAGGTCGGCCGCACCGGGGCTTTATCTCCCGTCGCCCGCCTGAAACCGGTTACAGTTGGTGGTGTCGTCGTGTCCAACGCGACCCTTCACAACGAGGATTATATTGCCGGCCGTGATAGCAACGGAGCGCCCATCCGGGACGGGGTGGATATTCGCGTTAACGATTGGGTCGTAGTGTATAGAGCAGGGGACGTCATTCCAAAGATCAAGGACGTCATTCTGGAACGCCGTCCCGAGGGGGCCGCGCCGTACGCGTTTCCCGTTACCTGCCCAGAGTGTAATTCTCCTGCTATTCGCATCGCTGGAGAGGCGACAGCGCGCTGCACGGGCGGGTTGATTTGTCCGGCTCAAGCGATCGAGAAACTAAAGCACTTCGTCTCTCGATCCGCCTTTGACATTGAAGGACTTGGGGCCAAGCAAGTTGAGCAGTTTTTCGAGGACGGTTGGGTCAAAGAACCGGCTGACATCTTTTCTTTGAAAGCGCGTTTTGGTCCGGGAAACCTGCAACAACTCCAAAACAAGGAAGGTTGGGGAGAAATCTCGGCCCAAAAGCTGTTTGATGCCATTGAGCAAAAACGCTCCATTGAGCTTGATCGCCTGATCTTCGGACTTGGCATCCGTCACGTTGGCGAGGCTGCCGCGTCACTTTTGGCTCAAACCTACACCAGTTGGGCCGCGTTTGAGACCGCTATGATTGATGCCAGCCCTCAATCGGGTGCCGCTTGGGACGCTCTGAATGCCATTGACGGTGTTGGCCCGACCATGGCGGTGGCGCTTGTTGAAGCTTTTCACGATCCCAACACCCGCGATGTCATCGATCGGCTCGTTTCGGTCTTGAATGTTCAGGATGTGACGGCACTTGGAAACGTAGAGTCTCCGGTTAGCGGAAAAACGGTGGTGTTTACCGGCACTTTGGAAAAGATGACCCGGGCTGAAGCCAAAGCCCGCGCCACCAGTTTAGGCGCAAAAGTGGTCGGCTCGGTTTCTGCAAAGACTAACATTCTCGTGGCGGGGCCGGGGGCCGGTTCGAAACTGGAAAAAGCCAAAGCTGCCGGTGTGACGACGCTGACGGAAGAAGAATGGCTTGCGCTGATCTCCGGTTAGAGGCCTAATCCGACCATGAGCAAGGGGCGACCAGAAATTCTGTTTCCACTTTTTGGAGACCTTAAGAAACTTGACGGGATCGGTCCTAAAACCGAGGCCAGTCTCATGCAATTGGGGATTAATCACCCCAAAGACCTCCTGTTCCACCTGCCAAGTTCGGTCATTGATCGCAGACTTCGCACCAGCATTGCAGGCATGGTTTTCCCCAATGTGGCAACCGTTGAGATCCTCGTCGGCCTCCACCAACCGGCCCGTGCGAAAGGCAGGCCCTACCGAATTTTAGTGCAGGATGCACAGACTGAGTTCCAATTGGTTTTCTTCCACGCTAGAGATGATTGGCTAAAACGCACACTTCCCTCGGGACAAAGGCGGATTGTTTCTGGAAAGCTGGAGCTGTTTGACGGGATCGCCCAAATGGCCCATCCGGATCACATTTTAACCACCGGTGAAGCAGCCAGTTTGCCAGAGTTTGAGGCGGTTTACCCGCTGACCCAAGGTGTCACTCAAAAAACCATGAGCCGGGCTGCGCGGTCTTTGATGGATTTGGTCAAACCTCTGGATGAGTGGATCGATAAAAACCTGATGGACGAAAAGGGCTGGTTGGGTTGGCAAGATAGTGTGCAAAAGGCCCATGCTCCCAGTGCGATTGCAGATGTGTCTCCCGAAGCCCTTCCACGGGCCAGATTGGCCTATGACGAATTTTTGGCCCATCAACTGACGCTCGCTTTGGCGCGGGGTCAACAGCGCAAACCAACAGGAATCGTCACAAAGGCCAGTGGAAAACTACAGAAGAAGGTGCTTGAAAGCCTGCCGTTCAAACCCACATCTGCACAGAGCCGCGCCACTTCCGAAATTCTCGAGGATATGTCCGAGCCGCGCAAAATGAACCGGCTTTTGCAAGGAGATGTGGGGGCCGGAAAAACTCTGGTCGCCATGTTAACGGCTCTAGGCGCAGTGGAGGCGGGCGGTCAGGCCACGATTATGGCCCCCACCGAAATCCTCGCGCAGCAGCATTTTGCGGCCCTCAAACCTTTGGCCGATACGGCTCGCGTTACGTTGGATGTGCTGACGGGGCGGGATAAAGGGGCGGAAAGAACGGCCAAACTGCAGGCTTTGAGTGAGGGTAACATCCAGATAGTCGTGGGTACCCATGCTCTGTTCCAAAAGGATGTCGCATTCGCCGATCTTCGACTGGCCATTGTGGACGAACAACATCGCTTCGGGGTGCGCCAGCGCATGGATTTGGGCGCAAAAGGGGACGCGGTCGATATTCTGGTAATGACCGCCACCCCGATCCCGAGGTCTCTGGAACTGGCCCATTACGGTGATATGGACGTGTCGATCCTGGATGAGAAACCGGCGGGACGCTCGCCCATTGATACGGTTCTGGTCTCCTCATCGCGCCTGTCGGAGGTCACGACCCGACTGCAAAGTGCGATCAACGAGGGGCGGCAGGCCTATTGGGTCTGTCCGTTGGTTGCGGAGTCAGAAGTGATGGAGGCCACCGCGGCGGAGGAGCGTTTCAAGGCGCTTCGAAAGCAGTTTGGCGAAGGGGTGGTGGAGATGGTCCACGGCCAGATGCCACCCGCCGAAAAGGATGCAGCCATGGCGCGGTTTGCCTCTGGTGAGGCCAAGCTGCTGGTGGCGACCACAGTGATTGAGGTCGGCGTTGATGTCACAAATGCCTCGATCATGGTCATTGAGGGGGCCGAGAATTTCGGGCTGTCCCAGCTTCATCAGCTCAGGGGGCGGGTCGGGCGAGGGGCGGTGAAATCGACTTGCCTCTTGATGTACTCGGGCCAACTTGGCGAAACCGCCTCGGCGCGATTGCAGATTATGCGGGAAACAAATGACGGGTTTAAGATTGCCGAGGAAGATCTTCGCCTGAGAGGTGCCGGAGACGTTTTGGGCGTCGCGCAATCTGGCCTGCCAAAGTTCCGGATTGCTGATTTGGAAACGCAAACCGCGCTCATGAAAATTGCTCAGAAAGATGCCAGATCACTGTTAGCCCAAGACCCTAAACTGGATAGTCCGCGTGGAAAAGCGGCGCGAACGCTTCTGTATCTGATGGATCAGGAGAAAGCTTTCCAAATGATTTCAGTGGGTTAACTGAAAACTTGAGAACGACCTCGAAATGTTCTCAAAAAGTTCTTGACGAATGAGAACAAAACACGAATATTGTGTTCATAACGAGAACAAACTCGAGCAGGAGCAGGAACATGATTGAAGTTTTTCGTCAAATTGAGCCGTCCGATATCAGGGGGCTGGTTAAAGATGCAGCCGGTTTGACAGCCATTTGTGTGTTGATTGTCGCGAGCCTGGGGCTCCCATCCATCACATAAATGGTCTTATCGCCTCGTGATTTGACCCGAAGTCGAATGATGCACACAAGCCTGCTCTGAGCATGTTCCCTCGTGTTCAGACTGTCTGCCCGGAAAATAGATCGCCTGTCTGATTTCCACCTTCGCTTGTTCGGTTCTGCCTTAGACCCATTCTTGCATCATTCGATGCGTCAAATCACATGACTGCGCCGCGTCTTCTTCCCGAGGATGCGGCGCTTTTTTATGCGGATGTATGTGTAGAGACATCCTCAAAGGCCGCCAGAATGGCATCAAAGGTCAGCAAAATAGAGGCATGCCGATTTTTGTAATCCTTAGCCGGAAGAAGCGTTTCCAATTCCTCAAACGGAGCGGAAGGGGTCGGACCTTCACTCTTTAACATAGCCTCAAGCTGATCGCGGCCCGTTGATACTTCCTTAAAGCTGCGCTCGACAATGTTTTTCCCGATGATCGAAGCCGCTGCCTGACCAAGCGCACAGGCCTTAACGTCTTGCCCATATCCCACAATCTGATCACCCGATAAGGCCAGATCAACAGTAACGGTCGAGCCACAAAGCGGCGACCGCTTTCGCGCCGTCGCATCAGGCGCCTCAAGACGGGTGGTGTTGGGTATGTCGGAGGCCAGCGCCAAAATGCGTGCCGAGTATAGCTTCATCATTTCCGCGTTGTCAGACATAACACGACCTTTCCATCCATCCCTGATCCCCATAGATAGGGCGCATGGCAGCGATAGAAAAGGGTGGACGTGATGGATTTTGATGCGGGCAGTCTGCGTTTCACAGATAAGGGTCTTATTCCCGCTATTGCGCAGGATCATGTGAGTGGTGAAGTGCTGATGATGGCCTGGATGAACAAGGAGGCGGTCGAGCGCACTTTGGCCTCTGGAAAGGTCACCTATTGGTCGCGGTCCCGCTCTTCGTTTTGGGTGAAGGGGGAGACCTCTGGTCACACGCAAAAGCTCGTCGAGTTCCGCGTGGATTGTGATCGCGATTGTCTGTTGCTGAAAGTCGAGCAGATCGGTCCTGCCTGCCACACCAATCGAAGAAGCTGTTTTTATACTCTGGTTGATGATGGCGTTGAGACCATTACCTCCGAGCCAATGGCGTGATCCCGATCATCTTGTAAATGTCTTGAGGCGAGGCTCCGTCGTCTCGGTAGGTTCTAATCGCGCGCGCATTATCTCGTTTGGCCAATCGCTTCCCGTTTTCGTCGCGGATTAGAGTGTGATGATGATATATGGGCGTGGGCAGTTTCAAAAGCCGTTGTAACAGCACATGGATCGGTGTTGCCTCAAAAAGATCCTCACCGCGCGTCACATGGGTGATGTTTTGGAACGCGTCATCGAGAACCACTGAGAGGTGATAAGATGTGCCCATGTCTTTTCGGGCGAGCACGATGTCTCCGGCTGAGGTGATCAGGTCTTGGGCTGTCAGTGTAAGAGGTCGTTGTTGCCGTGTCTCATGGAAATCTAGCGTGGTGTTTGAGACCGCTTTGGCAGCCTTCGCTACGTTCAAACGCAAAGCAACTCCGCTTGGCATTGCACCTGTCGTTTCACGTCGACATGTACCTGGATAGATCAGACCGTCCGGTCCGTGAAGCGGCGCACCTTCTTGAGGCGCCGACAGAGCTGCTTGGATATCTCGACGATTGCAGGAGCAAGGGTAAAGTAAGCCGCGCTCCCATAGTGTTTGCAGAGCGTCTAAATAGGCTTTCATCCGCTCGGACTGTCGAAACACGGGCTTTTCCCAATCAAGCCCGAGCCAAGCCAGATCATCGTAAATCTGAGCCTCCCAAACAGGTCTGGCGCGGGACTGGTCGATGTCTTCCATCCGTAAATGAAAGCTGCCCCCAGACTTTAGCGCTGAATTCCAAGCTGTAATTGCAGAAAAGGCATGGCCCAGATGGAGCGGACCTGTGGGGGAAGGGGCGAACCTTTCCCGATGGGTCACAGTTTTTTCAGCACATAGACGTTTGATTGCAGCTCGATTTTGGGAAGATGGGGGCCGTATTCGCGAAACATCAGAGCCGCGGTGCCACAATCCACATGCTCGTTCAGGCGGGCCTCATATGTGCGGTCCTCCAAAGCATGATCGTTTAGCGAGAATACCAAGTGCCCGCCGGCAGGTAACAGCGCGAGCATGTCATCAAGTGCACTGGCAGGCGCATGGCCCGGATTTAGCACACCAATGGCAGCCGCATTGGCGTAAGAGCCTGTTTCAAAAGGGAAAGGTTCTTCCAGATTCGTCGAGATAGTCTCGCGGTAGATCGCTTTCTTTTCGGCCTCAAGAAGCATCTCTTCACTGAAATCGCAGCCATCCAAGGTCGTAAATCCTGCGGTTTTGAGGGCCACGCCGGAAATGCCTGTGCCGCAACCAATATCCAGAAGCGGTGCAGCAGTGTCTTGGGTAAACTCCGCCAAGGCAACGGCACAGCGTCCGGGCGTCACATAGCCGTTTTCAAGCACCTCTTGGTCATATGAGGCCGCCCATTCCTTGTAAAAGGACTTGGTTTTCTCAGCACTGTCTTGGCCATAAGCATGGGCCAGCATTCTTTTGATCATCCGTCTCTCCCGCCTCCTTGGTAGCAGGGGCAGGAGCGAGCGTCAAAGCGACTTGTTGGCTGGGTTTCAAGCGGCGGCTGCGCGTCTGGCGAGCCAGTTGTTCCAATCGATTTTCGCGCGATCCGTATAGGCTTTGTAGCGCTCTTTACGTCCTCTGCGCCCCCCTTTGACACCGTCTAGGGGCGGGAAGAGACCGAAATTGACGTTCATGGGCTGAAAGGTCTTCGCATCAGCCCCGCCAGTGATATGGGTCATCAGAGCGCCGATGGCTGTGGTGTTTGGAACGGGCGGAACTTCTTGGCCGAGTGCTTGGGCGACAGCCAAACGTCCGGCCAGAAGGCCCATGGCGGCACTTTC
>CAZXRG010000077.1:0-13683 GCA_964642935.1 uncultured Rhodobacterales bacterium | reverse complement strand
TTCCGCCCCGACACATCAATCGTATAAAGCTGAGGCGCCCCATTGGCCCCACGGCTCTCACGGAAGAACATCAGCACGCGCCCATTGGGCGCCCAACTCGGCCCTTCATCCAGAAACGAAGCGGTCAGCAACCGCTCTTGTGATCCATCAATCCGCATCACCCCGATATGAAACCGCCCACCGCTGAGCTTGGTAAACGCCACCATATCTCCACGCGGCGACCAAACAGGCGTGCCATAACGCCCTTTTCCAAAACTGATCCGCTTGGCCTCACCACCGCTCGCAGGCATCACATAAATCTGCTGGGACCCACCGCGATCACTCTCAAACACGATCCGCTTTCCGTCCGGCGAGAATGAAGGCGCCGTATCAATCCCCGGATTTTGCGTCAGCCGCGTGCGCACACCCGATCCCAAATCCAGCATATAAATATCCGTGTTCCCGCCCGCTGATTGGGACAGAACCACCCGTCCCCCATCGGGCGAAAAGCGCGGCGCAAAGGTCATCCCGTCAAGCCCGCCAAGGGAGCGCGACGAGCCACTGTCCACATTCATCAGCTTCACCTGAGGCGACCCGCTCTCATAGCTCGTAAACAGAACCTCCCGCGAATTGGGCGAGAAGCGAGGGGCCAGCACAATCGAGCTTCCATCGGTCAAAAACCGCGTATTCGCCCCGTCCTGATCCATAATCGCCAACCGCTTGACCCGCTTGTCCTTGGGCCCGCTCTCGGCCACAAACACGACCCGACTGTCAAAATAACCACCCTCACCCGTCAGCCGCGCATAAACCGCATCCGCCACCTTATGGGCCATGCGCCGCCACGAACTCACAGAGCCCGCAAACTGCAAACCCTCCCCAAGCGGCGCCTGCGCAAACACATCCCAAAGCCTGAACTTAATCACCAACTTATTGTCCCCGGTGATCGCCGCCGAGCCAATCAACAAAGCCTGCGCATTAATCGCCTTCCAATCGGCAAACGCAGGCTGGGCATTAAAATTGGTCACGCCGGAAATAAACGCATCCTGCGGGATCGCACGAAACAGACCCGTATTGACCAAATCCGCCGTCAACACCCGCGTCATATCCACCGCCACATCCGAGGCCGCCTGACTTTCCGCCAGAAAAATGGGCGCTGCAAACGGAAGCGGCTCAACAATCCCGCCAACCACATCCACCTTGAACGTCCGAGGCCCCGACTGCGCAAACACAACAGACGGCCACATGAACGCCGCCAGCAAAAGCACCAAGATACCCTGTCTCATAACCAACCGCCCTCTCTTCTCACTCCAGCGAAATCGCCGAGCGCCCCGGATCAAACCGAATTTCCAGAAAATCTCCATCACGGAACTTGCCTTGGGGCAACGGGATCGGTTGCGCACGAAGCACCGCACGCCTTGCTGCCTCAAACGCCACCTTGAAATCACCATTGGGCGAGCGCGGCTGAACCGGCTCGACACCCCCGACAATCTTCCCGTCCGCATTCAACTTCACGCGCACCGTCACCACCAAACGCTCATACTGATCTTTACCCTCAATCAGCGTCTTATTCCACGATTTCCCGATCACATCACCAATGGCCCGCGCCTCGGAAGAATTGAAACTTTGCCCCAAACTGGACCCGGTCTCCACAGGCGCTTCAACCGCCGCCGTTTCGCTTGGCGCCGCCTCAGCCTCAGCCTCGACCGCCGCCGTAGCCGCTGTCGCCAAAGCCGCCTCAATCGCCTCAGCCTCTTTCGAACGCTGCTCGGCCTCAGCCACCAGGTTCGCAGGCCGCCCCTTGGGACGCGCCGCCGCTTTGGGCGTGGTCGGGCGCTCCTGCTCAACCGCATCCGGCGTCACTTCCGTGGTCGCTTCCTTGGGCGCCGCCGCTGGCGCATCTGGAACCTCAACAGGCTCAACCGAAGGAACCTCCTCCGGCGTCACCGAAGGCGTCTCCACCGGAGCCTCGGGCGTGGGCTTTGGCGGCTTTGGCGCAGCAGAGGTATCAATGCGCGGCGCCAAATTCGGCGTCTCAGGGGCCAATAAAGCGAGATTATTGGAATTGATCGACCCGTCCTGAGCAGGCGCATCCGGCAAGGGCGTATCAATCCCCAAAGGGGCCGTGTCATCAACACCAACAGGCACATCAACATCAACCGCAACCTCTGGCGTGGCCACCTCCAAAGCGCTCACATCCGGCGCAACACCCGCCTCAGGCGCTTGGGGCTGAACCACATCCACAGTCTGGGGGGCCACCTCCGTCTCCGGTGTCACCGCCTCATTGGTCTGATCTACAGGTGCACTCAAAGAAGCCTCAGGCGTCTCAAACGCTTGGGGTGCCCCCGAGCGAGCCGCCTCAAAATCGGACAAAGACACAATGGACACATCCGTCACCTGAGACGGCGTCACCTCAGGCTCTTCCCCAAATTCAGGCATCCCGAAGAACGCCACCACAACGAAGATCAGATGGCCGGAACCGGATATGACCGTGCCCTGTCGCATGTCACTCAGCAACCTGCCCGTTCAAACTGGGCCCGCCCGCATCCGTGACCAACCCGATGGAGCGAAAACCGGCGGCATTCAAAGCCCCCATCACTTCCATCACGCGCTCATAAGGCACCGCCCCGTCCGCACGTAAAAACACCTTCCCGTCACGCCGCTCTCCGGCCACCGCCGTCAGCTTGGCCACGATCGTGTCAAACGCCACTTCGGTCTCTTGAAGCACCACCCGACCGTCTGCCGCCAAGGCAATGGTCAAAGGCTCCTCCTCTTCTTGAGGAAGCGGAGCGGCTGCGGTCTCAGGCAATTCAATGGGCACACCCACCGTCAAGAGGGGTGCCGCCACCATAAAGATGATCAACAACACCAACATCACATCCACAAACGGTGTGACGTTAATCTCTGACATGGGTTTGGAGGCGCGACGTCGGGTCCGCCCCGAGGCTTTCCCCCGCTCCATCAAAGTCCCCGCCATGATCAGGCCTCCCGATCAAGCTGGCGCGACAGGATCATCGAAAACTCGTCCGCAAACGTCTCATGCTCGGCAATCAGCTTTTCCGCATCACCCGACAGCTTATTGTAGAAAATCACCGCCGGAATGGCCGCCAACAGACCCAAAGCCGTGGCCAAGAGAGCCTCCGCAATACCGGGAGCCACAACCGCCAGATTGGTCGACTGCTGTTTGGCAATCTCCTCAAACGCGTGCTTGATCCCCCAAACGGTTCCGAACAATCCCACAAACGGCGAGATCGACCCCACCGTTGCCAAAAACGTCAGGCCACCCATCAGATCATCGCTTTCCCGACCAATGGCCACATTCATGGCCCGATCAATCCGCGCCTGTCCGCCGGCCATGAGTGCTCCGTCCGAGCGATGGGAGCGTTTCCATTCCGACATGCCTGCCGAAAAAATCTTCTCAATGGCAGATCGCGGCTTTTGCCCGACCCGCTCGTAAATCTTCTCAAGAGGCTGACCGGACCAGAAGGCCTCCTCAAACATCTCACCCTCTTTGGAGGCGGTGCGATAGTTGATGAATTTCTGGATGATGATGGCCCAGGACCAAAAGGACGCTGCAATCAAAATCAACATTACAATTTTTACGGTAAGGGTCGCGCGCAAAAATAGCGCAAAGATCGAAAAATCGATCTCACTTGCGGTTGCAAGGATCTCAGTTTCCATGTGCCTGCTCTTTTCGTTGCCTCGGACCACCTCTTTTGGGCGGCTATTCCACTCACTATACGCGAAGTTTACGCTACTGTCGAAGAAAGAAACACGGGGGCGTTCTGAACACTCCGTTATCCGCGAAAATCAGCCGTTTGGGCTGAGACGCGTGTTGCCCAGCGAACGCCTCGTTAATCCCCGAAATCGGCCAAAAGCGTCATACAGGAGTCACGCGGAAATCATACGCGTTTCACAGGTTATTTTTGGCAGGCGCTTGAAAAGGTTAACAAAGCTCAGAGTACGGACGCAATTTCTTCCGGCATCCGTGTAGGCCGACCCGTCGCATTGAGACAGACAAGCGTCACCACGGCCTTAAACAGAACCACCCCATCAAGGCTAACCTCTTGATTCATAATGATCCTTGCCTTGTGGGCACTCTCAACTTCCGTGCGCACATCCAGCAAATCATCCATCTTCGCAGGCTTAAGAAAATCTGCATCCACATGGCGCACAGCAAAGACTACGCCGGATTGCGCCTTAAGGGCCAGTTGATCGACCCCAAGATCACGCAAGAACTCCGTCCGCCCACGCTCTATGTATTTGAAATAATTGGCATAATAGACAATTCCCGCGAGGTCCGTATCCTCGTAATACACACGTATCTTCATGGCGTATCAAACAAATCATCAGTGGTCGTTCGAGGCGCTGTTAACCCCAAATGCGTCCAAGCCTTATGCGCCAACATCCGCCCCCTTGGTGTCCTTTGAATGAGCCCTTGTTGCAGGAGAAACGGCTCGATCACTTCCTCAATCGCATCACGGGATTCCGCCAAAGCCGCGGCAATGGTTTCGACCCCCACAGGTCCGCCTCCGTAGTTTTCTGCGAGCAATATCAGATACCTACGATCCGCCCCGTCAAGTCCAAGATCATCCACGCCAAGCCTGTTGAGTGCGCGATCCGCAATCTCGCGGGTCACTTTCCCATTGCCCTCAACCAGCGCAAAATCCACAACCCGCCTGAGCAAACGCCCCGCAATCCGGGGCGTCCCCCGTGCGCGTCGCGCAATCTCCATGGCCCCATCGGGCTCCGCATCCGCGCCCATCTTTCGCGCATTGCCCGTCACAATCCGCACCAGTTCAGGCACCGTATAAAACTCAAGCCGCGTCGGTATCCCGAATCGATCCCGCAAAGGCGTCGTCAACCGCCCCAACCGCGTCGTCGCCCCCACCAATGTGAAGGGCTGAAGGTCAATGCGAACCGTCCTTGCAGCAGGCCCTTCCCCGATCACGAGGTCCAATTCAAAGTCCTCCAAAGCGGGATAAAGCACCTCTTCCACCGCTGGGTTAAGTCTATGAATTTCATCAATAAACAGCACATCCCGCGCTTCCAGATTGGTCAGGATCGCCGCCAGATCACCGGCCTTGGCCAGCACCGGACCAGAGGTCATGCGAAACGACACCCCCAGCTCTCGCGCCATGATTTGCGCCAGCGTCGTCTTTCCCAAACCCGGAGGCCCGAAAAACAGCGTATGATCCATGGCTTCCGAGCGCATCTTGGCACTCTCGATAAACACCCGAAGGTTCGCCTTGGCCGCCTCCTGCCCGACAAAATCATCGAGCACTTGTGGCCGCAAAGACCGATCCTCATCACCGGGGCGCTCATCCGGGCGCAACTCTGGGTCGGAATCCATCATTTAAATCAACCCTTTGGCGCAAGCAGGCGGAGCGCTGCTCTGATCAAATCACTGGCCGAGGCCTCAGGCATCTCACCTGACACCTGAGCCACGGCTCCCGCCGCATCCCCTTGCCCATAGCCGAGATTGACCAAAGCCGACATGGCATCCGCCGTCGCCGCCGCATCCCCTGACGGGGCCTCAACCGGCGCAACAGGCGCTTCATCATCCACCAAAACAGGCCCACCCGCAGACGGCCCCTTAGCCGCTTGCGTCCCGCCTGATCCCAGCGCCATCACCGCAGGCGCTTTTTCCTTCAACTCGTTCACCACCCGTTGCGCCAGCTTAGGCCCCACACCGGGCGCGGCCTTCACAGCCGCCATATCGCCCAAAGCAATCGCGCGACCAACCCCGTCAGAGCCCAAAGTCCCCTGAATAGCCAAAGCCGCCTTCGCACCAACGCCCTGCACGGAGGTCAAAAGCTTATGCCATTCCCGCTCCGCCAAAGTGACAAACCCGTAAAGCTGCAAGAGATCCTCGCGCACGACCAAATCCGTAAACAAAGCCGCCGTCTCCCCAACCGCAGGCATCGCCGCCAAGGTCCGCTCGGAGCAATAAACCACATAACCCACACCGCCCGTGTCGATCAGCACATGATCCGCGCCCTTCATATCAAGACGCCCTGAGATTTTACCGATCATCGACCCACTCCATCTGCAACCGCAATGGCCTGAGCCAGCTTGCCGGAAAACTGTGCATGATGGGCATGGCATAAAGCAATCGCCAAAGCATCCGTGGCATCCGGCCCGTTGGTGACAATGCCGGGAAACTGAAGCCGCACCATATGCTCGACCTGCGCCTTATCCGCATGGCCCACCCCAACGACGACCTTCTTGACCGCATTGGGCGCGTACTCCGAAACCTCAAGCCCGGCCTGAGCGGGGACCAGCAAAGCAATCGCCCGCGCCTGTCCCAGCTTCAACGTGCCAACACCGTCCTTATTCACAAACGTATGCTCCACAGCCGCCGCATCAGGCGCATATTCAGCCAGCACTTGGGTCAATTGCACATGAAGACTGAGAAGCCGCGCGGCCAAATCCTTGCCGCTAGAGGTGCAGGTCCCATTGGCCACATGTTTGAGCCGCCCACCGTCCATATCGACAATGCCCCAGCCCATTTTCCGAAGTCCGGGATCAAGTCCAACGACCCGCATATATTTACCCTGCTTTTTAAGTTAAAAATTCCTAGCACGAAACAAGAACATTTGCCAAGACCTTCCGACATGACGGTCAAAAACGACCCCCGTTCAGCCTAAACCGACCCTTACTTCTAAACCCCTGTTAAGCATGCAAAAATCGCAGGTCTGACATGCAAAAATACCATTTGTGCGGCGCAACAATACCCCCTAGATGCCGCTCAACCGGCAACGTGGATATGGATCCTCACCCGGTCGCTTAACTCAGTAAAAGGATGCCTGTCATGGCCGTACAAGATTCAAACCACGTCGCGCCCTTTGGTGCGATCGCGATCCACAACACAGTCTCTCGACTGGAAACATTCGGCACCAACCTTGCGGTTTGGAACAAGCGCCGGAAGACCGTTGCTGCCTTGAATGCGCTCAGCAATCACGAGCTTCAGGACATCGGTCTTGACCGCTCCGACATCCATGAGATGGCGACACGGCTGGCCACGCGCTCTTAAGCCGATACTTTGATGAGACGAGATAAGGGGCCAAAGGGCCCCTTTTTTGTGACCTGAACCTGGATTTTAAACGCGACGAAGCGTCAAAGTGGTCCATTCCCCGATCACAATGCGCCGCTCCAGCACAAACCCGTGACCCTTATAGGTCGCCAGCACCCCATCCGCTTGAGTGTTCAACAATCCAGAGAGAATAATGAACGCACCAGGCGTCGTGAAACGCCCCATATCCCGCGAAAGCGCCTTAAGCGGCTTGGCCAGAATATTGGCAAACACCAGATCATAAGGGGCTGCGCGCCTGAGCGCCTCATGGCGGAACCCCACCGAAGTCACCGTGCGAATACGCCCACCGAGCCTGTTGGCCACCATGTTCGCCCGCGCTGTCGCCGTGGCAACCGGATCAATATCGCTGGCAATCACCTCTGCGGGAAACACCCGCGCCGCAGCCATGGCCAGAACGCCCGTTCCAGCGCCGATATCGGCCACATGACGGGGGACAAATCCGGCCTTCACCAGATGATCCAAAGACTGCAGACAGCCCTGCGTGGTCCCGTGATGACCGGTGCCGAAGGCCATGGCCGCCTCGATCAGAAGCCCGATCTTTTGCTTGGGGATATTCTCGGCATCATGGCCGCCGTAGACCACAAACCGTCCCGCCTCCACAGGCGTCAACTCGCGACGGACCTGCGCCACCCAGTCGCGATCATCCAGCTTGGAAACCACAAAGGGCTTGGCCGCATGAATAGTCGCCAAAAGCGCCAATCCGGCCTCATCAGGGCGCTCAACGAAATATCCGCCGATCTCCCAATTGCCCGATCCATCTTCGATTTCAAATACACCGACGCCCGTGGGCGCAGGCTCCAAAAGCTCCATGGCCTCTCCCAATGCGGAAGCTGCAATCTCGCCGGATAATGTTGTGAATGCTGTGAAAGTTGTCATGGGCTGAGGGCCTAGATCACTTGCGACGTAGATTCAACGTCCCTTTTTGGCGGCTCAACCGGGGGAGCAATCGGGCATTGGGATTTTCAGCTTTGTAAAAGGCGATCAGCAGAGAGAAAAACGCCAAAAGCCCGCCCACAATGAACACTCCGGGGGTCCACCAGAACTTGAGGATGGTCACAGGTTGGGCATGGGAGGGGTTAATGCGATTATACCGGACATCCACCAACTCGCCGTGATGAAAATGCCAGTTGCGCCCGTCAACAATCGGCTCACCCACATAGAACATCCCGTTCTCATGCTGATACAAAAACGACGGAGCCGGCCAGTTGCCATGGTTGTCCATCAACGCGCGCACCTCACGTTCCCCAAGCTCCTCAGATGAGGCCTCGACAAAAACCACACGGGCCGTGGCCTCAACCGAGTTGTTGTAAAAGGTGACAAATTCTTGCAGCACAACGACGCCGTAGGCGACAAACACCCACGGCAAAAACAGAAAGACAAGTTTTACGCCGGACGGCAGATAGAACTTCCGCCGCCGAGCCGTCTTGGAAAAATCCAACACGCAACCACCCGTTTTACAAATGTTTTGACTGATGTTTCACATACCAAGCATGTGCAAAATATTCAACTTTACCGGTGAATATTCAGTCTTTTTTAACTTTTAAGTTCTTTCAACTTTAAGCCGTTACGAGGCCGCCAGACCAATCGGACAACTCACCCCAACGCCTCCGATGCCACAATATCCGCTCGGATTTTTCGCCAGATATTGCTGGTGATAATCCTCGGCAAAGAAGTATTCCGGCGCGTCCTTAATCTCGGTTGTGATCTTTCCAAAACCAGATGTAGTGAGCCGCTCCTGAAATGTGGCAAGACTTTGTTGAGCAATGGCCTTTTGTGTGGCAGAGCTCGTATAGATGCCCGACCTATACTGGGTGCCAATATCATTGCCCTGACGCATCCCCTGAGTCGGATCATGGCCTTCCCAGAAGACCTTCAACAAAGCCTCGAAACTGGTCTGGGTGGGGTCATAAACCACCTGCACCACCTCATTGTGACCGGTGCGCCCAGAGCACACTTCCTGATAGGTTGGATTCTGAGTTGCCCCTGCGGCATAGCCCACAGAGGTCACCACAACACCGGGCTGATTCCAAAACATTCGCTCGACACCCCAGAAACACCCCATCCCGAAAATGACCGTTTCACTGCCCTCGGGATGTGGACCTTTGAGCGGATTGCCATTCACAAAATGGGTCTCTGCGGTCGGGAGAGGCTCGGCGCGACCGGGCAAAGCACTGGCCGCATCAGGTATCGTTTTAGGCTTTCCAAATCCAAGCATGTCTCGTCCTCCAAAGATTACGCCTAAAAGGTAATCTGATTTTTCGAACCTACAAGGGGTCTATTCAGCCCCATGGAGGACAGTTGAGCCCCGCGACAGGATCGTCTCATTGCCGGGCTCCGGATGGCGCGGGATCAAAAGAGCAAGCAGCAGAGACACACAAGCCATCCCCGCCGCCATACCAAACACCCAAGAGGGAGAGGTGATCCAAAGGTAGCCCATGAAGGCCGGCAGAAACACCGCCGCGATGTGATTGATCGTAAACGCTACCGCCGCGGTTGGCGCAATATCAGCCGGATCCGCGATCTTCTGGAAGTAGGTTTTGAGCGCAAAAGCCAGAGCGAAAAACAGGTGATCAATCACATAAAGAGCCGCCGCCAAAGCCACGCCCCAGCCGAAAAAGTAGATGCCGCCGTAAAGGAGAAACACAATCGCCAATCCGGCATATTCAAACACCAGCGCATTGCGCTCGCCAAACCGCGCCACCATTTTCCCCATGATCGGGGCAAACAGCATATTGGCCAGAAAGTTGATCAGGAAAAGCGCTGTGACCTCATGAACCTCGAACCCGAACCGCTCGACCATCATGAAGGCCGCAAAGACCACAAACACCTGCCGACGTGCGCCCGACATGAACTGCAGCGCATAATAGAGCCAGTAACGTTTGCGCAAAACCATCGTCTTGTTTTGCGGATCAGGCGCCTCAAACTGCGGGTAGGCAAAATAGCAGATAATGGCGATCAACGCCGTCGCGCCACCGCCCATGAGAAACACGAAATTATAGGTTAGCCCAAAGCTCTTCCAGCCCACCACCAGCAGCCCGTAAGTCACCAAAGAGGCCGCCGATCCAGCCGCCACCAGCCAACCGAGCGTCTGGGGGGCCTTCTCCTTTGAAATCCACTGAAGCTGCAGCGACTGGTTCACGGTCTCAAAATAATGAAACCCGATGGAGCTGATCATGGTCGTGACCAAAAGCCCCTCAAATGTCGGGAACCAAGCGGTCACAGCCGTGGCCACACCAAGCATCAACAGCGCGACCATCCCCAAAACCTGCTCGCGCATGAAAATGATGATCGCGATCACTCCAACCGCGAGAAATCCCGGAATTTCACGAACCGTATGGAGCCAGCCGATGTCAGAACCCACAAATCCCGCCCGCTCAATCACAAAGTTGTTCAAAAGAGCCGACCATGTCGCAAACGCCAAAGGCATCGCCATCGCCATCAAGACCAACAGCACCCAAGGACGCTGCCATTTAGGAAGCGCGCCGACATCTTTCAGCGGAACGATACGGGTTGAATTGAAGCTGGCCATATCTGCTCTCTACTCCCTCCCCCGCTAATTTGCGAGAATAATCGCGCGAAGGAAATTCCAATGGGAAAACCCGCTTTGGTCCAATATTCCACGCCCACGGCCAGATCGGGAAATCTGACTTATCACCCCACCTAAACTCCTGATTTTATTGAACCAATTTTGCCGACCTCTTATGTTCTCCACATCACTCAAACTACGCAATCGGGATTGGAGTTCGTACATGTTTGAATCCTTGGGACTTGAAAACTGGACACCGCAAAGCGCCTCTTTGGTCGCAGGCGGGCTCATCGGCGCCATCTTCGGTGTCTTGGCGCAACTCTCCCGCTTCTGCCTCAGACGCGGATTGGTCGAGACCGGCCATGAGCGCCGCTCCGCCCTCGGCCTCTGGCTGACCGCTCTGCTCGTCGCTATCGCAGGCACCCAAGCCCTGAGCATCGCAGGCCTCGTCGACTTCAGCGGTCATCGATTTCTAGCCTCAGGCGTCGCCGCACCCGCCATCATCCTAGGCGGCCTTTTGTTCGGAGCAGGCATGGTCTTGGCCCGCGGATGCGCCTCCCGCCTGACCGTCCTCACAGGCACAGGCAATCTTCGCGCATTGGTCGCGGTCATCACATTCGCCATCATCGCGCATGCCACACTTAAAGGCGTCTTCGCACCCCTGCGCGTCTGGCTGTCCTCCTTCACATTCGATCTGGGCGCCACCACAACACTCACGAGCCTGCCCGGAACTCCGATCATCTGGGCCGCTCTCGCTGTTGCCGCTCTGGGCGCCTATATCTTCCGCCTCAACATAGGCGTTAAAAACCTCGCCTACGGCGCGGCCATCGGCGCTTTGGTTCCGTTGGGCTGGTTCACAACTGGCACATTGCTTCTGGACGAGTTTGACCCGATCACCCTTGAAAGCCTCGCCTTCACATCGGCCAGTTCCGAAACACTGTTCTGGACCGTAGCAGGCACCGCCATCGCGCCAGGCTTTGGCGTTGGCTTCTTCGGTGGCGTCCTTTTGGGCAGCGCAATCGCCGCACTCAGCTCGGGCGAGTTCAAATGGGAAGGCTTCAACCAAGACCTCCCAACCCACCGCTACCTGATCGGCGGCAGCCTCATGGGAATAGGCGGAGTTCTGGCGGGGGGCTGTACTGTCGGCGCAGGCCTCTCGGGCGTCTCAACGCTCAGCTTCTCCGCCGCATTGGCTCTGGCATCCATCATCGCAGGGGCGCTTGCGACTAAAGCGACACTGGGCGCGGGACACACAATCGCCCATTCCGTACCGGCTGAGTAACGCCCCACAAGCAAACAATGAAAAAGGCCGCCCGGTTCACCCGAGCGGCCTTTTCTAATTCTAAAGTGGCGAAGAAGATTAGTTCTTCGCGTAAAATTCCACGACCAGATTTGGTTCCATCTGAACCGGATAAGGCACATCGCCCAAAGCCGGCTTACGGATGAACTTGGCGGTCATCTTGGAATGATCCACGTCAACATACTCAGGAACATCGCGCTCGGTCAAAGCAACAGCCTCAAGGCAGAGACCCATTTGCTTGGACTTCTCACGCACCTCAACCACATCGCCTTCTTTGACGCGGTAGGACGGGATGTTCACTTTCTTGCCGTTCACAAGAACATGGCCGTGGTTCACGAACTGACGCGCCGCAAACACGGTTGGCACGAACTTGGCGCGATAAACGATCGCATCCAAACGCGCCTCAAGAAGACCGATCAGGTTCTCGGATGTATCACCCTTAAGACGCTCGGCTTCCGCATAAGTGCGACGGAACTGCTTCTCGGTCAAATCACCGTAGTAGCCCTTAAGCTTCTGCTTGGCGCGCAACTGGATACCGAAATCCGAAAGCTTACCTTTGCGACGCTGACCGTGTTGGCCGGGTCCGTACTCACGACGATTAACTGGGGATTTAGGACGACCCCAGATGTTTTCACCCATCCGGCGATCAAGTTTGTATTTGGCAGACGTGCGTTTGGTCACGGCTGATCTCCTTCTAAAAATTTAAAAGGGCGTTGTCCTTTGACCTTCCGGTCCGACAGGCATCCCCTTGCGAGGGCCACCAACACCAATGTGCTCCCGCGAACCCGCGAGAAATGCGGCTTATAAACCGATCCCTCCATGAGTCAACACCGTTCGGATCGCGCTCGGCCATGAGCGCTGTTTTAGGGAAGTTTTGACCGAGTATCGCTCAGAAGTAATGATCGATACTGATCGAGCCCAGAATTTGTCCTCCGGGCTGGCCTTCATATTCCGGACTGAGCCAGGTCACCCCCATAAAGATATCGCGAGACGCTCCAATGTGACGAAGCCCACCGCGCACACGCATGCGCCACGCCTCAAGGGTCAGCCCGCTTGAGCGCGGCAGATAGCGGCTTTCAAACACGCGGGCAAAATCCGCACCAATCATCGGCGTAAAACCTGCCCTGCCCTGTTTGGGGATCACGGTCATAATCTGCCCCGTGACCACATCGCGGGTTAATAAATCCCCATCAATGCCATCTCCAAAAATAGCATCAACGCCAAAACGGCCATAAGTCTCCACCCCCACTTGAGCCTCCACAAACGGCCTAAGCTGATAGGATCCAATCCCACTGGCCCCAATCAATCGCGACGCTTCAAAAAGACCCGTAGGAATCAAATCATCTGCAAGTTGTCCTGCAGTTGCCCGAGGCTCTTTAAACCCCAGCAACTCATGGGCTTGGGTGACAAAACTGGACACGCCGGTTTGTGGACCAATGGCCACCAACTCCCCACCAAACCTCAGATTCGCTTGGTCGGCAACAACATGGCGCATCAAACCGAGCGCCAACACCCCGACAAATGGCCGCTCACCTGCCTTTGGGGGCACATTTGTTTCCGAGGGCGCAATCAACTCGCCACGAATGCGGAATTCATAAAGACCCGTGGAAGGGATTTCCCCCTCCCAGCCTTGTGCAATAAAACTGGACCTAGAATAAGAGCCAGAGCGCCACCGATCCGCCCCGTCTCCAAGATAATCATTGGTAAATAAAGACGCCCGACCGATGATCCTGAACTCGGACCCAAATGCCCAAGACCCGCACCAAACGAACAAACACAAAAGAA
>CAZXRG010000076.1:9080-13769 GCA_964642935.1 uncultured Rhodobacterales bacterium | reverse complement strand
ACCAACCCCCAAGCCGAGAAAGCCGCCATTCCCCCGATGGCGGCTTTCACCGTTCAAAGACCCGATAAAACCCGCCCTTGCCCTCTATTTGACAAATTCCGGTGTTAGATAAGCCGTACGCGCCCTAAAACAGCGCAAAAAACAAAGAGCAGAGCAAAGACCGGAAACCGTGAAATATCGCCCCGAAATAGACGGCCTTCGCGCCATCGCCGTGGTCAGCGTACTCCTCTATCACGCAGGGGCCAGCATCGCAGGAACACCCCTGTTTCCCGGCGGCTTCATCGGCGTCGATATCTTTTTTGTCATCAGCGGCTACCTGATCTCCTCCCTGATCTTCAACGAGTTGCGCGACACAGGCCGGTTCAGCTTCACCAACTTCTACGAGCGCCGCGCCAAACGCATCCTGCCCGCCCTCTTCGTGGTCATGCTGGCCTCGATATTGGTCGGCTGGTTCGTCCTGCTCCCGTCGGATTTCGTAGCCATGGGCCATTCCATCGGCTCCTCAGTCCTGTTCGTGTCCAACATCTATTTCTATATCGTCACCACCGAGTACGCAGCCCCCGACAGCAACCTACTCCCGCTCCTGCACACATGGTCTCTGAGCGTGGAAGAGCAATTCTACCTGATCTTCCCCGTTATCGTTTTGATCTGCACCCGCATCCCCAAAACATACTGGATCGCCGCCGCCTCTATCACTTTCCTCGCCAGCCTCGCCTTCGCAGAAGCCATGACCGAGAAAGACCCAAGCTTCAGTTTCTACCTACTCCCAAGCCGCATGTGGGAGCTTCTGGCAGGCGTCGCAATAGCCCTTCTGGAGCGCCGAACCCCAAGCGCGTTCATCACAAAATCCGCCAGCGCCCTATCCTTGATCGCCCTTCTGACAATCATCGCCAGCGTCCTGTTTGGCTTTGACAAAGAAAGCCACCATCCGGGCCTTCTGACCCTAATCCCAGTGGGCGCTTGCGCATTGCTCATCCTCACAGCCTCCCCGCAAAACATCACCGGAAAACTGCTGAGCCTAAAGCCAATGATCTGGATCGGCCTGATTTCCTACTCGCTTTACCTTTGGCATTTCCCGATCTTCGCCTTCATCCGCATCAACGTACTTGACGCGCAACCCATGGCCCTTGCGCTGGGCACAATCCTCTCGGTGGCCCTTGCCTATGCAAGCTACCGATGGATCGAAACGCCCTTTCGAAAAGGGACGTTCACCAAACCCCGCGCCCCTCTCAAAATAGCAATGATGGCCACCATTGGCATGGCCGCGATCTCGCTTCTGGCCGTCTCCACCAACGGAAACACCAAACGCATGGAAGGCCTCTCAGGCGCGCTCACCCAATTCAGCTTTGACAATGGAGCCCTTGCGGATGAGCGCTACTTTTTCATCAAAAAGAACGGATTTGGAAGCGCGTATAAGCCCTACCGCACCCGCGTGCTGATCGTCGGCAACTCCTATGGTGATGACCAGTTCAACATGTTCGCCCAGCGACCCGACCTGTTTCCTGACCTGTCCGTCTTGCGCCACGATGTGGATATGAGTTGCTTTGAAACTGAAACCGAAAAATCCCGCGAATTTTTTGAGCACGCACGCTATCAAAACGCCGATGTGATCCTGATCTCTTCCCAATTTGCAGAACTCCGCCGGTGTGATTTGAACAAAAGCGAGGTCAGTAATGATTTTGCGGGTCTGCCCAACCTGATCCAACGGGCAAAAGACGACGGGAAACAGGTGGTGCTCACCACCAACCCGCCCGAGTTCAAAATGTTCACCAAAACCACCATTGCCGATCGCATGATCTACATGCGCCCGCCTCAAACGAGGGCCGAGGCCAGAACCATGGTGGCCGACATAAACTCCGCCTACTTCCAAAACCAGATCGGCCTGGTCCACCCGCTCAACGAGACAAATGACAGGCTCGCCAAAATCGCGGAGGCCTTCGACATTCTCCTACTCGATAAAGCCGACTACATTTGTGAAGCGGGCAAGGAACAATGTTTCGGCGTGACCCCCAGCGGTCATAAGGTCTTCTGGGATTATGGTCATATCACCAATGCAGGCGCGGCCTTCTTTGCGGATCGAATGGCCGCTGTTGGCTGGCTCGACCCGCTGCGTTTGGGGTCAGTGTCAAACCTGTCGCAAACCAATTGATCTGACCTCAAAATCGGGGAGATGCGTTTCAAATGCCCTACCCGAGCGCACGGCACATTAAACCGGCCAAATGGCCCGTCGCGTCATATGCGGGTCACGTATGAATCATACAGGAATCATACGCCTAAAATTGCCGTTCTGAGGGGCGTTAACCTTTCGATTCTCTACCTGTCTTGGAGTAGTCATTTGGTCAAACGTGAAGGCATAGATTTCAGGCAGTCTTGGACTGGCTTTCATTGGTCAAAAGCAGCTCTTCAATAGCGTTCAAAAGCTCGTGCAAATCCGCCGGTTTCGCCAGAGTTCTATCTGCCCCAACCGTCTCTGAGATGCCCAAAAGCTTGGACATTCCCTGATTATGGATAGCACCTGAAATAGCGATAATCGGCATTTTTCGCATCCAAGGATCGCGCTTGTAATTGGTCGCGCCCCGCAGCCAAGTGATCAAAGAAATCCCCCCATCCGCCACCGGTTTTTGATCCTGATAGACCAGCAAATCCGTGATCAAAAGATCGTATTTCGAGCGCTCAATATGCGCCTGCGCTTGGGTCGCTGAGACACAAAGGGTCGCCTCATGACCGTCCGCCTCAAGCACTTCCAACAGGATAGATCCAAAGTCCGGATCGTCCTCCATCACCAAAATCTGAGCCAAGCGTCCCTCGCTATTTTTCTTGAATTAATGCCGCGCAAATTGCACCTCGCTCGAATTTTCCGTTTAACTATCGACACTTACAGGGGTCTTAGATTTTAGGGACTTCGCCAGTACATCTGCCAGTTCCGTCGGTGGGCAGGGCTTATGAACCAGCGGAGCCACCACGTCGCCCATCTCGGAGGTCGTGAAACCGGTGTAGCCGGACATATAGACCATCGGCAGATCAGGCCGGATTTGTCGTGCCTTTTTGGCCAGCTCGAACCCGCCAATTCCGTCGGGCATGACAATATCCGTGAGCAGTAAATCCACCTTCTGATCGCTCTCAATAATCGAAAGCGCGCTTTGACCGGAGTTGGCTGGAATGACCACAAAGCCCAATTCCTTGAGCAACTCGGCCATCACATCCAGAAGGTTCTTTTCGTCTTCCGCCACAAGAATGCGCTGCCCTGTACCTCGTTGCGCAGGCAGCCGCTCCTTTGGCTCTTCGCGGGCATTCTCAAAGTTGCAACGGGGCAGGATCATCCGGATCGTCGTGCCAATCCCGATCTCCGAATATATCCGCAATTCGCCTCCCGATTGTTGGATAAATCCATAGACCATCGAAAGACCCAAACCACTCCCAGAACTGGCGTCTTTTGTGGTGAAAAACGGGTCAACCGCCCGATTTTTAACAGTATTCTCCATCCCCGGCCCATCGTCCGTAACGGAGATTTCCACGTATCTATAAGCGTTCTCATCGTGGCGTTCGAGATCCTTTGCCGTCTCAATTTTCATGCCCTGAGTGATGTAGGCGTCAAGGTCCTCTGGCTCAAAAGTCAGGTCGATCTCAGCCGTCTCCACAGGGTGGGCGCGGATGATGATTTTGCTTCCCTTTCCACTGCGCAAAATTGCATCCCGACTGTTGAGCACCAGATTCAAAAGCGCATTGTCCAGCTGACCGTGATCGCAATAAACCATCAGATCCGCATCCGGTGAAAAGGTGGAAATCTCCAAGGACTCTTCAATGCTGGGCGCTGCGAGTGCCTTGAACTCGGCAAATGTATCCACCAAGGCCCGGGACGAGGCTAATCCGGGTTGGCGCTTGGCAAAGGCCAGCAGCCGCCCCGTCAGATCTCGGCCGCGCTCAACTGCGCTAAGGGCGGTTTGAAGAACCCTCTCAGATCGCTCGGAGATTTCATCTGTGCGCGTGAGCTGCATCGCATATTGGATTGTGGCCAACAGGTTATTAAAATCATGCGCAATGCCGCCCGTGAGCTGCCCCAAAGCATCAAGCCGTCCTTTGCGCTCGATCTGTTGCCGGTTTTTCTCCAAAAGAGAGACATCATCCAACACGATCACGCATTTCAATGGGTTGGACGGATCATTCACGAGGGCGCTGGACACATGAACGTAGCGGTTTTCGAACACCTCGCTTTTGGACATCAGATGCATCTCGCCTTCGAGCTTCTCTCCCGCCAAAGCGCGGTTGATCGGGTCAGTTTCTGCGTCCAGCGGGTTAAAGTCCAAACTGTCCAGAAACCTGATACTCGCGGGCCATTGAAACGGCGTCTCCTCGGATATCCCTCCCAGCATATGGCGTGCCGCTGGATTGATAACATTCACCATCCCTTGCGGATCAAGGCCGACAATCCCGTTCACAGTCGTGTCCAACACCGCGCGCATCTGATCGGAGGGGTTACGCAGGTTTTGGTCAAGTTTTGTCGAAGGGTATCGATTCAAACTCCAATGAAATATCTGAATACTGCAAAAAGATGCGAGGCTTGTGAGGGTGAAGATCGTGAAAAATACCGGACTAGCGCCTGTAATCGAAGGCGCTTGGTTGGGAAGTGCGATATCATTTTGGCTGAGAGAGTTAAGGTAGACATAGAGGGTCGTGGCCAGTCCCGACAGA
>CAZXRG010000076.1:0-8980 GCA_964642935.1 uncultured Rhodobacterales bacterium | reverse complement strand
ATTTTGGCTGAGAGAGTTAAGGTAGACATAGAGGGTCGTGGCCAGTCCCGACAGAAAAACACTGACTGCTAACGTCCAAAGCAGGGGCCGTAGTCCAATGGTATTGTTCCAACGGCGTGACACTGTTCGTCCCTCTCGTGGGGTTGTGGGGCAGTTTGGAAAGAATGCCTGTTAAAGGTTTAAAATGCAAGCATAGGTAGAGCTATGCATATTATACTCGCCGTTATTTTGCTTTGAAGGCAAGCGGTTGCGGTGACCTTCGCGTAAATCTAGACTGCCTTCAGCCCAGTCATTCGTTTTTAAAAATGACCCAATAAGCTCGGAAAGATGGAAATGCTCCGCAAAACAAGTCTCGCGCTCACAACGGTCGCTTTGATCACTTTGGTCCCTCCCAGTTTCGCCCATGAGGGCGCGATGGGCGTCGTGAAAGAACGTATGGACGGGATGAGCGCCATGGGAAAAGCACTGAAATCAATGTCCGAGATGCTCAAAGGCACGGTTGCATTTGACGGAGAGGTTGCACGGTTGAATGCGGAGGTGATCAAGTCCCATTCCGGCGCTGAAATGATCAAACTGTTCCCCAAGGGCGCAACACAATCAGTTTCAGAAGCGCGGCCTGAGATTTGGACAGATTGGGAGCGGTTCTCTAATTATGCCATGGATTTGGAAGCGGCCGCGCAAATCTTAAGTGATCGGGCAGAAAGCGAAATTGATGAAGAGGCGTTCAAGCGTGCCACGGACACCTGCGCGGCTTGTCACAAGAGCTTTCGGCAGAAAAAATAATCCGCTCATGTAGGGTGGCACACTTTAAGGCCGTTAGGTTTTAACCGCGCGCACCATCACCAAAAGCTCGTAATCCGGATCATTGTGATCAAGCTCGGTGGGGTCAATCTCACTGGCCGCAAGCCCATGGAGCGAGGCGATGGTCGTGAGGATGTTTCCATAAGAGGAGACGTCGATGTTCTCGCGCCCGAACACATCACCAAAGAGCTTCTTGCTCGATTGCGTGGTGAAATGCCAATACTCGCCCCAATCGTCCACGCCTTCACGGCGGGCCACTTTGGTGATCCCGTGGGAAGTCGCCAGAACCACTCCGCCCGGTTTCAGGATGCGGTGGAGGGTGGCGATGGCCTTATCAGCCTCGAAAATCATCTGGAGCGTCTGGGTGATGACCACACAATCAAACGTATTGTCCGGAATATGCGGCGCATCGGTCAGATCGGCAACGATGGTCGCTTTGGGATTGCCCTCAACATAGTTCAGCACATCGCTTTGTGTGACCGCAGCCGCTCCGAATTTCTCGGTATAAAGCGGCTCTCCCATCTCAAGCACGCGACCCGCAATGTCGGGCTGATGGGATTTGAGGAAATCCTCGATGTAATAACGCTCGACCGAGACCAGATCGCGATCAATTCCGAAAATCGGGCTGATGGGCGTGAGGCGCTTCAAACTGCCGAAATCTACCGTGCCAACGGGAACGCTTTGCAGCTTCATGACCCGCTGTTGTTTGCGAATCCACTTGCGGAGAGACTCTGGTAGTAACTTGGTTGCTATACTTCGGGTAAAATCAGCTAGCTGTGAAAGAATTGTCAACTGAGGCCCCTTTAAAGAATTCGCTAAACGTCTATCCTAGCAGAATTAATATGGTCAAGACAGCTTCGGGCCATGCCTACCAAATCGCGCAATAAAGCAACTGTTTCGAAACAAACTCTTCCAATCCAACGAGTATTTCTGTGTCAGACCGTCCCCTCAAAATTCTACAGTTCACAACGAATTTCAAACAGGGTGGAATTCAGCGTCACATTCTGGATTTGACGGCCCATCTGCGTGGGAAAGGGCATCATGTCACTTTGGCGGGGGCTCCGAATGTTTGGGGCAATCGCGATATTGATCCGGACTTCGAGGAGGTGCGGCTTGATCTGGTTTCCGGGACCGGAACCTCGGGTCTTGGTCGCTTGAAGGCGGCTTGGAAGACCTCTCAGCTTTTGCGTCGTATTCTGCAGGAACGGGACATCGACATTGTTCATTCCCATGAAACTGCACCCGCTCTGGTGGCGAAGATTGCTTTGCGCACATCGAAGTTGCCAAAGGTGATCACCTATCACGGGAGTGCTCCGGCGCGCACAAAGCAGTTTGCGCAGATTAGTCGGTATTGCGCGGATAAGGTGGTGTCTCCCAGTCAGTCGACCCTGAACGAGTTGATAGATTTTGGAGTGCCCGCTGCGCGGACCCGTGTGCTGGGTCTTGGCATTGATGCCAAGCCCGCGCCCAGTGAGGCTGAGGTGGCGCGTATTCGCGACTCCCTCTCACTTAAGCCGAGCGATATTCTGTGCCTGAGCCTGTCCCGTTTGGACTTTCAAAAGGGCATCGATATCATGATTGATGTGGCCAAGAAGGTCTTGGCGGCGAACCCAAATGTGGTCTTCGCCGTTGGCGGGACCGGGCCATTGGCCGATGAGGTTCAGGGCTGGGCGGATGAGGCTGGTGTCTCTGATCGGTTCAAGTTCATGGGTAGCGTGTCGGAGGTTCAGAACTATCTGGCGGCTGCGGATATCTTCCTTTTGACCTCCCGCTGGGAGGCGCTTCCGATCTCGATTGTCGAGGCGTTTCGGGCTGGCCTTCCGGTTATCGCGACGGATTGTGGTGGCGTGAAAGAGCTGGTGACTGACGAGGTTGGGCGCTTGTGTCAGGTGGGCGATGTGGATGCTTTGTCTGGCGCCATATTAGAGATTTCAGGCGATGAAGCGCTTCGTGCGCGTTTGGCTCAAGCCTCCCTTGAGAAGAGCGCAAGCAAGCGGTTTGACCCGTTCACCGTCCATGAAGCCTTCGAGCAGTTCTATCTGGATTTGATGCGCTAAAACCTAGCTGTAACCAATGAACAGCAGGATCAGACCGAGGATGACGCGGTAGATCACATAGGGCGTGTAGCTCACGGACCCCAGTAGTTTCATCATCAGACCAAGCGCGAAGAGGGCGGCGACGAAGGAGAGTGCGGCGCCGATCAGGAGGTCTCTGACTTGATCCGGGGTGATTGTGGAATAGGCGTCGGCTCCGATGAGGATGCCGGAGGCCATGATAGTCGGGATCGACATGAGCATGGCCAGTTTTGCGCCATCGCGTCGATCAAAGCCCAAGAAGCGGGAGGCTGTGATTGTCGCACCTGATCTGGAGGTGCCTGGAATGAGCGCGACCGCTTGCCAGAGGCCCATGATGATTGCATCGCGTAGGGTCCAGCTTTCTGCGGTTCTTGTGGTCGGGTTCTTGAGGTCGGCCCAGTAGAGAACGATACCGAAAATCAGCATGGCCCAGCCGATCACGCGAATGTCGCGCATGGCGTCGCTGAGGCCGGTCAGTTTGAGGATCAATCCGGCAATAATCACCGGAATGGTCGCGAGAATCAGCAAGAGGACCAGCTTGGCGTTGGGCGTTTTCAGCTTTCCGGTGAGGATATTGAGCGTGCCAGCGACAAGGCCGATCATATCGCGCCAAAAGTAGAGCATGACTGCAAAAAGGGTGCCCACATGGACGGCGACATCCATGGCTTGGCCCTGATCCTCGGTGCCTGTGAGTTGGGGGAGCAGAATCAAATGGCCCGAAGAGCTGACCGGAAGGAACTCGGTAATCCCTTGAATTAATGCGAGAATTACGAGTGCTGAGAATTCCATGGGACCCCTGTCTTCCTAGTTTGGGGCACCTTAAGCATTTGGGGAATAAGGGAAACGTCTGAAATAGGTCAGTTAATCATACCTAAATTAGCGACGGTGAGCGGAAAGCTGCACAAATATGCTCGAAATTTTCTTAAATAGGTCAGCAATTATTACTTTATTCTCGGAGGATGCTTCGATATATGGTCGGTCCGGGATTGTTTTTCGGTGTTCATGTATGAAGGTGGTCGCCCGTAATGGAAGCGTCATCAAAGTGTTTATAGTGCAGTTTCGTTAACGGAAGAAACGCCCCTAAGAGCGGTGCGGTGAAGTTTGTTTGGAGGACATGATGGCACATCAGCCCATGCTAAAGTTTGTGAAGGTCGATCGCGACATGCCCGACAAGCGGGATGCTAAGGCGCGTCGTGAGGATTTCGATGAGATCTATCAGGACTATGCCCGTGAGAAAGCCGCAGAGCAAGCGTCGCGCTGTTCGCAATGTGGTGTTCCCTTCTGTCAGACCCATTGTCCGCTCCACAATAACATTCCAGATTGGCTCCGCTTAACGGCTGAGGGTCGTCTTCAGGAAGCCTATGAAATCTCGCAGGCGACCAACACATTCCCTGAGATTTGCGGACGCATTTGCCCACAGGACCGCCTGTGTGAAGGCAACTGCGTGATCGAGCAATCGGGCCATGGCACTGTGACCATTGGTTCCGTTGAGAAATACATCACCGACAGAGCTTGGGATGAAGGTTGGGTGAAGCCCATCGTGCCAATCACCGAGCGTACGGAAAGCGTTGGCATCATCGGTGCTGGCCCCGGCGGCATGGCCGCGGCGGACGCTCTGCGTCGTCAAGGTTTCAAGGTCACTGTCTATGATCGTTATGATCGTGCGGGCGGGCTTCTGACCTACGGCATTCCCGGTTTCAAGCTTGAGAAAGACGTTGTGATGCGTCGCAATAAGCAGCTTGAAGATGGCGGCATCACATTGAAACTAAACACGAATGTGGGTGAGGACATCTCTTTCGCCGATCTTCGTAAGGCCCATGACGCGGTCCTGATCGCCACTGGCGTTTATAAGTCCCGCGACCTTGGTGGGCCCGGTGCGGGTCTCTCTGGCATTGTGAAGGCGATTGATTATCTGACCGCCTCCAACCGTCAGAACTTTGGCGATAAAGTACCTGAGATCGAGAGCGGTGAGCTTTATGCTGAGGGCAAAAACGTTGTGGTCATCGGTGGTGGTGACACGGCCATGGATTGCGTGCGCACAGCCGTTCGCCAAGGTGCCAAATCGGTCAAATGTCTCTATCGTCGGGACCGCGCGAATATGCCGGGCTCCATGCGCGAGACTATGAATGCCGAGGAAGAGGGCGTCGAATTCGTTTGGCTGGCCGCTCCCAAAGGCTTCACCGGAGACGATACTGTAAAAGGTGTGAAGGTTGCGAAAATGCGCCTTGGTGCGCCGGATGCATCTGGTCGTCAGTCTCCTGAGGAGATCGCTGGGTCTGAGTACACCGAAGATGCTGACTTGGTCATCAAGGCGCTTGGTTTTGAGCCGGAGGAGCTTCCAACCCTTTGGGATACGCCTGAATTGGAGGTCACCCGTTGGGGTACTATCAAGGCTGATTTCCGCACGCATGCGACCTCTATGGAGGGCGTTTATGGCGCGGGCGACATCGTTCGTGGAGCCTCTTTGGTGGTTTGGGCCATTCGCGACGGGCGTGAAGCAGCCGAAAGCATCGCTGAGTTTATTAACGCCAAGGCCGCTGCGAAAGTGGCTGCGGAATGAGAAATGCCATCGCACAACCCGTGCACCGGCCGTGCACCACCCGTGCACCGTCTGTTAAAGGCACTGCGGCAGCTTTGCTGACCCTATTTGCGCTCTCTGGCTGTTCGCCCGGCAGCGTTGTTGCGGGAACCATAGGCGCTGCAGGCGTCGTTGCCGGCACTGCCGTTGATGTTGTTTTGAAAAGCGATACCTCTCCTGCTGATATGGCGGGAGTGCTGGAATGAGCATGCGGACTGGCAAATGCATGTGTGGTGAGGTGACCTATAAGGCCGAAATTTCCGGTGCCTTTAGTGCCTGCCATTGCAAGATGTGCCAGCGTTGGGCTTCGGGTCTGTTCATGGGCGTTCACACGGACGGATTTGAACTGGCCACGGGTGGAGACGTGTTCGCGCGTTTTAAGTCATCCGATTGGGCGGAACGTGCGTTCTGTTCCAAATGCGGGTCCAATATTTACTATCACGCGGTCGAGCAGGGACATCCGGCAGTCGCCTTGGGCACTTTGGATGACACCAGCGGGCTGCACCGAAAATTTGAATGGTACACCGATCTGGAACCTCAGGGTTTGGGTCGGACAGATGCGACACAGGCTCGGACAGAAGTTGAGACCGAAGCGATGTTTGGAGGAGAATGACATGACCAAATTTGATCAGAACTGGAAAGCCCAAAAGCAGGCTGAATTTGATCGTCTGGCCGAGACGGGCATGTATTCCCACGAGCATGAGCATTCCTCTTGCGGGGTTGGTCTGGTTGTGGCCAAGGACGGCAAGCAGCGTCGCCAAGTGGTTGAGGCTGGTATTGATGCCTTGAAAGCCGTTTGGCATCGCGGCGCGGTTGATGCGGATGGCAAGACCGGTGATGGCGCTGGCATCCACGTTCAAATCCCTGTGGAGTTCTTCAAGGATCAAGTGCGCCGCACTGGCCATGAGCCCGGTGACGAGTTGCTGGCGGTGGGCATGGTGTTCCTACCGCGCTCTGACTTTGGTGCTCAGGAGACCTGCCGGACCATCGTTGAAACCGAAGTGCTGCGTTTGGGCTATTACATCTATGGCTGGCGCCATGTGCCGGTGGATGTGTCCTGTCTTGGTGACAAGGCCAATGCGACGCGTCCTGAGGTTGAGCAAATCCTGATCTCCAACTCCAAGGGCGTGGATGAGGAAACATTCGAGCGCGAGTTATATGTGATCCGTCGTCGGATCGAGAAGGCTGTGACGGCCTCTCAGGTGAATGATTTTTACGTCTGCTCGCTGTCGTGCCGTTCGGTGATTTATAAGGGCATGATGCTGGCCGAGCAGGTTGCCGTGTTCTTCCCCGATCTTATGGACGAGCGCTTCATCAGTGCCTTTGCGATTTACCACCAGCGCTATTCGACCAATACATTCCCGCAGTGGTGGCTGGCGCAGCCGTTCCGGATGTTGGCCCATAATGGTGAGATCAACACGCTTAAGGGCAATCTCAATTGGATGAAGTCCCACGAGATTTTGCTGGCCTCGGAGAACTTTGGTGATCTGGCGGAAGATATTAAGCCGATTGTGGCCCATGGCTCCTCGGATTCAGCGGCTCTGGATGCGGTGTTTGAGGTTTTGGTGCGCGCTGGTCGTTCAGCACCTATGGCCAAGACCATGATGGTGCCGGAGGCTTGGTCGAAACAATCCGAAGACATGCCTCAGGCGTGGAAGGACATGTATTCCTACAGCAACTCCGTGATGGAGCCTTGGGATGGTCCAGCCGCTTTGGCCATGACAGACGGGCGTTGGGTTTGTGCGGGTCTTGATCGCAACGGCCTGCGGCCCATGCGTTACGTGGTCACGGGCGATGGTCTGTTGATCGCGGGTTCCGAGGCCGGAATGGTGCCGATTGACGAGGCTGGTGTCGTTGAAAAAGGTGCGCTTGGTCCGGGTCAGATGATCGGTGTGCACATGGGGCGCGGTGAGCTGTGTCGCGATGATGTGCTTAAGGATCGCATGGCGGAAGGGCTGCCCTTCTCTGACTGGGTTGCCTCTATGGTCGATCTTGAAAGCGCCACCCAAGGCGTTGAAGAGAATGCGGGCGTGGATGCATCAGAATTGCGTCAGCGTCAGATTGCAGCGGGCTATTCCATTGAGGACCTCGAGACGATTTTGGCCCCGATGGCGGAAGACGCCAAAGAGGCGATTGGCTCTATGGGTGATGATACGCCCTCCGCAGTACTGTCCGAGCAATACCGGCCATTGAGCCACTTCTTCCGTCAGAATTTCTCGCAGGTGACCAACCCGCCGATTGATAGTCTTCGCGAAGATCGGGTGATGTCTTTGAGAACCCGTTTCGGGAACCTCAAGAACGTGCTTGATGAGGACAATTCCCAGACCGAAATTCTGGTTCTGGAAAGCCCGTTTGTCTCCAACGGTCGCTTTGATGCGATGGTTGGTCAGTTTGGCGACGCCGTTTGCGCGATTGATTGTGTCTATGAAAAAGGGACGGACCTCAGGACGGCTCTGGAAGAGGTTCGGACACGCGCCGAAGATGCGGTGCGTTCCGGTGCCAATCACATCATTCTGTCGGACATGGCGGTTTCGCCGACACATGTGGCGATGCCGATGATTCTGGTGACCTCGGCTGTGCATTCCTGGCTGACATCGCGCGGTTTGCGCACCTTCTGTTCGATCAATGTACGCTCCGCTGAATGTATTGATCCGCATTACTTTGCGGTTCTGATCGGGTCCGGTGCAACCACCGTGAACCCTTATCTGGCGCAAGCCTCTCTTGCGGACCGTATCGAGCGCGGGCTCTTGGAAGGGCCATTGAGCGATGCCATGGCGCGTTACGGAGCGGCTGTGGATGCTGGTCTTCTCAAGATCATGGCGAAGATGGGAATTTCGATGATTGCCTCTTATCGCGGTGGTCTGAACTTTGAGGCAGTCGGTCTGTCCCGAGCGCTTGTGGCCGAGTATTTCCCGGGCATGTTGAGCCGTATTTCTGGAATCGGACTGTCCGGTCTTCAGAAGAAGGCAGAGGACGTTCACGATAAGGCCTATGCCCAGTCTCAGGATATCTTGCCCATTGGCGGTTTCTACAAGTCCCGTCGCTCTGGCGAGACCCATGCTTGGGGCGCTCAGCCAATGCATGTGCTCCAGTCGGCTTGTGATCAGGCCAGCTACGCGCTGTGGCAAAAGTACTCTAAGGCCATGAAGGACAGCCCGCCGATCCATTTGCGGGACCTGTTGGACTTCACTTACGCCCAAGCCCCGATCCCGATTGAAGAGGTCGAGAGCATTACTGCTATTCGTAAGCGGTTTGTAACACCGGGCATGTCTCTTGGGGCGCTGTCTCCGGAGGCGCATAAGACGTTGAACGTGGCCATGAACCGGATTGGCGCGAAATCTGACAGTGGTGAGGGCGGGGAAGATCCGGCTCATTTCACACCAGAACCAAACGGGGACAACCCGTCTGCGAAAATCAAGCAGGTGGCCTCTGGCCGGTTTGGCGTGACTGCGGAATATCTAAACCAATGTGAAGAGCTGGAGATTAAGGTTGCTCAGGGTGCCAAGCCCGGTGAGGGCGGCCAGTT
>CAZXRG010000075.1:11409-13988 GCA_964642935.1 uncultured Rhodobacterales bacterium | reverse complement strand
CATTTCAAACACCCCCTGAGGCGTCATATGCGTTTCACGCGGAAATCATATGCAAATCATACCCGTTGTCGGGCCTATTTTTCGCGATTAACCTTTCTGAATGTCGGGTCAGCCCGCAGCTTGAAACAACGGCAATCAAAGGCAATCGGATGACGGATAAAACTCAGAAAATAGGTTTCATAGGTTTGGGGAATGTCGGCGGAAAGCTGGCTGGCTCTCTTTTGCGCAACGGCTTTGATCTGACCGTACTCGACCTCAACGAAAGTTTGGTGTCCGCATTTGCAAAAAGGGGCGCTCATTCCGCGCAAACCCCTGAAATTATGATTAAAAACTGTGATATTGTAATCACCTGTCTCCCCTCGCCCCAGGCCTGTGCAGCGGTTGTCGAGGGTGAAAACGGCCTTTTATCAGGGATGACAGAGGGCAAAATCTGGATGGAAATGTCCACCACGGATGAAGCCGAAATCAAACGCCTCGCCGCTCTTGTGAAAGCCAAAGGAGGCGCGGCAGTAGACTGCCCCGTGTCGGGTGGCTGCCACCGAGCCGACACCGGAAACATCTCAATATTCGCCGGAACCGATCGAAAAACCTTCGAAGAAATACTCCCAATCCTAAAGACCTTAGGAAGAAGAATCCTCCACACCGGCCCCATAGGATCTGCATCTATATTAAAGGTGATGACCAATTACTTAGCCACGGCAAACCTGCTAACCTGTTGTGAAGCCTTGGTAACTATGAAAGCCGCTGGTCTTGACTTGGCCACGACCTATGAGGCCATAAAGATTTCATCAGGCACCTCATTCGTCCATGAAACAGAAAGTCAAATGATCCTGAACGGCTCGCGGGACATTAATTTCACCATGGATCTGGTCAAGAAAGATATCGGCCTGTTCCAGAAGATCGCAGAAGCAGCAGACGTACCACTCGAGATTAGCCCACTCATGATCGATATCCTCAACGACGGGATCAAGCGCTACGGCGAACGCGCGCAATCCGACGACCTAATTCGCCGCCTTGAGGACGCGACAGGTCTGGATATCACCGCCCCCGGCTTCCCGACCGAGATGATCGACGAAGAACCCGAGGAGGAAGGCTATGAGGTGACCCCGATCCAAGCCTAACCGCTTGCCCTTCCCACACTCTTACCCCACATAAGACCCATCACATCTTATAAGGTATCACCATGGCCATCACCCGCGCGCAGATCACGGATATTTTGAAAACAATCACGGATCCGGTGTCGGGTAAAAACCTGATGGACGCCGATATCATCCGCGCTCTGACCATTGATGGCGAGACCGTGAAATTCGTGCTGGAAGTCGCCCCGGATGTCGCTCCGAAGATGGAGCCCGTGCGCGCCGCAGCCGTTGCAGCGCTTGAGAAATCCGGCATCAAGGATGTCTCCGCCATACTGACCGCCCATGCCACCAAAGCCCCCCCGCCCGACCTCAAGATAGGCGGCCATCCAAAGCCGCAAGCAGGTCCTGCAAAGGTGGCAGGCGTGGACAAGATTATCGCGATTGCTTCGGGTAAAGGAGGCGTCGGGAAATCCACAGTTTCCGCCAATCTTGCAGTCGCGCTTGTGGCAGAAGGCAAACGCGTGGGGCTGTTGGACGCGGATGTATATGGCCCCTCTCAACCCCGTATGCTGGGTGTCTCAGGCCGCCCCTCAAGCCCTGACGGAAAGACTATAATTCCCTTGCGTAATCATGGTGTTACGCTCATGTCGATGGGGCTTATGGTCGGTGAAGGCGAGGCCGTTGTTTGGCGCGGCCCCATGCTCATGGGCGCCCTTCAACAGATGCTCTCCCAAGTGCAATGGGGAGAATTGGACGTGTTGCTGGTCGACCTACCGCCGGGAACAGGCGACGTGCAATTGACCCTCTCCCAAAAGGCCGAGGTTGCAGGTGCTGTCGTTGTCTCCACCCCCCAAGACATCGCCCTTCTGGATGCACGAAAAGCGCTAAACATGTTCGATAAAGTAGGCACGCCAGTTGTCGGTATGATCGAGAATATGTCCACCTACATCTGCCCGAAATGCGGAAACGAAGACCACCTGTTCGGCCATGGCGGTGCACGCAAAGAGGCGGAGAAACTGGACCTCCCGTTCTTGGGTGAAATCCCCCTTGATCTGTCAATCCGTGAAGCCGCGGACGGTGGCACGCCCATCGTTGCATCTGACCCCGACAGCCCGCAAGCCCAAGCCTTCCGCGCTGTCGCTCGTAAGCTGATCGAGAACGGTACTCTCTAAACAGTCGCCGTTACAACGCTGGTTAACCGCTCACGTATGGCCCGTTAGACGGACGGAAGAACCGCTTTTGCGAGTGAAGCCGTCCCAAAAGATCATTCACACGATGCTTCAAATCTCGAGCCTCAGGATGTTCAGTGCAATCCGTCTCTTGAGCGGAAACGTTCTTGCGAAGAGCACCCTCAATCAGGTCCATATCTTCAACCGAAAGTTCGAAGGTTTTGTTGTACTTTGCCACCATCATCACCAAATCAAATCGTGTGTTTTGCATAAACTATCGAAAATCACGCATCTGTCCAGAATATAAAACTCTATCATTTCAATGCTTTGG
>CAZXRG010000075.1:0-11309 GCA_964642935.1 uncultured Rhodobacterales bacterium | reverse complement strand
CCCCACATGGAGCAAATCTTTTTGATCGCAGGGCGTGTGATGAACAACGTATCCGTAACACCGCGCGTGATCAGGTTCATGCGCACCTGCCACATGAGGTCGCGGAAACCAGCCGGGTTCTTGTCGGAGATCACCCGTGTCAGTTCCCAAATCTTGGGCTCGAT
Organism: uncultured Rhodobacterales bacterium; assembly: GCA_964642935.1. Classification (GTDB taxonomy): domain Bacteria; phylum Pseudomonadota; class Alphaproteobacteria; order Rhodobacterales; family Rhodobacteraceae; genus CAKZTM01. The sequence goes on along the minus strand of CAZXRG010000075.1, from coordinate 11,145 downwards.
CGGGGAATAAAAGGTCACATTTTGCGGGAACCCCTCAAGTTTCCCATCCACCGCATCGCGCAGCATATAGGTGTAAGTTTGCCCGTCTTTTCTGAACCTGGATGTGGTTGGATGCATCCGGCATCCACCAACACATTCACCATCTTTCATGGCAATCACATATTCAGCGGTGCTTTGATCATATTGATCGATTTCCAAACCGTCTTGATGTGGCAGTTCCCACTCAAGTTCATCAATGAAAACCTGTTTGCGCAACCGATAATATTGCTCGAGCAAGTTGGCGTACCGCGGGTCGCCAAACTTGAACGCTACATACTGGATTTCGCTCGCAGTATGGAGGTCAAATGCTAGAGTACTCATATGAGATTGGCGTCCATGGCAATCGAAATTGCGTGGGGCAAGGACTGGGCATCCATAGAAATTATTGCATCCTTCTTGATTTCGGCAATCGAACGCACACTGACGTTCAGAACCTGTTGAACTTCACTTTGTGTTGCACCATGCGCCTGTAGATCGAGATATCTCAGGCACAACTCATCACGCGGAGCGGTTCCGACACGCCGCTTCATAGCGCCATAAACAACGGTGTATTCTTTGAGGACATCGATGTCGTCCTCGTCCAAAACCGCTTTGTTGTGGCATAGGCTCACTGAACATTTCAGGCCTTGGGCTGGGTTGGAATAAACCGTCCCATAGTTAAGCCCGAATTCCTTGGCACGTTCCATGACCGCAAGAGACTTTTCGTCGCCCTGCAAATCACGCCAGTTAATCGCGCCACGTCCCTTACTCATGAACATCAAGACGGGGTCGATCGATTGATACCCTTCCTTAACGTAGATTTGTAGCCATGCTGGCGGATACGTCGTAACCGCTCCCCACGGGTTAGACGTGTTGAGCCCACACCCTGCGGTGTACGCCACATCGGCGATGTCCGATAACCTTCTGGTTACCTCATTAAGATAGCTGTCTGTCATTCCCTGCTCTTTTCATTCCGTGGTGTGTTCGGAAGAGCATTATTACCCTCGTGATGAGTACCGACAGTAGGGATTTCTCCAAAAAAATCAAACGAATATCCATAAATACCTGTTGCTTGGAAAGCCGGAAAATCAGCCTGAACACATCCCAAAATCCGGCTCTCATAATGCAAAAATATAACGCCTAGATGTCCCAATTTGATGCAGTTTAGGGGTGTAATTACCACAATTATTTACCTGAGGTTGTGATACCCCCCAACAATACAATCATCGCGACCACCTAGCAACTTATTGAAAAGATGTTTGTTTTGGTGGCGCAAAGCTACGTCCCCTCTACGCGCCAAATCGAGTAGATTTTGAGGAAGTGCAAAAATAAGACGTTATATCAGCATTTCTGCATATTTATGTTGACGGACGCATTTTGCTAAGTTAACGTTTTAGTCATGCGGAGGTCGTAACTCCGAAACGTCCCAGATGAGAGAGCTGGTAAGAAATAAAGTTTTTTGCGGAGGTGGGGGCATCTTAACGCTAAATTCAAATTTCTGCCAAGAAATAGGGTGATTCGAAATGATTCGATATCCCCTTCTGAGCTTTCGAAACGCGGCAAAACTTCACAAACAATGTTATGGTGCAGCAGAGGCAATTTTGATTCTACGAAGTTTTAGTGTCATTTTGCCGACTTTAGCCTGCATTGCCTTCCGGAATGTGAAGTAAGTTTGATTTGCAGGATTTTTGAATATGTCGCATAGTGTTATAACGTTAAGGTGGGACTTAATCAGTTCTTGTATCGCGTATTTGCCGAAGGTGAGAGATTGGCATGATGCAAGAAGGTAGCGTTGAAAAAAGGGTGGGAACCCAAAAAAGACATTGGAAGACCACAATATTGCCGCTTTCCTGCCGCGTCATAGTCATGACCAATAGGAGGAATTTTTTATGAGCTATTTCACAGATCAGAACGTTAGAAATGAGCTGAAAAAAATCATTGGACCAAACTGCCAGCCAACGCATGAGCTGGAGAAAATGCTTTTGGATGCCTACTCAAAGGGCCGCGCAGACGCGCTGACGGCTCTTGGGCTTGATGAGAGCGAAATGCCGTCCGGAGACGGTCTCATGGCCTGGACTGCATAAAAAATGCAGTTGCGCTAAGAAAAAAACAGCATTTCTTCACTTTTATGTTGAGATGTGCCGAGGAATCGGCCATAGATTGAGATGTGGAAAATATGTCTCGGTCGAAATCTTGGGCAATCTGACGACGACATTTGACATTTGTGATCTGCCGCTTGGGGGCGCAGTTCATGCTCCACAGGATTGACGATGTTGAGTTTTTCTCAATCAGACTGAACTTGGGTGGGCTGATTGTAAAGTGCACGCGGGCACCCGTTACGGAAGCTTAAACATCGCGCGATCACGATCTGGGAACGGGAGTATTCGTATTCCTGTTTCCAGATCATCTAAATTGCTGGCAAACGGATGATGGTTCGGGCATGTGCCCAAACGTAAGCATTTGCGTGTTGCTGCGCGTGGGTGGCAAGGTAAGAGTTGCCGGAGCTTGGGGAGATTGTACAATTCTTCTCTGTAAAATTGGGATATGTCGTCGCATGGAAGATTGGAAGAGCCGCTTGGCACACGAGATACACTCTCGCGGTTTGAAGTTAACCAAGGTCTCGACATCGTTAGGCTTCCATCGCGACTATGTCTCCAATGTCATATCCGGCAAAGCGAAACCGAGTGCTGAGAAACTTGATGCCATTTGCCAAGAGATCGGCGTCCCCCTCACCAACATTCTTGTGGGCCCTCCCAGTGAGGCAGACACGGATCAGGAATCTGTCTCCCACGACGAGCTTCAAAAGCAGGCTTTGGAGAGCATTCAGGATTTGATCCGTGAAGGTAAGTTCGACTTTGATAACGAAAACTAGGCTCTTCGCGCGTCTCCTGCCCGAAAAGCCTGTGGAAAATGTTTCCACTTCAACAGTTTAGCGATATTTCCACTTCACAATTCCACAGTCATTGTTAGTGTAGCTTCCACAGGTCACACCTACGAAGGACCAACTGGGATTATGAACAATACACGTTGTACCGACGCCATCACGCGCTTGGGGTTAATTGCCGATAGTGGCTTTGCGGTGATCTCGGATACAAGCAATTCCGGTCTGCAGCTTCTTACATCCACTTACGAACCGAAATGGACCAACCAGTCGGTGATTGACTGGAAAAGTGCTGATGATCCGTTGCTGACATGGCTCTCAACAAATATTGGAGCAATTGCAGCAGCCGACCTGGATACAGGAGATAGTGTTGCGACAGGCGTCGATCCTGCACATACCACGCTGATCTCCGAGTTTTATGGGGGCAGGCGTGTTGGTGTCATTCTATCCCATACAAGTGAGACGTTGGACGAGACCCAAGTCAGTGAAGCACGCGCTGCCGCTTTGGTCATTCAATCCATGCAGCCGGAAGAGACCGAATTCGGGATTTCCGCAAAAGAGCTGATCTACCTCAAGCAGGTGAGTTCTGGTGCAACCGACGACGAAATTGCAAGTGACCTTCAATTGTCCCTTCGGGCCGTTAAAGAGCGCAAGCGCAAGGCCATTGACGATCTGCACGCCAAAAACATCTCCCATGCCATTGGCATCGCAAAACGCGCAACGCTGATCTAAGCCCTTATAATCTATAGGTTTATAAACGCAGCCAAGCCGAGGCTTGCTGTTGTAAATCCGCGATAATTCATCGTCCACACCGTCGATACCCTGTGAAAGCCCAGTTTCGAACAAATTCCTGCCCGGATTGAACGCTCTTTTGATCTTGTGGCGCCAGAGTTTGGCGGGGTTAGGTTTAAGTGAGGACGTATCATGTACGCAGATTTTTCTACTGATCAGGTAAAAGCTTTCCTTCAGGATTTGACGGAGCAGCCCCGCTCAATGGAAATCGAAACGGTTGCCGAAGGGTTCAGCGACGAGATGATCCTCGCCGAAATGGAACTGTCCCGTTTCAAAGCTGCAACCAGCGCAGGTGAAGTCTATCAGACACGCGCAGAACGCCTTATGCGTCTCAACCGCGTTCACCCGGCTGATTTGCAGTAAGGTTAAGCCTCTGCCCAAATCCAAGGGCGCGCGAATAATCCCAAGACATCATCAATTGCATCATCCGTGCAATCGCCGTCTTTCTTGAGGATGGCGACAAGGCCCCTGCCCTTTTCTTCTCGCACGTCGACGATGGAAATCGGCAATAGAGCTTCGGCCGCAGCGGCAGAGTAGATCCGCTTGATGGCCATCTTGCGCAAATCCGGTTTGAAAATCTTACCGACAGCCGTTTTCGGCAATTCGTCCAAAATCTCGAGATGCTTTGGGATCGCGGCACGTTCAGGAATTCTAGCGGCCGCAAACTCCATCAGCTCTTCAACAGAGACATCACCACCGTCCACCAGCTCAACATAGGCACAAGGAAGCTCGCCGGCATGTTGATCCGGTTGACCGATCGCGCCTGCAAAAGCCACCTGAGGATGACCTGCCAAAACCTCCTCGATCACGGCTGGATCAATATTGTGACCGCCGCGAATAATCAGGTCTTTGGCCCGACCGGTGATCCACAGATACCCGTCCGCATCTCTGCGCCCCAAATCACCAGTGCGCAGAAATTTCCCGTCAGCAAATAGCCCGACATTCTTGGCGTTTTCAGTATAGGTCTGGCCCGTCATAACGCCCGGGCTGGTCAAACAAATCTCTCCAACCTCATCAACCCCACATTCCTTGGTGATGTTCCCTGCCTCATCACAATGGAGAATGCGCAGGTCCGTATGGGGGAAAGGAAAGCCCACGGAGCCGATCTTTTTATGTCCGTAGGGCGGATTGCCGGACATCAGACAGGTGGCCTCGGTCATCCCGTAACCTTCGAGAATAGTGACGCCTGTGGCCTCTTCAAATCTCTTGAACAGCTCAATGGGCAGTGGTGCCGATCCGCAGAAGGCAAACTCCAAGGACGATACATCCGCATCCACTGGACGCTGCATCAAACTGGATATGGCCGTGGGAACCGCAACCATGAAGGTAACCCCCCAGCGTTCGACCAGTTTCCAATAGTTATCCATGACGCCTTCACCGCGATACCCCGCAGGCGTGGGCATCACCATATGCGCTCCGGTTTGCACGCAGGCCATAAGGATCGGATAGGCAGCAAAAACATGAAACATCGGGAGCGGGCAAATCAGCACATCACTTGGCTTCACCACAATCTGCTCAGCCACCCAGCCCTGATAGAGCATGCCTGACTGGCGGTGCTGAACAATTTTGGGCATACCCGTAGTGCCACCCGTATGAAAATTCGCACAAACCCGATCTGACTTGTTCTCCTCAAAGGCAAGCTCAGTAGGATGCTGCTCGGCCTCGGCCCAGAACTCCTTGGTCACCGCACGATGAAGCGTTTTGCGCTTCGGACGGATTAGCGGAATGATCCAGGACAAAGGCGGCTTTAGGTAGCGGCGTAAATCCACTTCCAGAACCGTCTCGACATTGGGCGCACGCGCCACGGCTTGTGCTGCGATCTCGGCAACTTCAGACTTCGGGAAAGGCGCAAGAGTAACGACGACTTTCGCCCCAGTTTCCCTGAGGATCGAGGCGATCTGATCAGGGTGCAACGTCGGGTTCACCGGACAAACCACGCCTGCCGCGCTGGCACCTAGAAAGGTTAGAACCGCCTCATTGCAGTTGGGCAGAAGATAGGCGACCACATCGTTTTCATGCACGCCCAGATTTCGAAACATATTCGCGACTTGCGCGGTTTTCGCTTTCAACTCAGACCAAGTGTAGGTTTCTGCGGGGTCGGTTGGGCCGGACTTTATTTGAAAAGACAGTGCACTTCGCTCGGAATTGAGGTCTGCAGTGCTGCAGAGGCGCTCGAATACGGTTTGCTCTTTCATGCACTCGGGCCAAGGTTGAGACTCTGTGGCGGCCTGCACGTCTGCGAGCGTCGAAATTCGATTCATTCTTGTTTTCCCTAGTTTCCGACCGATTGAACGTCGGTTTATTTGAAACATGCAGCATTTCTAACGGTTTCGTCAACGCTCGCAGTGCCTGACGCTTCGGAAGCGACACCAGAGGCTAAAGGTAACTGCTGGAAAAACATGCTCAGACACCATAGCTTACCGGCCAATGCAGAAAGAAAGTCGTCACCGAATGATCCCGCTCCTGACAGCTGAGGAAACCCTTCAAGACCTGCTCGGTCTGGGTGATTTAGAGCCGTTGAAGGGCGGGCGCACCAATCGGGTTTGGCGCTCTGGCGAGGATGTGATCAAGCTCTATAAGGCCGGTTCGCAAACGCCTTTATTCGAAAATTCACCTCAGGATGAATGGACGGTCCTGAGCCATCTCAAGGGGCTTAACATCGCCCCTACGGCAGTCAAGAAACAGCACCTGACATGTGGTAATATACTGATTTATAAATATATTTCAGGAGATTTCGGATATGTGGATGTTGCAGATGCGGCCCGTCTGCTTGGCACGCTTCACAGCATAGAGCCGCCTCAAAACCTGCCAATTGTGCAAACAGGCAAAGCGGTTCTGTCCCATGGTGCGGGGATGATCCCCAAGGGCCATGAGTTGCATGATCTGCACCCCAAGCGGAGCGGAGATAGCGCCTCTGCTTTCATCCATCGCGATCCTGTTTTTAGCAACTTTATCGCGAGTTCTCAGGGGCTTCGGCTGGTAGATTGGCAATGCCCCGGCATTGGTGATCCCGTGGAGGATTTGGCCCATTTCATCTCACCGGGGATGAACTTTCTTTATGGCGGAGGGGTGCTTGAACAGGCCCAAATTGATCGTTTTTTGGCTCATTACCCCCATAAAGAAATCGTGGAACGCTATCTGGACTACGGGCAAAGCTACCATTGGCGCATGGCTTGTTATTGTGCGTGGCAGGTTGAAGAGGGCAACGCATCCTATGTGCCAGCCCTATCGGCGGAGCGCGATTTTATTGAGCAATGGTCACAAAGTTAATCAATATTAACCAAGGTTAATGCCCGTCAAAACCCCGAAAAAGAGGCGTGACTCATGTATGATTCATGCGTGAAACGCGTATGACACCAGAGGCCGTTTTGAAAGGTTAACGCGAAAACTGACCCATTATGGGACAGTTTTGCAACCCTACCCAAAACTGTCCAAGACAAGCCAGAATTTAAAATAACCCCAAAATCCAAGAGCCGCCGACACCTGCGATCAGTCCGATGACCCCCCAGCCAAGACCGGAGACGCTTGGTTTGGGCTCGGGTGGTTTTTCGTTGGTGGCGTTCATCAAAGCACGCTCGGCCAGTTGGGGAAGCTTCGGTCCGAACCGGCCCAACACGCGCACTGTTTCGGCAAGGTCTTTGGCTGCGGCTAAGGGGCCCACATTGGTGCGGATGTATTTCTCCACAACCGGCTTTGCGCCATCCCAAAGATTGAGTTCGGGATCAAGGGAGCGCCCGACCCCTTCGACCACAACCATGGTGCGTTGAAGGAGGATCAGTTCGGTGCGGGTTTCCATGCCGAACTGCTCGGTCACTTCGAACAAATGCGCCAAGAGACGGGCCATGGAGATTTGCGAGGCGTCTTGTCCGAAGATCGGCTCACCAATGGAGCGGAGCGCTTGGGCGAAGGCGTCAACGTCCTCTCCCATGGGCACATAACCTGCCTCGAAATGGACCTCGGCGATGCGTTTATAGTCTTGGCGGATGAAACCAATGAGAATCTCGGCATAGACGCGACGGGTGTATTCGTCGATCCGGCCCATGATCCCGAAGTCGAGCGCAATCAATGTGCCGTCCGGGCTGAGTTTGAGATTGCCCTGATGCATATCCGCATGGAAGAAGCCGTCGTTGAGCGCATGATGCAGGAAGGACTGGATGATCGTGTTGGCCAGTTCCTTCATATCGACGCCGGAGGCTTCCACGGCGGCGATATCGCCAAGGTTGATGCCTTCAACCCATTCGGAGGTGAAAATCCGGCGATCCGAATAGGGCCAGATCACGCGGGGCACTCCGAATTTCGGATCGTCCTTGGTGTTGGCGCGGAACTCGGCAGAGGCGGAGGCTTCCATGCGCAGGTCCAGCTCTCCGTGAACCACGCTCTCGAAATGTTCGATCACCGCTTTGGGGCGGAGACGGCGGACGGAGGGGGCAAAGGTCTCGATAAAGCCTGCGATGAAATAAAAGGCGTCAACATCGACCTGAAAGGCGCGTTCGATTTTGGGGCGGAGAAATTTAACGGCGACCTCTTCGCCGGTTTCCGCAATCCGCGCACGGTGGACCTGTGCAATGGAGGCGGCCGCAATGGGCGGGGAGAATTCGGAGAAGACATCCTCGACCGGTCTTTCGAAGGTCTTGAGGAATTCGGCGCGGGCCAGTTCGTCACCAAAGGGCGGGAGTTTGTCCTGGAGGACTTTGAGTTGGTCTGCCAGTTCATCTCCGACAATGTCCGGTCGTGTGGAGAGGATTTGGCCGAATTTGATATAGGCCGGACCAAGGGCTGTCAGAGCGCGGGGGACCGATGGCAGGCTTTCGTCGCCCTTCAGGCCCAGCCACGCGAATGGCAGGGAGATGACTTTGGTGGCGATTTTGAGGGATTTGGGCGCATAGAGCCCTTCAAGAGCTACATCAAGCGCACCTGTGCGTTCAAAGGTGGCCCCCGTTCGGATCAGTCGCCAGATGTTATGGGGACCTCTCATATTTTCCAGCCGGAATGGAGGGCGGAAATCCCAAGGGTGAGGTTCCGGTAGGAGGTTTGCGAGAAGCCGCCTTTGCGGATCATCTCGAGGAATTGCTCCTGTTTGGGGAATTGCCGGATGCTCTCGACCAGATATTGGTAGCTGGCCTCGTCATTGGCGATCACTTTGCCCATTTTGGGGATCATGTTGAAGGAATAGAGGTCGTAGAGTTTTTGTAGGCCCGGTGTCGGGATGGTGGAAAATTCAAGCACCATGAAGCGGCCACCCGGTTTGAGGACGCGGTAGGCTTCATTGATCGCATCTTGCACGCGGGTGACGTTTCGGATGCCAAAGGAGACTGTGTAGGCGTCAAATGTGTTGTCTTTGAACGGGAGCGCCATGGCGTCGCCAGTGACCCAGCTGAGGTTGTCGCTTTGGTTTTGGGCTTCGGCACGTTTGCGGCCTTCCTCAAGCATCGGTTGGGTCATGTCGAGCACTGTGGCATGGCCGCGCCCTTTGACGCGGTCGAGATAGCGGAAGGAGATGTCGCCGGTTCCCCCTGCCACGTCGAGCAGTTTTGTGTCGGGTCTGGGGGCCAACCAGTCGAGCATGGCGTCCTTCCAGATGCGGTGGATGCCAAGGCTCATGGCGTCGTTCATCACATCGTATTTGGAGGCCACTGAGGAAAACACGCCGTGCACCATGCCGGCCTTTTGATCCTCGGCCACGGTTTGATTGCCAAAATGGGTGGTTTTCTGGGTGTCGTTTGCCATTGCCGCGCCTCTATATATATGCGCTTCTTATACCGCCCTGTTCAGCAGTTACAATTCGGCGCTTTGTCGCTGGGAAAGGCTCTCATGAAACGCGTGATGATCTTGGGTCAGCCGGGCTCTGGAAAGTCGACCTTGGCGCGGAAACTGGGGGCGGTGACGGGGTTGGAGGTGGTTCATATGGATCGCATTCATTGGATGTCGGGTTGGGTTGCGCGGGGTGAGGCGGAGAAGTTGGTTATGGCGCGGGCTGCGATGGCGGAAGAGGCTTGGATTTTCGAGGGAGGTTTTTCGCGGACCTGGAACGAGCGGGCGGAGCGGGCGGATACGTTGATTTGGCTGGATGTGGGATTATGGCGCAGGCTTTGGCGGGTGACCTATCGGTTCTTTCGCTACTTCGGGCAATCGCGGCCGGATTTGCCGGAGGGCTGTCATGAGGGGAATTGGCGAGAGATGTGGGATTTCTACAAGTGGATTTGGAACACGAGGGCGACGTCTCGGGTCAAGATTGCTCGGTTGATTGAAAAGTTTGCGCATAAGGACGTTGTGATCATGCACAGTATTCCTGAGGTGGACGCTTATCTGGAGGGTGTTCGTGCCAGAATTGCCTGAGGTTGAGACGGTCCGACGCGGGCTTGAGCCGGTTATGGCCGGACAGATCATTGCGCGAGCGGATGTGAGGCGGGCTGATTTGCGATGGCCGTTTCCTGAGCGCATGGCGGAGCGGCTCACGGGGGCTCGGATAGAGCGGCTTGGGCGTCGGGCTAAGTATATTCTGGCGGATCTTGATCGGGGGGAGACGCTGATTATCCATCTGGGAATGTCGGGACGTATGACCATTCAAGGGGAAGGGCTGGGCGTGTTTCATCAGCCGATCACGCCTTTGGAGAAACATGACCATGTTGTCTTTGACATGGAAAACGGTGTGCGGGTGGTTTTCAATGATGCGCGGCGGTTTGGAGCCATGGATCTGATCGAGACGGCGCGGGTGGAGGAACACCCGCTTTTGGCCAAACTGGGGCCAGAGCCTTTAGGCAACTCATTTGATGCTACTCATTTGGCGGGGGCTTTCAAAGACAAGCGCTCTCCCGTCAAATCGGCCTTGTTGGACCAGCGGATCGTGTCGGGGCTTGGGAATATATATGTGTGTGAAGCGCTTTGGCGGGCGGGTATCTCGCCCAAACGGCTGGCGGGCAAAGTGAGCCGAGCGAAAGTTGATCTTCTGACCGTGGCGATTCGAGATGTGCTATCCGAAGCCATCGAGGCGGGCGGCTCGTCCTTGAAGGATTATCGGCAGGCGGATGGGGAGTTGGGCTACTTCCAGCACTCTTTTGCAACTTATGATCAGGAAGGAAACGCGTGCCGGACGCCGGATTGCGCAGGTTCTATCCGGCGGATCGTGCAATCTGGGCGTTCGAGCTTTTATTGCCCGAAATGTCAGAAATAGGCGATGCCAGTTTTTGAGGGGTCGGATCGCGAGAACACGACGGCCTGCGGGGAACGTGGTTAATTTGAGTTAATTTTCTTGGAAAAGCGGCCTTAACCTTATGATTTTCAAATACTATCCAATTCGACTCAACTAGTTGAGTAAAACTGGAATCATGTAGAAATCGGCCCTAAAAGGTCCCAAAAAAACGTGGTTTCCGGTCGAATTCTTCGACAAGCCCCGACCCTAAACTCCACCACGAAATCCCATCCCCATTCTCAAAATTGCCCCTTTTCCTTGAAAA
>CAZXRG010000074.1:1227-14084 GCA_964642935.1 uncultured Rhodobacterales bacterium | reverse complement strand
TTCTGCGCTCCAAATCCCGATCCGTTGGAGATGTGGTTCAGCGCAAAGGCCACCTCCAATTGCAGGTTCTCTTGAAGTGCGAGATCTACGCCCCAACGAATATCAAACTTCCCGTAGATCCGCCCTTGCCCCCCTGAGAGCGTCGGGTTGTCGGGAAAAGGCCTATCGGTCAACAAAAGTGCGATACCGCCCTCAAGGAAGGGCGCGATAAACGCAGGTTCATCTGGTCCAAGGCGCAAATACCCTCCCGCAAACGCCCCGAAAGCATCTGCTGCACTGGGGATAATCTGACCGGGCTCAATCGAACGCCCGCTGGTGGAGATGACCCCCCCGTGAAGGCCGAACGTGAAGGGATTATACTGGCGGATGGGCTTGGCGATTGTCAGGGCAATTGCATCAATATCACGCGTGGTGCGATCCGAGGACCCCAGAGTGTCCACATAGATCGAAAAGGACTGAGACGGGCTTTGCGCATGGGCGGGTCCGATAGAGAGCACCATCAGACAACATATCGCAAACAGTCGCATTTTATCCCCCATCCCTAAGGTCTGAGGGGAAAATAACGGCAGGCGCTTGGAATTGCTACGCCTGCCGAAAGGATCGGGAATTTAAGCGGTCGGCGTGATCGTAATAACCACACGACGGTTCTGTTGACGCCCGTCCGCCGTGGAGTTGGACGCAACAGGGGAGAACTCGCCCTGACCTGACGTTGAAATCCGGCCCGGGTTCACGCCGAATGAGATCAACACATTGGCCACAGAGCGCGCACGGCTTTCAGAGAGGGTCTGGTTAAAGCCCACATCGCCCGTGTTATCCGTATGCCCCACAACTGAAACCCGCGAGTTCGGGAACTCCTGAAGGTTCGCGGCAAACTGGGACAAAGTGCCCTGGAAGCGCGGCTTCACGGCTGAGCTGTTAAGATCGAATGTGATGGATTCCGGAAGGGTCACAATAAGCTGCTCGCCGGTGTTCTGGATCAAAGCGCCCGAGCCGCCAAGCTGGTCGCGCAGCATGGCTTCCTGCTTATCAAGGTTCGCTCCAATCGCGCCACCTGCAATCGCGCCGATCAATGCGCCCCGCTTGGTCGATTTCTCTTCGCCAATGATATTTCCGGCAACCGCACCGCCCAGAGCCCCTGCCAGAGCGCCGCCAATGGCGTTCTTATTGTCCTGAAAATCTGTCGAGCTGCAGGCAACAAGGCTAAATCCAGCCAAGACCAATACAGATGTTTTTGCCAATTGCAGTTTCATACCTAAACCTCTTCTTATTTGGGTGCCTCCACCCTTGGATAGGTCTTAGATAAGCAAGGTCACCCTCACATCACAGACACGAATGATTGAAACCCCGAAATTTGGCGGTTTGACGCTCAATTATTGAACGGGTGAAACACGTAGAAACAATTCAGGCGGCACTCTCGTCGGCCCGGGCACCCTCCCAAGCCAGCATGGCCCGTTTCACAGGAAGACCCCAATGATAGCCCCCAAGCGCTCCTGATTTGCGCAAAGCACGGTGGCAGGGAATCAGCCATGAAATCGGATTTCGCCCGACTGCGGTACCAACGGCACGCACGGCTTTTGGATTGCCCACAACCCGCGCAATCTCCGAATAGGTGGTCACATGGCCCGATGGAATTTGCAGCAGAGCCTCCCAGACCTTGATCTGAAACGGCGCTCCAATCATATGGATATCAAGCTGGCCTGTCTGCCCGATAGCCGCCTCCATTAAGGGCCTTATCGGCCCACTGTCCTGCACATATTGCGCCTTGGGCCAGCGGGCGGTCATATCTGCCATGGCATGTTCGCGGGTGCATTCCGAGTTGAAGGTCAAACCGCATAGCCCCCGATCCGTGGCCATGGCCAGACTGTCCCCGAAAGGTGTTTCCACCCAATCCCAATAGATCGTCAAATCCGCACCCTTGGCGGCAAAATCACCGGGCGTCATGGCCTCCCATTTCACGAACAGATCATGGAGACGCGAAGAGCCTGACAGACCCGTCGCAAGTGCCGTGTCCAGCACTGAGAACCGCTCAGAGAGCAGGCTTTTGGCGTGATCCAGCGTCAAATACTGCTGATAGCGCTTGGGCGACACGCCAACCCATTGGCTGAACACCTTTTGAAAATGCGCAGGGCTCATGTCCATACGCGCGGCCAGTTCGTCAAGGGAGAGACGCCCGTCCGCCCCGTCAATCTCGGCAATCGCCCGACCGATCACCCCGTAATGATAATGTGCGTCGCTATCCATATCTCACCTCTTCGCGTTGATCTTAAACTGGCAGAGCCACGGGCAAAACACGACCCGAATGTTGTGGTTTCGCAGCACCCCATTCGACGGTTGGAAAGCCCTCCGCACCGCGCTAGGGTCCCCTCCAGTTCCAAAGGAGAAGACCTTGCGCAAATTCCTATCCCTCTTCGCCCTGATCCTCAGCCAACCCGCCCTCGCGCAAGACAGCTCCGACGGGTGGAGCGTGGGTGGCGTCGCATTCATCAGCCAATCGATCTATGTGGGCGAAAGCACGAACGTCTTTGCATTCCCAGCCATCAGCTACACGAAGGGCAAATGGGAGTTCGGGGTGAACGGCATCACAGGAACGCTCCACGATGAAGGCGCGTCCAAGGTCGAGTTTCTAATCGAACCGCGTTTTGCAGAGATATCCGATGACACGCCAGAGCTGAGCGGAATGGACCGCCGGATCAGCGGCGATGTGGGGGCCAGATGGTCCTACGAGGTGGTTGAGGACACCACAGTCGAGATCACCGCCCGCCAGGACATAACCGACGCCCATAACGGCCATGAGCTTGAGCTTCTTGTTGAGCGAAAGGTTCAAATCGGACCGGTTCCCATCTGGGCATCCGCCGCGCTCACCTATCAAGACAGCAACCTGTCGAACTATCTCTATGGGGTCGACGTCTCGGAGGCCCGCACAGGTCGCCCCGCCTATGACCCCGGAGCGGTGCTGATCCCCTCGGTCGCGTTCACTACAGGCTATCCATTAGCCGAAAAAGCCTTCCTCTTCGGTGTTCTTGGCTATCGCGCCATGCCAAGCGCTGTCACCGACAGCCCGATTGTCGCGCGTGACAGTGAATTGAGCCTGACCACCGGCGTCGCCTATTCGTTCTGAGCCTTGAGGGGCCAAAGGGTTCGTGTCAGAACAGGCCCATGACCAAACAGCTCGACTATAAAACCATCTTTGAGATTTTCCGCCGCTTTCGCGAAAGCCAGCCTGAGCCGGAAGGCGAGTTGGATCACGTGAACGTCTACACTTTGGTGGTGGCCGTGGCCCTATCGGCGCAAGCCACCGACATTGGCGTCAATAAAGCCACCAAAGAGCTGTTCAAGATCGCGGACACGCCCCAGAAAATGCTCGACCTCGGCCTTGAGGGCGTGACCGAGCATATCAAGACCATCGGGCTGTTCCGCCAGAAGGCCAAGAACGTCATCAAGCTCTCCCAAATTCTGGTGGATGAGTATGACGGCGTGGTCCCCTCGTCTCGCGCCGCCCTGCAATCGCTCCCCGGCGTGGGTCGGAAAACCGCCAATGTGGTGCTGAACATGTGGTTCAAACAGCCCGCCCAAGCGGTCGACACCCATATTTTCCGCATCGGCAACCGTACCGGCATTTGTCCGGGAAAGAACGTGGACGTGGTCGAGCGTGCCATTGAAGACAACGTGCCAGCCGAATTCCAACATCACGCCCATCATTGGTTGATTCTTCATGGTCGCTATATATGCAAGGCGCGAAAGCCGGTGTGTGCCAATTGCATTATCGCCGATCTATGTACGTCAGAGGATAAAACCACATGAGCAAGCGTTATCAAGTTGTCGGGATCGGAAATGCGGTCGTTGATGTCATCACCAATGCCGATGACAGTTTTCTCGATGAGATGGGCATCACCAAGGGCATCATGCAACTGGTGGAGCGGGATCGCTCTGAGGCGCTGTTTGGCGCCATGACGGATCGTCAGCAAATCCCCGGTGGCTCGGTCGGGAACACGGTTGCGGGTGCTGGCAATCTGGGTCTGAAGACGGCCTTTGTGGGCCGTGTGAGCGACGATGATCTGGGCCTGTTTTATCGCGATGCTCTGACGGATGCGGGCACGGACTTCCCGAACCCGCCTGTAAAAGGCGCTGATCTGCCGACCTCCCGCTCAATGATTTTCGTGAGCCCCGACGGGGAGCGCTCCATGAACACCTATCTTGGCATCTCTTCGGAAGTTGGCCCTGATGACGTCAGCAAAGACGTGATGGAGAACGCAGAAATCCTGTTCCTTGAGGGCTATCTTTACGACAAGCCCAAAGGGAAAGAGGCGTTCAACACCGCCGCTGATCTTTGTACCGCTGCCAAGGGAATGGCTGGAATTGGACTGTCCGATCCGTTCTGCGTCGACCGTCACCGCGAGGACTTCAAGACGCTCATCGCAGACCACCTCGATTATGTGATCGGGAACGAGCATGAGTTGAAATCCCTTTGGGAGACCGAAGACCTTGAGGAGGCTTTGGAGAAAACAGCCGCCATCTGTGACACGCTGGTCTGTACGCGATCCGGTGATCCGGTGATCCTGATCCAAGAGGACACCCGCGTGGAGGTTCCCGTGAAAACCATCGTGCCTGTGGATGCGACAGGTGCGGGCGATCAGTTCGCGGCAGGCTTCCTTTATGGCATGTCCCAAAAGCTGCCCCTGACCACTTGCGGTCGCATGGGCTGTGTGGCTGCGGCAGAAGTGATCTCCCATATTGGCGCGCGTCCTGAGGTCAAACTCATGGACCTGTTCAAAAAAGAAGGTCTGGTCTAAGCAAGTCGGACCTTAGCCGTTCACATGACGGGTTGAATTGTCCTCGACAATTCGCCCAAACCCCCTAGCCTGAGCTCCAAAGGGGATCGTCATGGCCACACCAGACGCAAAATTCACACAAGGCAGCTTGATGCGCCATGTGAGCGTGATGTCATTTACCGCCTCGCTCGGAATGCTGGCCATTTTTGCCGTCGATTTTGTGGATATGATCTTCATTTCCATGCTCGGGAATGACGCACTGGCTGCCGCCATCGGCTACGCTGGAACGATCCTGTTTTTCACCACCTCCATCTCCATCGGCCTCTCCATCGCCGCCGGAGCCCTCGTGGCCCGTGCCATAGGCGCAGGCGACGAGAAGGACACCCGCGAATACGCCACATCGGTGTTGATGATCGGGCTGGTGATCGCCCTGTCGGTGGTCGGGATCATCTATTCAGCCCAAGGCGCTCTGCTAGACCTGTTGGGCGCAAGCGGAGAGGTCAAATCGCTCGCCCGCTCCTACCTGTCCATCATCCTCCCCACCATGCCGATCATGATGGCGGCCATGGTGTTCAGCGCGGTCCTTCGCGCCCATGGAGACGCAAGACGCGCCATGTACACCACCCTGTTCGGAGGCATCGTAAACGCGGTGCTCGACCCTCTCTTCATCTTCGGATTTGGCTGGGGCTTGGAGGGCGCGGCATTGGCTTCCGTCGCCGCTCGGATCGCAATGGCTCTGGCCGCAATTCTGCCAGTACTGAGAATTTATGATGGGCTGGCAAGACCAAAAATAGAGTTCCTCATTCGCGACTTCAAAGCCGTCGCAGGCATTGCAGGACCCGCCATTCTGGCAAACGTCGCCACCCCAGTGGGTAGCGCAATCGTGGTGCGGGAAATGGCCAAATTCGGCACTGATGCGGTCGCCGGAATGGCCGTCATCGGACGCCTCACCCCCGTGGCCTTCGCGGTGGTCTTCGCCCTGTCAGGCGCCATCGGTCCCATCGTAGGACAAAACTTCGGAGCGGGTCTCAACGACCGCGTTCGGGAAGGCTTTTTCGCCGCCCTAAAATTCGCCACCACCTATGTGGTGCTGGTCTCAGCGCTCCTGTTCCTGCTGCGCGGCCAAATCGCGGGCATCTTCAACGCAGAAGGTGAGGCTCTCGACCTGATCTACCTGTTCTGCGGACCACTCGCCCTAATGTGGATCTTCAACGGCTGGATCTTCGTCGGAAACGCCTCCTTCAACAACCTCAACCACCCGTTCTACTCCACATGGATCAACTGGGGCCGCAGCACCTTGGGCACATGGCCCTTGGCTATCTTCGGAGCCTCGATCTGGGGTGCAGGCGGCGTTCTGATCGGGCAGGCCATGGGCGGTGTGATCTTCGCATTCATCTCCATCTGGCTCGCACTCAGGACCATGAAGAAAGCCCCTGCAAAGATCGAACATGACCCGTTCCAAAGCGCCCAGCGCGAGCACGTCGTCACCAGCCGCAGACATTAACGCAACAGGAATTTCAGGGAAGCCACATATGTCAGACGCACCCCTCAAAGGTTGGAACCACGTCCCCGACGTTCCCATCAAGGTCTCCCCGTTTTTCCGCTGGCCCCTTGAGCCTTTAGAGATGCTGCGCTGGGTCTGGAACTCGTGGTTTATGATCACCGAAAAGCTGATCATTCTGGCGATTGCGCTGATCTCATTCTACTGGTTTCAACCGCCTTTGGAGGAGACCAAAACCCTCAGCCTCGGCTGGATTGCAGAGATGTATATGCGCAACCTGATCCTCATGGGGGTCGTCGCGGGCGGGTTGCATCTTTGGTTTTACAGCTATTCCAAACAGGGGCAGAAACTCAAATACGACCCCCGTCCCTTGATGAAAAACGGCAAGCAATTCTCCTTGGGTGGGCAGGTGCGCGACAATATGTTCTGGTCTTTGGGCAGCGGTGTTTTGGTCTGGACCGCCTATGAGGTTCTGATGTTCTGGGCCATGGCCAATGGCTATGCGCCCACCCTCACTTGGGCCGCCAATCCGATCTGGTTCATCGCCCTATTCCTGCTCATCCCGATCTGGGAGAGCTTCTATTTCTATTGGATTCATCGCCTCCTTCACGTGCCGTTTCTCTACAAACACGTTCACGCCCTTCATCACCGCAACATCAACGTGGGGCCTTGGTCGGGCCTTTCCATGCACCCGGTCGAGCACATCATCTACTTGGGCACCGTCCTGATCCACTGGATCGTGGCCGCCCATCCGATCCATATTCTGTTCCATATGCAGTATTATACGCTGAGTGCTGTCACCACCCACACGGGGTTTGAGGGGTTGCTGGTGAAGGACGAAAACCGCCTCAAGCTCGGCACGTTTCATCACCAAATGCACCACCGCTATTTCGAGTGTAATTACGGCTCGCTCGAAATCCCTTGGGACAAGCTGTTTGGCTCCTTCCATGACGGGACGGTTGGGGCGGACGAGCGGATCAAGGAGCGGCGCAAGCGGATGATGGGTTAGGGGACCATTTCCAAAAGCTCATCTTTGGACAGGGTGAAGTCGGAGGCAATCCACGCCTCTTCCAAGCGCCTTAGTAAGGCTCCAAGTTTTGGTCCGGCGGGAACCTGATCTATGACCATCTTGGATTTGATCGGAAACTCCTGAGCGGCACCGCTTTCAGCCAGCGCTTCAATCTCCGTATCCGCAGGAGCACCGGACATAGACGCGCTGATCAAAGCCGCATCAACGGCAAGCTCCGCGCCAAACCGATAAGCCGCCGCCTTAACGCCAATCCCCTGCTCCAAGATCGTGCCAATCGCCGTCAGAGCCTTGATCTCCGCCTTAGACAGCCTCAACCGCTCGCTAACCCCCACCGACCCCATAGCTGCCAAGCGACGCTGCCAGCGCGGCGCACGGCCGTTCTCGGCGTGTATGAGAGGCGCTAGGCCGCCCGCCGACGCCCCTGCCATGATTTGGGGCAGGACTCCCGACATCTCCATGGCCGAGACCGCAGGGGCCGGATCAGCGCTACCCAGCAGCTTCCTGACCTCCGCCCCGATCCGCTCGGCGCTCAGGCCCTCAAGCATGTGGAGATTGGAAGCGCAGGCGGAAAGCCCGTCTGCATCCAGTCCCGCCTCAGGATCACCGTAGGCGGCATAGAACCGGAAGAACCGAAGGATACGCAGACCGTCCTCGCGAATGCGGGCATCGGCGTCATCAATGAACCGGATACGCCGCTCGGGGATATCGACCAGACCGCCCAACGGGTCGATCACTGTCCCGCTTCGATCCGCATAAAGCGCGTTGATGGTGAAGTCGCGCCGCCGCGCGTCGGTTTCGATGTCGTCCGAAAAAGCCACCACCGCGTGACGCCCATCGGTCTCAACATCATCGCGAAAGGTGGTGACCTCAAAACCTTGCCCGCCGATCACCAATGTCACGGTGCCATGATCAATCCCAGTGGGCACCGCCTTCAGCCCCGCCGCGCCCGCCAGTTCCATCACCCGTTCGGGTCGCGCATCCGTGGCCAGATCAATGTCGTTGACCGACTCACCCAAGAGCGAATTGCGCACACAGCCGCCGACCGCATAGGCGCGATGCCCGCCGTCTTCCAAAAGCGCAAACACCTGTTGCACGCCACCTGCCAACCATGTCCCGTCAACCTTCATCCCGCTTTGTCCCACAGATGACGCAGGCCGACAATCATCCGCGCTGTCGCCCCCCAAATGTAAAACGGCCCGTGGGGGATCACATAATATTTGCGCAACATCCCGTTCCAGATCCGCCCTTCAATGCGACACTTACGGGCGTCCATCAGATGCGCCAAGGGAACCTCAAAGATGGTCTCGACCTCGCCTATCTCAGGCTTGGGCACGTAAGGCCCCTCGATCACGCCCAGAACAGGCGTGACATTGAAGTTGGTCACCGTCTCATGAGTGCCCAAAGTGCCCAGAATGCGCACGCTTGAAGGCGCCAGGCCGATCTCCTCATGGGCTTCGCGCAGAGCAGTGGCCTCCACGGAGGCATCGCCGTCGTCCTTCTTCCCACCGGGAAAGGCGATCTGACCGGGGTGGTGACGCAAAACCGAGGCCCTTTTGGTCAGAACCACATTCCAACGACCCTGGCGTGATACGAACGAAACAAGAACAGATGCATCGCGCAACACCCGCCCTTTGGGGCGCGAAATACCGCGATTGAGGTCGAAATCCGAAGAGCTTTCAGCCGCCCCCAGATCGATCGCCCGCATCAGTCTTTGAAGTGTTTCATCATCGCTCATACCCCCTGTTTAGCTGTGGATGAAAAAGTCGCAACCAAACAAATCAATAACTAAGTGGGATAATTTCACACAAATTTTGTGTGGTTTTGGGGCGCGTCCCGGGGTGCTAGGACGCGCCATGAGGCAACAACGCTAGACCAAAATACACTTGGCTTTTGCGCCTCAGCCGAGATTTCGGCTCCTCCGGTTAAGCACGGAACCGCATAGGACTCCAAGCAAGAATCCGCCGAATGTTAATAAAAAGTTAACGTTCTGCCTCAAACCCCAGTTTTTTAGGGTCAAATTCATAATGTGCCCCACAAAACTGACAGTCAGCGGTGACCATTCCGGCTTCATTTGTCATGTGTTCTATGTCTTTAGCGGAGTAAATCGACATGGTTTGCTCCACTTTCTCCGGTCCACAGGTACATCCGAATCGAATCGGCTGGCGATCAAACACCCTTGGGACCTCTTCATGGTAGAGCCTGTGGAGCATCAAATCGGGTCCAACATGGGGTCCGATGAGTTCGGAAAGTTCGATTGTCTCCAAGAGGGTAACCGCGCGATTCCAGTTTTCACCGTCCTCATCCCCGAGCAAATCTTCCTGCTGCAACAACCCGTCATCCGCCACCGGTTCAGAAGCCATCAGGGGCGAAGCTTTGGGCATCATTTGCAGCATCACGCCACCAGCCCGCCAAGCGGCCTCCTGACCCGGTTCTTCTGAGAGAGCGGCGGCCAGAGCGAACTGTGTTGGCAATTGCTCGGATTGGGCAAAATAGGTCGCGGCACAATCGGCAATCGAGGCCCCTTTGAGCGGCGTAATCCCCTGATAAGGCTCGGTCCCTGCCCCCTGATCAATCAGCACGGCAAAAAAGCCCGTGCCAATAAGCGGGAACGGATCGGAATAAGTCTCCGGCAAAGCCTCCGCGTCGTAAGAGGCATAAGCGCGCAATTCCGCCGGCTTCCCATCGGCACCGGGGGCAAAATAATCCGTGGCAATCAGCCGGATCGGCCCATCCCCGCGAATTTGCAAAGACAGCTTCCAGCGCAGCTTGATGGCCTGCCCGATCAAAGCGGTCAGAAGGGCCGCATCCGCCACCAAAGCCTGCACCACGGGCGGGTAGTCATGCTGGCTCAATATCTCGTTGAGCGTTCCATCCAAACGGACCACACGACCTCTGATGTCGGACCGGTCCAACTGAAACGGCAGAATGGTATCGTCCCATTCAATTTTGGCGGCTGTGCTCATGGTTCAAGCTCTCTTGATTGATGCAAGACGCTCACATAAGGGCTAGTTGATCAAAACAAAAGCCCCAGTGGAGCGGACAGTATGATGAGACGCCTTGGCGAACGCCCTGATCCTAAACAAACCTACTTCCATCGCCCCGGTGCTTACGGGATTATCCTGTCGGGCGAGATGGCGCTTTTGACCATGTCTTATGAGGAAGACCCCTCCCCCCAACTCCCCGGTGGTGGCATTGATCCGGGCGAAGGACCGATCCAAGCACTCCATCGCGAGGTAATGGAGGAGACGGGCTGGCGGATCGACGTGGATCGACGGCTTGGCTGTTACCAGCGGTTTTCCTACCTGCCGGAATACGGGCAATGGGCGCAGAAAGTCTGCCACATCTATCTGTGCCGTCCGGTGATCCAGATCAGAGAAGCCACCGAGGCCTATCACACCGCCCTTTGGTCCCCTTTGGACATGCTTCCAGAGCTGCTGATCGACCCCACCCAAAGCGAGTTTGTGGAGAATTTCATTCATCAAATCTAAGTGAAGCGGGCCGATCCACCACGGCCCGCGTTTGTAAATTCAAGGCATCATTCCTATATCAGAAGCGCCAAATATGAGGGGCGCAAGATGATCAGATACCTATTACTCCCAGCCGCAGCCGTTGCAATCGCATCCTGTGCGCCCATCAGCGAAGACCAGTGTCGCGGTGGCGACTGGGCCTCTATCGGTCAAAAGGACGGCCAAAACGGGCGGTCCGCCTCGGTCCTTGAGAAATACGCCGAAACCTGCGGAGAGTTCGGCATTGCCCCCAATCGCGACACTTACCTAGAGGCGCGCCTGCGCGGGCTTCAGTCCTATTGCACGCCTCAAAATGCCTATCAGATCGGCCGCAATGGAGGGCGTTTGAACAATGTCTGTGAGCCTCAGGTTCAGCAGTTCATTCGCCCCGCGTTTCAAAAGGGCGAGCGCTACCATGAGATTTCCGAGCGGATGGACAAGATCGACGACCGCATCGACGATTTACGCAATGAGCTAAGATCAATCCGCAATAAAACACCAACACCGGAACTTGAGGCGCGGGCTGCATTTGTCCGGTCCAGAATAAGCGATCTCAACAATGATCTGTTCATTCTGGACCTGCAAAAGGACCGCTACGACAGTTATCCGTGACGCAGCTTTAGGCCCAGCAGATGGAGATCCTCGCGACAGGTCCCCATCACCCGATTGGCCAGCTTGTTTGACGAGTTTTCCTGCATCCCCACAATGCGTCGGTTAAACACGTTACGCCCACGATCCATAATCTCCGTATACATGGCCAAGGAGAGCCCGCCATCGGGCATGGGCGACTCCTCACCATTGTGGAAATAATAGAGAATGGCATAGTCGACGATTTCCCCCACAAGCATCTGCAAATCGTCCGACTTTTCATCCCGAGCATGTAGCTGCTCGGCCGCCAATCCTAGGAGATATCCACATTCAGCCATCTCAAGAGCCCGGCGGCTTTCGCCTTGCGCCATAGTAGCATTGAAACATAACAGGTAAGCAAAACAGACACTCCAGATTTTCACAACAGACCCCCCTTAATCGGTAGCCTCTGTGTAGTCTGGTAAGGTTTCGTTAACCAAAAACTTTATCTATTTATACTTAACGCAGCTCGCCTTTAATGCGGTATAATCGTATCGCCATTATCCCGAGAGCACGGAAGGTGCGGCAGGGTAATGGCGATTCAGGTTTTAGGCGAGATGCTCTAACGTAGCTCGCCTTTAACGCGGTTTAGCTCAAAGCTTTGGCATGAAACGCCACATGGTCTCCCATAAAGGTCGAGATGAAGTAGTAGCTGTGATCATACCCCGGCTGCATACGGAAGGTAGCCGACTGCCCACGCTTCTCGATCGCGTCCGTCAAAGCATCCGGCTTCAAAAGGCCCAGGAACTCGTCGTCCCCACCCTGATCAATCAGGATATCCCCATCAAACCCGTGTTTCTCCATCAAAGCTGTTGCATCATGGGCCGCCCATGTGGACTGATCATCGCCCAGATAAGCACCCAGTTGCTTTTGACCCCAGTCCGAGCCCATGGGGTTCGCAATCGGCGCAAAAGCCGAAACCGACTTGAACCGCCCCGGATTGCCCATGGCGATGGTCAAAGCCCCATGTCCGCCCATGGAATGGCCAGTGATCGCCTGACGGTCCATGTCGATGTTGAACTCCGCCCCGATGAGGGCAGGCAATTCATCCACCACATAGGACCACATCTTGAAATGAGGCGCCCAAGGAGCTTGCGTCGCATCCACATAAAAGCCAGCGCCCTGACCCAGATCATAGGCATCATCATTGGCAACGCCTTCTCCACGTGGAGAGGTATCAGGAAACACCAATGCGATCCCGTGCTGGGCCGCATAGGCCTGCGCACCAGCCTTCACCATGGCGTTCTCATGGGTGCAGGTCAGACCCGACAGATACCAAAGTACGGGCACTGGTCCGGCTTCTGCTTGAGGCGGCATATAGACCGCAAAAGTCATGTCGCAGGCACAGACAGCGGAGGCATGTTTATACACCCCTTGAACGCCACCAAAGCTCCGGTTTTGTGAAACAGTTTCCATGTCAGTCT
>CAZXRG010000074.1:0-1127 GCA_964642935.1 uncultured Rhodobacterales bacterium | reverse complement strand
AGAGCCCTCAAATCGGCGTCAGCCCGACCAAGCCAATCACAGCGGTCACTGTCAGGATCGAAATCACAGTGGAGATCAGAATGGTCGCTGACACGCGATGCGCCCCGACCCCGTAATGCTGGGCCAGAATGAACACGTTTCCGGCTGTGGGCATAGAGGCCGAGCATATGGCAACAGCCGCCACGAACGGATCGACGTCAAACACAAACAGCACAAAAAAAGCAACGATAAGCGGATGGGCGACCAGCTTGATCGCGGTGAGCCAAACCGCAATGGCCGCCCTTTGATCCGCACTCTGATTGGCCAAGGAGCAACCAATGGCAAACAAGGCTCCGGGCGTTGAAGCACCCCCCAAAATCTCAGTAAATTCGTCCAAAGGCGCGAACCAGGGCAAATCCGAAACGGACCATAAAAGCCCCGCCAAAACCGCCATAATCATCGGGTTTTTCAAAAGGCCCATCAACGCCGTCTGAACCGCCCCAAACCCGCGACGCCCGCCTTGCGTGACCTCGACAATGACCACGATAATCGTCCCAAAGATCACCAGATCAATGATCAGCCCCATCATGATCGGCGCCGCTGCGGCCACTCCGAACATGGACACAAACATGGGCAGGCCCAGAAACCCTACGTTGCCGATAACGCCCGAATGGGCCTCAAATCCAGCCTCCGCCCATGAGACCTTTCGAAGCAGGGCCACGCCGATAACAACGACATAAAGAATGCCGCTCCCAATGGCATAGGCCATGAGGAATTGCGGCTGGTAGAGGTCCTCAATGGGCAGAGTTGCGGCGGACCGGAACAACATGGCAGAAAGCGCGAAGTAAAACACGAATTTGGTCAGGATGCGCGCCGCCTCAGGCGGGAAAAACCGCGTGCGTGCCGCGACATAACCGCAGAAAATCAGCGCGAAAAACGGTAGTGTTTTGAGGAAAATGGCCAGCATAATGCCTCCACGCTTAGCGCTCGATCAGGGGTTTTACCAGATCAATTGAATTTGGACGCCTGACCCAAAAGAAAACCCCCCGAAAGTTCATCCGGAGGGTTTCATAATGTTCGCTAAATCTAGCGGCGCTTAAAACTCCACGACGGCGCGGATTGATTTGCCCTCGTGCATGAGGTCGAAG
>CAZXRG010000073.1:1849-14127 GCA_964642935.1 uncultured Rhodobacterales bacterium | reverse complement strand
ACAAGCTTCTGGCCAATGGTGAGCGTTGGGAGGCGGAAATTGCCCGCAATATCGAACTTGATGCGCCGTACCGGTAAGGAGAGATCATGACTATTACCGTTTTCGCATTTTACCTGTTTGCCTGTACCGCGGTGGCGGCTGGCCTGATGGTGGTGCTGTCGCGCAATCCGGTTCACTCGGTGCTCTGGCTGATCCTAACCTTCTTCTCTGCCGCTGGTCTCTTCGTTCTGATGGGCGCGGAGTTTGTCGCCATGCTCCTAGTGATCGTCTACGTGGGCGCGGTGGCTGTGCTGTTCCTTTTCGTGGTGATGATGCTGGATGTGGATTTTGCCGAGCTTAAGGATGGTCTCGCGCAATATATGCCCCTTGGCCTGCTGCTGGGCGTGATCCTGATTATGGAGCTTGGCTTGGTCTTTGGAAACTGGGCGATTGCCGATGGCGCGCCAGAGTTGCGCCAAGCGGTGGCTCCGGTGCCGAGCGATACCCATAACACGGTTGCTTTGGGTAACCTGATCTACACCAAGTACATCTACCTGTTCCAAGCCTCGGCCATGATCCTGCTGGTGGCTATGGTGGGGGCCATCGTGCTCACGCTGCGCCATCGCCCTGACATCAAACGCCAGAACATTCTGGACCAGATGTACCGCGATCCGGCCAAGACCATGCAGATGAAAGACGTCAAACCGGGGCAGGGACTATGATCGGACTAGAACACTACCTCACCGTTGCAGCGCTCCTGTTTGTCACGGGTATCTTCGGGATATTCCTGAACCGTAAAAACGTGATCGTGATCCTGATGTCCATCGAGCTGATGCTTCTGGCGGTCAACATCAACCTCGTGGCCTTTTCGGTCCATCTGGGTGATCTGGTCGGACAGGTCTTCACGCTCTTCGTTCTCACCGTGGCGGCCGCTGAAGCGGCGATTGGCCTCGCGATCCTCGTCTGTTTCTTCCGTAACCGCGGCACGATTGCTGTGGAAGACATCAATGTGATGAAAGGGTAAGCGCAGTATGCCTACCATAATCCTCTTCGCCCCACTCATTGGCGCCATCATTTGCGGTTTCGGCCATAAAGCGATTGGCGAGCGTGCCGCTATGGCGGTGGCCACGGGCATGCTGTTCCTGGCCGCTTTCCTATCGTGGGTGGTCTTCTTTGAGCATTACGATCACCCCGAAAGCATCTCGCTGTTCCGTTGGATCGACAGTGGGGCCATGAGTGTTGATTGGGGCATCCGCATGGATCGCCTCACGCAGATCATGTTGATTGTGGTGACCACAGTGTCCTCACTGGTGCATCTTTATAGCTGGGGCTACATGGATCACGACCCCCAGTGGAAAGAGGGCGAAAGCTACAAGCCGCGCTTCTTTGCCTATCTGTCGTTCTTCACATTCGCCATGTTGATGCTGGTGACCTCTGACAACCTCCTCCAGATGTTCTTTGGTTGGGAGGGCGTGGGTGTCGCATCCTACCTCTTGATCGGTTTCTACTACCGCAAGCCCACGGCCAATGCGGCGGCCATGAAAGCGTTCATCGTCAACCGCGTGGGTGATTTCGGCTTTGTGCTTGGTATCTTCGCGCTCTTCTTCCTGACCGATAGCATCTCCTTTGATGTGATCTTCGGGAAAGGTCAGGAGCTCTCCGAGATGACCTTCAGCTTCCTCAGCTGGGAGTGGAATGCCATGGAGACCATTGCCGTCCTGCTCTTTGTGGGAGCCATGGGTAAATCGGCGCAATTGCTGCTGCACACTTGGTTGCCGGACGCCATGGAAGGCCCGACGCCTGTATCCGCGCTTATTCACGCCGCGACCATGGTGACCGCGGGTGTTTTCCTTGTCTGCCGCATGTCGCCTCTGTTTGAGTTTGCACCCGGAGCCTTGGCCTTTGTCACGGTTGTTGGTGCGACCACCGCATTCTTTGCAGCCACCATCGGTCTGGTTCAAAACGACATCAAACGCGTGATCGCCTATTCGACCTGTTCACAGCTGGGCTATATGTTCGCAGCGGCGGGTGTGGGTGTCTATTCGGCGGCCATGTTCCACCTGCTGACGCACGCGTTCTTTAAAGCGATGCTCTTCCTTGGAGCCGGTTCGGTCATCCACGCGATGCACCACGAGCAGGATATGCGCAACTACGGCAACCTTCGTAAGAAAATCCCGATTACCTTTGCGGCCATGATGATTGGCACTTTGGCGATCACCGGTGTCGGCATTCCGCTGACCCATCTCGGGTTCGCTGGTTTCCTCTCCAAAGATGCAATCATCGAGAGCACATTTGCCGCCCATACCGGCGTTGGCACCTATGCCTTCTGGATGCTGGTGATGGCGGCTGCCATGACGAGTTTCTATTCCTGGCGTCTCATCTTCCTGACCTTCTACGGGAGTGAACGGGGCGATAAGCACACCCATGAACACGCCCATGAGAGCCCGTTGGTTATGACCATTCCATTGGTTGTCCTGATGATCGGTTCGATGTTTGCGGGCATGGCTTGGTACGATTCTTTCTTCGATAAGAACTACGACAAGTTCTTCGGGATGACATTGGTCGAGGCGCACGGTGAAACGGACGCCCATGCTGATCACAAAGACGATCACGGCGATGACCATGGCGAGGCAAAGGCTGACAGCCATGGCGACGATCATTCTGATGCCCATGGTGACGGGCACGGCGATGGCCATCACACCATGGGTCCATATGTGGCCGGTCAAGGTGCTCTGTATGTGAGAGATGGAAACAACGTGATGATGGAGGCCCATAGCGTGCCCAAATGGGTCAAGCTGTCTCCGTTCATCGCGATGCTCTTGGGCTTCTGTCTGAGCTGGATTTTCTACATCTACAATCCGGAACTGCCAAAGAAACTGGCGGCTCAACAGCGTGGGCTTTACGCCTTCCTTCTGAACAAATGGTATTTTGACGAGCTATACGATCTGATCTTTGTGAGACCTGCAAAGTGGCTCGGCCGGTTCCTCTGGAAAAAAGGCGATGGCTCTGTGATTGATGGCGGTATTAACGGGTTGGCCATGGGGATCGTTCCCTTTGTGACCCGCACTCTTGGACGCTGGCAGTCGGGATATCTGTTCCATTACGCCTTCGCGATGTTCATCGGATTGGCCGCTATTATCACCTGGTTCGTCGTGGGGGGGGCAGGCTGATGGATAACTTGCTCTCACTGGTCACCTTCCTGCCGTTGATCGGCGCAGCTGTCTTGATGCTTCTCCTGCGCGGAGAGGATGAATTGGCTGGTCGCAACGCCAAGATGCTGGCTTTGTTCACGACCGTCATGACTTTTGTTCTGTCATTGGCGATCATGTTCGGATTTGACCCGCAGGATACCAACTTCCAGTTCGTTGAAGAGTACGAGTGGATTGGTGGACTGAAATACAAGATGGGTGTGGACGGGATCTCTGTGCTGTTCATCATGCTCACCACATTCCTGATGCCGATCGTGATCGGTGCCAGCTGGCATGTGGAGCATCGCATCAAAGAGTATATGATCGCGTTCTTGGCACTTGAGACACTGATGATCGGCGTCTTCGCGGCACTCGATCTGGTTCTCTTCTACATGTTCTTTGAAGGCGGTCTGATCCCAATGTTCCTGATTGTGGGAATTTGGGGCGGGAAAGAGCGTATCTACGCCGCGTTCAAGTTCTTCCTATATACCTTCTTAGGTTCCGTTCTCATGCTGGTGGCCATGGTTGCCATGTATATGGATGCAGGCACCACGGATATTCCAACTCTTCTGGCCCATGAGTTCAGCTCAGAAACGCTAGAGATTTGGGGCTGGTCGATTGTGGGCGGCGCTCAGACACTTATGTGGCTCGCCTTCTTCGCCAGCTTCGCGGTGAAGATGCCCATGTGGCCGGTCCATACCTGGTTACCGGATGCACACGTTCAGGCCCCGACAGCGGGTTCTGTTGTGCTGGCGGCGGTGCTGTTGAAAATGGGTGGCTACGGGTTCTTGCGGTTCAGCTTGCCCATGTTCCCGATTGCCTCTGATTTGATGGCGAATTTTGTGTTCGCCTTGTCCGTCATTGCGATCATCTACACGAGCCTTGTGGCGATGATGCAGGAAGACATGAAAAAGCTGATCGCTTACTCCTCGGTCGCCCATATGGGCTTTGTGACCATGGGGATTTTTGCGGCTAATCAGCAAGGCGTTGATGGGGCGATCTTCCAGATGATCTCTCACGGGTTTATCTCAGGCGCACTCTTCCTGTGTGTTGGTGTGATCTATGATCGCATGCATACACGCGACATCGACGCTTATGGCGGCTTGGTGGTGCGTATGCCCGCTTACGCCTTGATCTTTATGCTGTTCACGATGGGTAACGTCGGCCTTCCGGGTACGTCCGGTTTCGTGGGCGAATTCCTGACACTGGCAGGCGTGTTCCAAGTGAACACCTGGGTTGCCTTCTTTGCGGCTACAGGTGTCATACTCTCAGCCGCCTACGCGCTTTGGCTTTATCGCAGGGTCGTCTTTGGCGATCTGCTCAAGGCCAGCCTCAAAGGCATTCAGGATTTGACCGGTCGCGAGAAGCTATTGTTCGCGCCATTGGTTGTGATGACGATCCTGCTTGGGGTCTATCCAAGTCTGGCAATCGATGTCTTCGCACCCGCCGTTGCAGCACTATTAGATGACGTTGAGACAGCGCAGGCGGCTTTCGCCGGTGCTGTTGAAACAGCGCAGAATTAAAGGGATCATCCAAGATGTTATCCGCTGATCTAGTCACCGTTCTTCCCGAACTGATCCTCGCAGTCTTCGCCATGGCGGCCCTGATGTGGGGCGTCTACTTGGGCAAAGACAATCAGGCACGCACCATCCTATGGGGCAGCGTCGCGCTCTTGGTCGGCTTGGCCTGCTTTATCGGATTTCAGGAAGAGGGCACACGCACAGCCTTTGACGGGATGTTCATCAACGACGGCTTTGCGCGGTTTGCCAAAGTGGTGATGCTTCTGGGTGCTGCAGTCATGCTGGCGCTTTCGGAAGAGTATCTGACCCGCAATGATCTGATGAAGTTCGAATTCCCGATCCTGATCGTTTTGGCCGTATTGGGCATGTCGATGATGGTCTCAGCTGGGGACCTGATGGCGCTTTACATGGGGTTGGAACTTCAATCTCTGTCGCTTTACGTGGTCGCCTCCTTCCGTCGTGATAGCCTCCGCTCAACCGAGGCGGGTCTGAAGTATTTCGTGCTAGGCGCTCTTTCTTCGGGCCTCCTCCTTTACGGAGCCTCTCTGACCTACGGTTACACTGGCACGACCACATTCGCAGGCATCACCAGCGTTTTGGAAAGCGAAGACATGTCGCTTGGCCTATTGTTCGGTATTGTGTTCATGTGCTGTGGCTTGGCCTTCAAAGTCTCCGCCGCTCCATTCCACATGTGGACGCCGGACGTTTACGAGGGTTCGCCCACACCGGTGACAGGCTTCTTCGCAACGGCTCCAAAGGTCGCTGCCATGGCACTCTTCGCACGTCTTCTGTTTGACGGGTTCGGAGCTGCCGTAAGCGATTGGCAACAAATCCTTGCCTTCCTCGCTCTGGTTTCAATGTTCCTCGGCGCAATTGCCGCCATTGGTCAGACCAATATCAAACGTCTTATGGCGTTTTCATCCATCGGTCACATGGGCTTTGCGCTCATGGGATTGTCCGCAGGCACCGTTCAAGGCGTGCAGGCGATGCTTATTTATATGGCAATCTATGTGGCCATGAACATCGGTGTTTTCGCATTCATTCTGAACATGGAAAAAGACGGTCGCCCGGTGATGGATATCAAAGCACTCGGTCTTTACAGCCGCGTTGAACCCGCCCGTGCCGCTATGTTGGCCGTGCTCATGTTCTCTCTGGCAGGCGTGCCACCGCTCGTTGGTTTCTTCGGCAAATGGTATGTCCTGATTGCGGCCGTTGATGCAGGGCTCACATGGTTGGCCATCGCGGGTGTGATCGCTTCGGTCATCGGCGCGTTCTATTACTTGCGCATCATCTATTTGATGTACTTTGGCGAGCCTGCGGACGCTTTGGACGGGAAAATGCCTTTTGTGCATTTTGCGGCCCTAAGTGCCTCTGCATTTGTCATGGTCTTTGGTGTGATCAACCTTTTCGGGGTTGAAGAGATCGCCGCCGCCGCCGCTGCGACGTTGCTCCAGTAGAGGTGAACGCGCCTTGGCCTGCGGGTGTTGATCACCTCGTTCTCGACGAAGTCGATAGCACCAATGCCTACGTAAGCCGATTGGGTCAGGACGGGCACAGAGCAATCTGGGTTCTGGCCCACGAGCAAACAGCCTCACGCGGGCGTCGCGGCCGGGCCTGGTCCTTCCAGCGCGGGAA
This sequence comes from uncultured Rhodobacterales bacterium, assembly GCA_964642935.1. GTDB lineage: Bacteria > Pseudomonadota > Alphaproteobacteria > Rhodobacterales > Rhodobacteraceae > CAKZTM01. The sequence continues at coordinate 7,805 of CAZXRG010000073.1, read as the reverse complement.
TTTTGCCGCCAGTTACCTGACATGGCCGAACAAACCCGTTGAGGACATCGCGCAAATGTCCTTTGTGACCGCATTGGCATTATTTGATACGGTTGCAGAGCTCGGCGCATCAAAACTTGCGCTAAAGTGGCCCAATGATCTGTTGTTAAACGGTGAAAAGCTGAGCGGCATTCTTCTTGAGACTGTTGCGCATCAAGGGCGTATGGGTTTGGTGATCGGGATTGGCGTGAACCTCAAACACGCCCCCCCTCAAAGCGATCTTGAGAAACGCGCACTTCCCGCCACAACTCTTGCCAAACATATCAACGACACAATCCCCCCCGAAGCGTTTCTAAACGCATTGGCTCCAGCCTTAGCGGATTGGCAAGGACGTTGGGAGCAGGACGGTTTTGCCCCAATTCGGGAGGCCTGGCTGGCACGGGCCGTTGGCTTGGGGACGCCTATTGTCGCACGCTTGCCGAATGTTGAGCATGCTGGTGTCTTTGAGGATATAGACGAAAGCGGCAGCCTCGTTCTGCGAACAGACAAAACAGTGATGAGCCTGCCGGCTGGGGATGTCTATTTTAGCCACCAACTCTGAACCACTCAGGGGGAGACGAACATGCTTCTTGTGATTGATGTGGGCAATACCAACACGATTTTTGCGGTCCATGACGGGACCTCTTTTGTGGGAGAATGGCGCTGTGCGACCGAGCATCAACGGACCTCGGACGAATATTACGTCTGGCTCCGCTCTCTCATGCAGCTTGAAAAAGCGGACTACGACATTGATGCGGTGATTGTCTCTTCGGTGGTCCCGCAGGTGGTGTTTAACCTTCGGCTCCTGTGCAACCGGTATTTTGACTGCCGCCCCTTTGTGGTGGGCAAGCCCGATTGCTTATTGCCCGTGAAGCCGCGCGTGGATGAGGGCACGATCGTCGGGGCGGATCGCATCGTTAATACCGTGGGGGCCCATGCCCGCCATGGGGGTGATTTGATTGTTGTGGATTTCGGCACGGCGACGACCTTTGATGTGGTCGGCGAAGACGGAGCCTATATTGGCGGGGTCATCGCGCCGGGCGTAAATCTCTCGCTAAAGGCCCTCCATGATCATGCAGCAGCCCTGCCTTTTGTGGATGTCACCAAACCTGAGCGCGTGATCGGCACCAATACTGTGGCTTGTATGCAATCAGGTGTGTTCTGGGGTTATGTGGGTTTGATTGAAGGGATTTGCACTCAAATCCGCGCAGAGTATAAGCGACCGATGAAAGTGATCGGGACGGGTGGTCTGTCCACATTGTTTGAGCAGGGCACGGATGTGTTTGACGCGCTTGAAGCGGATGTGACTTTGCAGGGCCTTCTTTTGATCTATGAGCATAATGTGAAGGCCGGCCAATGAGTTCTAATGAACGTCTCGTATATCTGCCCCTAGGGGGTGCCGGCGAGATCGGCATGAATATGTATCTCTACGGTTGGGGCGCGCCCGGTCGTGAGCGCTGGATCATGATTGATGTCGGTGTGACCTTCCCGAGCATGGATGGCTCACCCGGTGTTGATCTGATCATGGCCGATACTGCGTTCATTGAGGAGCGTTTGGATAATCTTGAGGCGATCTTCATCACCCATGGCCATGAGGATCATGTGGGCGGTGTGGGTCATCTTTGGTCTAAACTGGGTGGAAAACCGATTTATACGCGGGCTTTTACGGGCATTATTGCGCGTCACAAGCTGGAAAGTGTCGGCGTTGAGCCGTCCGCCGTGACCGTTGTGGAAGCCATGCCTGAAATGGTTGAAGCTGGCCCCTTTAAGGTCGGCTTTATGCCGGTGTCCCATTCGATCCCCGAAGCCTCTGCCATGGTGATCGACACGCCAGCGGGGCGGGTGCTTCACTCCGGTGATCTCAAGCTGGACCCAAACCCTCAAATGGGCGAGCCTTTTGATCCCGAGGCATTCAAGGCGATTGCGGGCGATGATCTGATGGCGCTGGTCTGCGACAGTACTAATGTCTTCTCCAAAGATCCGGGTCGCTCCGAGGCCGATATTGTCGAGGACATCGAAACGCTTATGGCAACCGCTACAGGTATGGTGGTGGCTACAACCTTTGCCTCCAATATCGCGCGTCTGCGCACTTTGGCGCGTGCGGCGGCCAATCAGGGCAGGGCGGTTGTGCTTCTGGGGCGCGCTATGAACCGCATGATCGGTTATGGGCGGGAATCCGGTATCCTTCCTGATTTCCCCAATGTGATTGACGTGAAAGAGGCTGCGAATATTCCGCGCGATCATCTTTTTGCACTCTCCACAGGCTCACAAGGGGAAGCGCGGGCCGCAACCGCCTCTTTGGCGCGTGACAAATACATGGGGATTGAACTGTCCAAAGGGGACACCTTCCTGTTCTCCTCAAAAACCATTCCGGGCAATGAAATTGGCGTCGGGCGATTGGTAAACGGATTGGCTGAGAAGGGTGTGCGGGTCGTGGAAGAGGACGCCCGTTACCACGTGTCCGGACATGCAAACCGTCCTGATCTTGAACAGGTGCATGCGCTGACCAATCCCCGTTTTGTCGTGCCCATGCATGGCGAATACAGGCATCTCAAAGAACATGCGGATTTGGCTGAGGCCAACGGGCGCCGCTCTGCGATTGTGCCCAATGGCACGATGATTGATCTCTCCCATGATCAGGGAAAAGTGCTCGACATTATCGAGACGGGTCGGACCTACCTGGACGGCTCTGCGCTGATCGGCGCTATGGACGGTGTGGTACGTGAACGCGTGCGCATGGCTTTGCGCGGTCTTGTGACGGTGAGCGTTGTGATTGATGAGGAAGATCGTCCGCTTGACGGCGTTTGGGTCGAACTTCACGGCATTCCCGAGCCTCACTTGGGCTCCCTTCAGGAAGATCTGGAAGAAGCGGTCGAGGCTGATCTGTCACGTGCCAAGCGCAAGGACCTTAAGGATGACGACGCCGTGTCCGAGCGGGTGTCGCGCATCGTGCGCAAAGTCTGCAATGATCAGGTGCGGAAAAAGCCGCTGGTCACGGTTATGACCAGCAGATTGGCTTAAGCCCTTACTGGCTGTCTGCTGCCGGTGTTTCTTCGGCCGCCTCAGCAATTTGCTGTCTGAAATCGCGCGTCAAGAACTCGGGCACATGATCACCCATGCCCACAATGGTGTTGCGCGGCTCTTGCTTATAGCCCCGACGTCCCTGCGGTCTGTCGTCCTTTTGACGCTGATTGTCTTTGTTGCGACCACCGCGCGAGCGGGTCCGCTTGGCGGGCGCTTCGGATGACTCCTCCACCGCGTCTGCCTGCACTTTTGGCGCGTCAGACTTGGGCTTGGGCTCTGGCTTTGAGGCCTCTGCCTTTGGCTTTTCTGCAGGCGTGGATTGCAAGGGATTGTCCAGACGCTTGATGTCCTTACCAATCAGCTCTTCAATCTTCGCCCAATATTTCTCATCAGATGCCGAGCAAATGGTGATTGCCTTGCCAGACCGCCCCGCGCGACCTGTTCGGCCAATGCGGTGCACATAATCCTCCGAATGGATCGGCACGTCGAAATTATAAACATGGCTCACATCGGGAATGTCGAGCCCGCGTGCCGCCACGTCAGAGGCAATCAGCAGCTTCAATTCCCCGTCACGAAACCCCTGAAGGGTCTTTGTGCGCAAGGATTGATCCAGATCACCGTGGATTGCCGCCGCATCAAACCCATGTTTGGTGAGCGATTTTGCAACAATATCCACATCGCGCTTCCGGTTACAGAAGACGATCCCGTTGGTGAGGCTATCACCCTCGTTCACGATCAACTGGCGCAGAATATCGCGCTTATCCTTGGCCGCACGCTCCCGCTTGGAGGCGCGGTGCATGCACACAGCCTGCTCGATGGTTTCCGACGTCGTTGCTTGACGGGCCACCTCCACACGCTCTGGATTGTGCAGGAATTCTTTGGTGATACGCGTAATCTCTGGCGCCATCGTGGCGGAGAAGAACAACGTCTGGCGCGTAAATGGCGTGAGCTTAAAGATACGTTCGATATCGGGAATGAACCCCATGTCGAGCATGCGATCCGCCTCATCAACCACCATAATCTCAATGCCTGTCAGCATCAGCTTACCGCGCTCGAAATGGTCCAGAAGACGACCCGGTGTGGCGATTAGAACATCGGCACCCCGATCAATCAAACGCTCCTGATCCTTAAAGCTGACGCCACCGATCAACAGGGCCATGGTCAGCTTTTTGTACTTGGCATAAGTCTCGAAGTTTTCAGCAACCTGCGCGGCCAACTCCCGCGTCGGGGCCAGAACAAGTGATCTTGGCATACGTGCCCGCGCCCGTCCTTTTGCCAACATGGTGATCATGGGCAATGTGAAAGAGGCGGTTTTACCGGTTCCCGTCTGGGCGATCCCCAAAACATCCCGCCCCGTCAGAGCGAATGGAATGGCTTCAGCCTGAATTGGTGTAGGTGTCTCATATCCTGCTTCTTCAACAGCTTTGAGAACGTCTGGATCAAGCTCCAGGTCTTTGAAATTGGTCATAAAATCTTTTCGCTACGGCTTGTTAAGTTCGCCGCAGTAGATCACGCGGCGTTGGCTTCCGGATTGAAACCAGTTCGACTGCGCTCCCCTTACCGAACTTGGTAGCATTCGTCAATTAACATGCGATTTATGCACGGTAAGTGGCATATAAATGTCCTTAAAAAGTAAGGTCTTTGCCCTTACAACTGGGAAGCACTGGCGTTATATCCCTGCTGAGTTTGCTGCTTTTGGTTTGAGCGAGGAAAAACCTGTAATGACTGTTAAAATTGATCCCGTGCCAAAGGGTTTCGAGGCGCTGGATGTCTTGAGCGTTCAACATTGGACCGACAAAACCTTCTCCTTTAAAACCTCGCGCCCTCAAGGATTCCGCTTTCGCTCCGGTGAATTTGCGATGATTGGCCTGATGAACGGGGAAAAGCCGCTTGTGCGGGCCTATTCTATCGCCTCTCCCAATTGGGATGATGATCTGGAGTTCTATTCCATCAAGGTGGATGAGGGGCCTTTGACCTCTAAACTGCAGCACCTTGAGGTTGATGATCAGATTTTGATCCGCCCCAAGCCGGTTGGCACTTTGGTCCATGATGCTTTGACGCCCGGAAAACGCCTGATCTGTTTCTCTACGGGTACGGGAATTGCGCCGTTTGTGAGCATCATCCGTGATCCAGAGACCTATGAGAAGTTCGATCAGGTGGTTCTCACCCATACGTGTCGTGACATTAAAGAACTCGACTACGGCCATGAAATCGTTCGACAATGTAACGAGGACGAGCTGCTTTCCGAGGTGGTCGACGGGCGTCTCATCCATATCCCCACAACCACGCAAGAAAAGAGCGAGACCATGGGGCGCATGACCGATTGGGTCAATGACGGTCGCTTTGAAGCGGCTACAGGTCAGGGTTTGACAGCGGCCACCGACCGCGTGATGATCTGCGGATCCATGGCGATGCTCCAAGAGCATAAGGAGTTTTGCGAGCGCATTGGCATGGCGGAGGGATCAAACTCTGAACCGGGTGATTTTGTGATTGAAAAGGCGTTTGTAGACTGATGTCGGATTGGGGGCTCTCAGCGGCGTTGATCGTATTCGGGCTCTGCGCCTTCTACTTTTTCGTGCGCTTTGCCATGAAAAAGGCGCGGCGCGCGCTCCTGATGAAACGCTATGATGATGCGGATATGGTCGACACGATCATGGAAGGGCGCATTGCGCAGGGCATGACGGCCGAGATGGTCATGGACGTCTGGGGAGAGCCTGCGGACATGGACGAGACGGTTCTCAAGACCAAGACCAAACGCGAGATGAAATACGACCAAAAGGGTAAAAACCGTTTTGGAACAAGAGTTTATCTTGAAAATGGCGTCGTGGTTGGGTGGGAAACGAAGTGAGTTCCCACCTAGCCTAACGCCAGAACGTTAAGCCAGCATTTCCTTGGTCGCGGTCAGTCGTAGGTC
>CAZXRG010000073.1:0-1749 GCA_964642935.1 uncultured Rhodobacterales bacterium | reverse complement strand
TCCACGCGATCAATGTCCCATTGTAGACGGGTCATATACACATGATCTCCGTCATGATCCGTGGCCATATGGCCCTTATTCGCATCCACAAACGCATCGACCTTATCGGTAGGGCCGTTCACCCAACGCGCAGAGGTAAACTGGGTCGCCTCAAAGCGCACGGGCAGGCCGTATTCAAGCTCGATCCGGCTGGCCAGAACCTCAAACTGGAGCGCTCCCACAACGCCGACGATAGCGCCTGAGCCGATCATCGGTTTGAACACTTTGGCGGCACCTTCTTCGGCGAATTGCAAAAGGGCCTTATCCAAGTGCTTGGCTTTCATGGGATCAGCCGCACGAACCGATTGTAGAAGTTCCGGTGCGAAGGAAGGTATCCCCGCAAAGGTTAATTTTTCCCCCTCAGTGAGCGCGTCGCCAATGCGAAGTTGCCCGTGATTGGGAATGCCCATGATGTCGCCAGCCCAAGCTTCCTCGGCCAACTCGCGATCCGAGGCCAAAAACAGCACAGGGTTCGAGATGGCCATGGGCTTGCCTGTGCGCACATGGGTCATTTTCATGCCGCGTTTGAAGTGGCCCGAGCAAAGGCGGACGAAAGCGACGCGGTCTCGGTGCTTGGGGTCCATATTGGCTTGGACTTTAAAGACAAAGCCGGAAACCTTTGATTCATCGGGAGAAACCTGCCGTGTGGCCGCCGGTCTCACTTGGGGTTGCGGGCCGTAATTGCCGATGGCGTCCATGAGTTCTTGCACGCCGAAGGAGTTTAGGGCGGAGCCGAACCAGATTGGGGTCATGGTGCCGTCAAGGAAAGCTTGGGTGTCGAACTCTGGCAGCAAACCGCGGGCCATTTCGACTTCTTCGCGGAGTTTTTCGAGCAGCTCTGCGGGGATGTGCTCGGCCAAAGCGGGGTCGTCCAGGCCCTTCATCTTGATGGATTCCGCGCGTTTGTTGCGATCGGCGCGGTCCATCAGCTCAAGGGTGTCGTTGATCATGTCATAGGCACCTAGAAAGTCGCGCCCTATGCCGATGGGCCAACTGGCCGGGGTGACGTCTATGGCGAGGTTCTCTTGGATTTCGTCAATGATCTCAAAGACTTCACGGCTTTCGCGGTCCATCTTGTTACAGAAGGTCAGAATGGGCAGATCACGCAGACGACAGACTTCAAAGAGCTTCTGGGTCTGGCTCTCCACGCCCTTGGCACCGTCAATCACCATCACGGCCGCATCCACGGCAGTGAGCGTGCGATAGGTGTCCTCAGAGAAGTCCGAGTGACCCGGTGTGTCCACCAGATTGAACCAGAACTCCTTGAATTCAAAGGACATTGCGGAGGCGGAGACCGAGATGCCACGGTCCTTTTCCATCTGCATAAAGTCCGAGCGGGTCCGCCGGGCCTCGCCCTTGGCACGCACCTGTCCGGCCATCTGAATAGCGCCACCATAAAGGAGGAATTTTTCGGTCAGCGTGGTCTTTCCCGCATCCGGATGGGAGATAATCGCGAAGGTGCGACGACGCGCAATTTCGGGGGGGAGGACGGGCTGGTTTGAGGCTCTATCGGTCATAATAGGGGTGCTATAGAGGCCAAAAAAGGCCGACACAACCCGTGCACCTTGCGCGCACCCCCCGTGCACCGGGTCCGTGCGGTCTGTTTGAGCTTTGGTAAGGGGTTTTAAGCAGTGTTTCAGGGGCGTTTAAACCCTTGAGCGAGGCTAGAGAGATGATTGAACAGACCCAAAGCGGCAAACCGATGAGCAA
>CAZXRG010000072.1:10779-14180 GCA_964642935.1 uncultured Rhodobacterales bacterium | reverse complement strand
TTGACCAGAATATCAAAGCCCAAGAGGAAAAAGAGCAGCATCCCCTGAAAGACCGAGATCGCAGCGGCAGGCAGGCCGAGCGCGAACTGAGCGGTTTCTCCGCCGATGTAAGTCAGCGCCATAACCAGTCCGGCGGCCAGAATGCCAACCGGATGCAGTCGGCCCAAAAATGCGACGATAATCGCCGTGAACCCGTAGCCCACTGGCAAAGACGGCACCAATTGGCCAACAGGTCCGGCCGCCTCAAACATGCCCGCAAGCCCCGCAAGCGCGCCGGATATTCCCAAGCACGACGCGATCATCACGTTCTGGCGAATACCCGCGAAATTGGCCGCCTTAGGGGCGGAGCCTGTGAGCTTAACGTTAAACCCGAAGACATGCCGCTCCAAAAGCACATAGCCGATGATGACGGCGAATAACGACACCAACACACCTGAATGAACCCGCGTGGTTTCAATCAGGATCGGGAGGGTTGCGCTGTCGTGAAAGGTGCGGCTTTCGGGAAAGTTGAACCCGTCTGGATCACGAAGCGGGCCAGAGACCAGAGCGGACAACAAAAGCGTCGCCACATAGACCAGCATCAAGCTGACCAGAATTTCATTGGCGTTGAATTTTATCCGCAAGAGGGCGGGGATCATGGCCCAAAGAAAGCCCCCCAAGGCGCCTGCGATTGCCATAAGTGGCAGCAACCAAACGCCCGACGTGCCATAAAAGGCGAGGCCCATTGCGCCCCCCGCGATGGCTCCGATAATGAACTGCCCTTCCGCCCCGATATTCCAAATGCCCGCCCTGAACCCAAGGCTCAAACCGATGGCAATCAGCACCAAAGGCGAGGCTTTCACCAACAACTCGGATCGGGAGAACGGATCAAACAGTGGATCAACAAAGATCACCCGAATGGCCTCAATCGGGTTTTTCCCCAATATGCTGAACAGGACCGCTCCGGCCAGCATTGTTGCAAGAACCGCCAAAACAGGCGTCAAGGCCCGCATGGTCTTGGACGGCGTTGGGCGCAGCTCAAACTTGTACACGAACCGCCCCCATTTTGCCTTCCATCATCTCACCAATGGCCTCAATTGAAACCGTATGAATGGGTGCCGGTTCCGACAGGCGACCATCCGCGAGAATAGCGATTGTATCGGCCATCTCCATCAACTCATCAAGGTCCTGACTGACCACCAACACGGCCGATCCTGCATCGGCCAAATCGCGAATGGCATCGCGAATGGCCGCCGCTGCCGCCGCATCGACACCCCATGTGGGCTGGTTCACGACGAGAACGCGCGGACGCTGCATGACCTCCCGACCAATGACGAACTTTTGCAAGTTTCCACCCGAAAGTGAACGGGCCGCGCGGTCCGGCCCAGTCGTGCGCACATCGAATTTATTGATGATGGCTCTGGCAAAATTCTCCGTACTTTCGCGTTTTATAAACCCATTAAGATCGAGCCTCTCTCGCACTCGCGCAGACAGAAGCGCATTCTCCGTCAACGACATATCCGGTGCCGCCGCGTGGCCAAGACGCTCCTCAGGAGCCGTCAGTAATCCGGCCCGACGCCGCTGGTTGGTATCCAGTTCAATGACATCCCGCCCTTCGAGCCAGATAATCCCGTTCTGCGCCACCCGCTCTCCACAAAGGGCCGACACCAGCTCCTCTTGCCCATTCCCCGCAACACCCCCGATCCCGAGGATTTCTGAAGCGCGAATATCAAAGCAAACATCCTTAAGGCTGACCGAGAACTGGTTTTGCGCGGCCATGCTCAGATCACGCACCTCCAAAACCGCAGTGCCCGGCGCGACCTTGCGCGGCTTGGGCTGGGCCAGACTGGCCCCAATCATCATCTCCGCCAATGAGCGCGGCGTTTCATGGCGCGGAATACAGGTCTCAACGACACAGCCTCCGCGCAGAATAGTCGCATGATCACAAAGCTCCTGAATCTCCGAGAGCTTGTGAGAGATATAAAGGATGGACACCCCCTCGGACTTCAACTGGCGCAGCGTTTTGAACAGGGTTTGCACCTCATGAGGGGTCAGCACAGACGTCGGCTCGTCCATGATCAACAGGCGAGGGTTCTGGAGGAGACACCGGATAATCTCGACCCGTTGACGCTCCCCCGCAGACAGGTCTCCGATCAAACGGTTCGGATCAAGAGGCAGCCCGTAGTTTTGACTGACCTCGCTGATCTTGGCATTGAGAACCCCACGTTTGGGCGGTTTTTCCATGCCAAGCGCAATGTTCTCCGCGACCGTCAGCGCCTCAAACAGCGAGAAATGCTGAAACACCATCGCCACACCGGACTGGCGCGCCTGACTTGGCTTTTGCGGCGCAAAGGGCTCCCCGTGGAGCGCCATGGCGCCATGATCCGGCTGCACAAGCCCGTAGATCATCTTGACCAGAGTGGACTTTCCAGCACCATTCTCCCCCAAAAGCGCATGGATTTCGCCCGGCTGAATGGAGAACGACACATGATCATTGGCCACTACGCCCGGATAGGACTTCGTTAGATCATCTATGGCGAGGAGCGTGCTCATCCCCGTATTCCCCTGATTGCGTGCTGAAAAAAGCCTAGCGAGTGCATTCTGCGCGTGCAACAGATTCGCGTGCCCAACCGGACCTCAAATTGCAAAGATGTTGTGGATAACTTCGTTGGAGGAACAATTTGTGGTGTTTGCCCTGTTTTCACCCGCGCGGTTTCTGTCTAGTTTCAGCCCATGACCCAAACCCCGCGATTCATTCACCTCCGCCTGCACTCCGCCTATTCTCTTCTTGAGGGGGCGGTGCAGATCAAAGCGCTCTCCAAAATGGCCAGCCAGGCGGGGATGCCCGCAGTTGCTGTGACCGATACGGGCAACCTCTTCGCGGCGTTGGAGTTTTCCGAGTATATGTCCGGTGCAGGCGTGCAGCCGATCATCGGCTGTCAGTTCGATCTGGCTTACGGCGATGCCCCGCGTCCCGGTGAAAAAGGGCCCGAACCCCGCGCCATTGTTCTGCTTGCTCAAAACGAGGCGGGATACCTCAATTTGCTCAAACTGAACTCTTGCAACTTTCTGGAGTGCGGGGACGATCTCCCCCATGTCACCATGGAGCAGTTGGAGCTTTATTCCGACGGTTTGATCTGTTTGACCGGAGGCCCCACTGGACCACTTGGTCAATTGCTCACGGACGGACAGGGGGACAAGGCCAAGGCGCTTTGTGCGAAACTGACCCAGACCTATCCCGACCGTCTCTATATCGAATTGCAGCGCCACCCCCGCGAGGACGGCTCCCTGCCCGAACATGAAGCGGTCACCGAAGCGGGAGCCTTGGATTTGGCCTATTCCATGGGTCTGCCGATTGTTGCGACCAATGACGTCTACTTCCCCAAGCGGGACATGTATGAGGCCCATGACGCGCTCATCTG
>CAZXRG010000072.1:4682-10679 GCA_964642935.1 uncultured Rhodobacterales bacterium | reverse complement strand
AAAGAGCGCTTGTCCGTCATCCCCCATGCGGCCCCTGTTGAGGACTACGAAAAACGGCTCGAATTCGAACTGGAAGTGATCGAAGGCATGGGCTTCCCGGGCTACTTCCTGATCGTGGCTGACTTCATCAAATGGGCCAAGGACGAGGACATTCCCGTCGGGCCTGGCCGTGGTTCGGGTGCGGGATCGCTGGTGGCTTACGCCCTGACCATCACCGACTTGGACCCGCTCCGTTACAACCTCCTGTTCGAGCGCTTCCTCAATCCCGAACGTATCTCCATGCCCGATTTCGATATCGATTTCTGCATGGATCGCCGCGAGGAGGTGATCCAATATGTGCAGGAAAAATACGGTCGCGACCGTGTGGCGCAAATCATCACTTTCGGTGCGCTCCTCTCCAAAGCCGCTGTGCGCGATGTGGGGCGGGTTCTGCAAATGCCATACGGGCAGGTGGACCGTCTTTCGAAAATGATCCCTGTGGAGGGCGTCAAACCGGTCTCCATCGAGAAGGCTTTGGCCGACGAGCCGCGTTTGCGTGAAGAGGCGAAATCCGAAGAGGTGGTCGCACGACTGCTCGACTATGCCCAGCAGGTTGAGGGGCTGTTGCGAAACGCTTCGACCCACGCGGCGGGTGTTGTGATTGGCGATCGACCACTCGATGAGCTGGTCCCGCTCTATCAAGACCCCCGTTCGGACATGCCAGCCACCCAGTTCAACATGAAATGGGTGGAACAAGCCGGTCTGGTTAAGTTCGACTTCCTTGGCCTCAAGACGCTCACGGTCATCCAGAACGCCCTCGATCTGCTGAAGCTCCGAGACGTGGACATCGACATCGGGGCAATCCCGCTGGACGACAAAAAGTCCTACGAGCTCTATGCCGCCGCCCAAACGGTCGCTGTGTTTCAGGTGGAGAGCTCGGGCATGATGTCCGCGCTCAAGCAGATGAAACCCGACTGTATCGAGGATATTATCGCGCTGGTGGCCCTCTACCGACCCGGCCCCATGGAGAACATTCCGAAGTTCTGTAAGGTGAAAAACGGCCTTGAAGAGCGCGAGGGCATCCACCCTCTGATCGACCCGATCCTTGATGAAACCCAAGGCATCATCGTCTATCAGGAGCAGGTGATGGAGATCGCCCGGAAGATGGGCAATTACACGCTTGGCGGCGCGGATATGTTGCGCCGTGCCATGGGTAAGAAAATTCAGGAAGCCATGGACGCGGAGAAGCCGAAGTTTCTGGCAGGCTCCAAAGACAACGGCGTGGACGCCAAAAAGGCGACCGAGGTTTGGGACCTTCTGGATAAATTCGCCAACTATGGTTTCAACAAATCCCACGCGGCTGCCTATGCGGTGGTCTCCTATCAAACCGCTTGGCTCAAGGCGAATTATCCGGTCGAATTCATGGCCGCGGTGATGAACTGCGACCTTCATCTCACCGAAAAACTGCACGTCTATAAGCAGGAGATCGAGCGGCTCGACATCGGGCTGGTCCCACCTTGCGTGAACCGCTCCGAGGCGCGCTTTTCCGTCCATGAAGGACAGGTGGTCTATGCGCTGGGCGGCTTGAAGAACGTGGGCGTCGAAGCAATGCGTTTGATCACCGAAGCCCGCGCTGACGGTCCTTTCACCGACCTCTTTGACTTCGCTCGCCGCGTTGACCTCAAGCGCGTCGGTAAGCGCCCCATGGAGATGCTGGCCCGCTCTGGCGCTTTTGATCAACTCGACAATAATCGCGCGAAATGTCTGGCCTCTGTGGACGCCCTGGTCGGTTATTCCTCCGCCACCCATGATGATCGCAACTCCAACCAGATTTCCATGTTCGGTGAAGGCGGTGCTGATCTGCCAAGCCCGCGCCTGCCAGTTGTCGAGGATTGGCTGCCCACAGAGCGGCTCACCCAAGAACATGCAGCGGTGGGCTTTTACCTCTCCGGTCACCCGCTCGACGATTATGTCGCGCCGCTTAAGCGCCAACGCGTGATGACTTTTGCCGAGCTGGAACAAAGGGTCGAACAGGGCGCTTGCACGGCCAAAATCGCAGGTGCAGTTGCAGGCCGACAAGAGCGCAAATCGGCACGGGGTAACCGCTTTGCCTTTGTGCAATTGTCCGACCCAACAGGGCTTTATGAGGTGACGGTCTTTTCCGAGCCGCTTGAGAAATACCGTGATCTGCTAGAGGCAGGCTCGAACGTTGTTCTAACGGTCGATGCCACGCTTGAGGGCGATCAGATGAAACTGCTGGCCAGAGGCTTTCAAGCCATCGACGATGTGGTCGCAGGTGCCGCCGATAGCGGCTTGAAAATTTTCATCGACGATCCCGCCGCCATGCCATCCGTGGCGACCCGACTTGAGGAGTCCAAAGGATCAGCGCGTGGCAGCGGCCCTGTTAATCTGATCCTGCTGCACCCGGACCTTCCCGGCGAAGTGGAGATGACCTTGCCTCACCAATATCCCATCACACCGGCAATTAAGGGCGCAATAAAACACGTTCCGGGTGTCGTCATGGTCGAAGACTTCTGAACCAGCCCTCCTTGAAACGAGAAAATATCAGAAAATAGCCAAAGATCCTTGGCTCTAATACCTAATGAACCCAAGATAAGAGTTTGACCCGCCAATCGTGTAAATTGCTCTATTTGCCATACCTCCGTTTAAAGTTAACCACGTGTTAACGGCTTCGTTGACTGAAAAAGCCTAATGTCTCACTAACCAAGTTCGAAAGTGTGGTGGTGAGGGCGTACCTGTGTTGAGAGTATCGAGTACAATAGCGGCTGTTGCTGCCGCAGCGCTAAACGCGTGTTCCAGTGGTGGATCAGACTCAAACTCAGGCGGGACTGGCATAGTCACATCATCATCAACGCTCCTTGGAGCGCCGCTTGATGCCGATATCTCCACCAAATCCCATAGTGCGAGCCTTGATGAGGGAACGTCTTTGGTCCGGGCCTATCCTCAGACCTTCTCGTTCAGATCGCGAGATGACTACGACAAAGATGGTGATGTCAGACGCATTCGCTACGGAAAACCCTTTCCCGACCATCACCCGATCAAAAATTACACGGTTCCAATTACGGTGAGCGATACATCCGGCCAAACCGTTAGCACCGGAACCGCAACCTTCACGGGCGACGACGTTGAAACAGGTGTAACCAGCCGCACGATCACTTTGACAGACGTGACATTGAGCGACTCCCTATTCGGCCTGTTTTCCACGGACGACACCGGCCCACGCGGTGATTTCCTCGAAATCCACGCCTATTCCGCAGGCATCAACCCAACGGTTTTGCCCACAGTGGCGACCTACACTGGGATATTCATGGCCGACGTCATTAGCGACGGCGCAATAGCCGCGACACGGATCGAACTTCCGGCCAATCTCAGCATCAACTTCCTTGGAATGACCAATGTGACCGGAACAATCGGCGCCATCGGTGCGCCTGATATTACTCTGAGCGGCACGACAACGGGCTCGGACATCAGCGGAACCGCGACCATCGCAACCGGCTCGGTGATCCTGTCGGCTGGCTCAACCGGAACCTTTAACGGTGCCGTCTATGGTGCCAGCGGCTCCAATGTTGCCGGAACTTTAGGCATTTCCGATCAAAGCGGGGCGATCAACCACGAGATGGTCGGGGCTTTCGGAGCCACCCAAAACTAAATCCTTTCGGGCCTTGCCGCGTGGCCTGTGCATGTTAGGTTGAAGGGGGCGAGAGTTGCTCGCCCCAACCAATCAAACGAGTATCATGCACTTCTCAAGGCTGTTCGATAGTTTTGCACGCGCCAATGGCGCGCCGCCGCCCCGTCTCTGGTCCTTCTTTCAGTGGGGCTTGGAGGGCGCATGGCCGACCATCGCCTTCGCTCTGTTGGTCTCTGTTCTGGTTGGTCTATCGGAAGTTTTGGCTGCGTTCTTCGTCGGCTGGGCCATTGATCTGGCCACCATGAGCGGACCTGCCGCCTTGTTCTCGGAAAATTGGGGGAAATTCCTCGCGCTGGCCACCTTCTTTGTGATCCTTCGCCCCGCATTGATGGGATTGGGCACCGTGATGAGCTCGCTGGCGGTCGGAACAGGCGTTTTCCCACTGATCATGTCACGCCTCCATCGCCACACCATCGGGCAATCCTTAAGCTTCTTTGACGATGATTTCGCCGGACGCATCGCCCAAAAACAGCAACAATCCGCACGCGCAATCACCGATGTGGTCATGGAGACCGTGAATGCAGGCGGCTTTGCCATCGCCAGTATCCTAGGCGCCTCCCTACTGGTGCTCAGCATTCACCCGCTTCTGGCAGGTTTCCTGTGCATCTGGGTCGTGGGCTATCTGCTCCTGATCCGCTGGTTCCTGCCGCGCATTCGCGAACGCGCCAAAGCACGCGCGGCCAAACGGGCGATGGTCACAGGGCAGATCGTGGACACCATCACAAACATGCCTACGGTCAAGCTTTTCGCCACCGGAGAGCATGAGGACCAAGAGGCGCTCGACGCCCTCTCCCAGTTCAAAGACAAGGCGGTGGATTTCGGGATCATGTCCGCATGGTTCCGCTATCTTTTGATGACCTTGGCGGGCACGCTACCTGTGATGATCATCGGGGGCGCACTCTGGCTTTGGTCCCATGGCTTGGCCAGTGCAGGGGACATTGCGGCCTCAGCATTGGTGGCGACCCGGCTTGGTCAAATGTCGGGATGGGTCTCCCACACGCTTCTGGGGATTTTCGGAAATATAGGCGAGATCGAGGACGGCATCCGCACGCTGGTCCATGACCATACAATCGTCGATGCGGAAGATGCCAAAAGCCTCGATGCCGTCGTCGGAGAGATCGACTTTCGCAACGTCGATTTCGGCTACGGGCGCGAGGAGACCGCACTTGGAGCCTTCAATCTGACCGTCAAACCGGGCGAGAAAGTCGGCCTCGTCGGGCGCTCCGGATCGGGAAAAACCACCGCTGTGTCGCTTCTTTTAAGGCTTTACGATGTGGAAAACGGCGGCATCCATGTGGACGGCCACGACATCCGGTCCCTCTCTCAGGACGCTCTGAGGCGCCAGATCGGCATGGTCACCCAAGACACCGCCATGTTTAACCGCTCGGCCCGCGACAATATCCGCTACGGAAAACCGGATGCGACGGATAGCGCGGTTGAGGAAGCAGCGGCCCAAGCGGAGGCCCATGAGTTCATTCAAGGCCTCAAGGATTTCAGGGACCGCGCGGGCTATGACGCGTTTCTCGGCGAGCGCGGCGTGAAACTCTCGGGCGGTCAAAGGCAGCGTATCGCCTTGGCGCGGGCCTTCTTGAAGGACGCCCCTATCCTCGTTTTGGATGAGGCCACGTCCGCCCTTGATAGCGAGGTCGAAGCGGCGATCCAGACCACCCTTTATCAACTGATGGAAGGCAAAACGGTCATCGCCATTGCTCACCGACTCTCCACCATCTCGCGCATGGACCGCATCGTGGTCATGGACGACGGGAAAATCGTCGAGGAGGGCAACCACGAGGAATTGCTCGCCAAAAACGGTCTCTATGCAGGCTTCTGGCACCGCCAGTCCGGTGGTTTCCTAGGCGTTGAAGCGGCCGAATAAGGCCCTGATTTAACCGGAACAACCCGAATGGGCCGGCGTTGCCGCGGCATCCGCAGCAGCGCGGATCAACTGAGCGGTTTCTTCCAGTTCACGCGCACAAGTGTCCAGAAACGGCAGAATAGACTGCGCCGCTTGAGCCCCTGAACCGGCCACAGATTTGTGGGTTTCAAGAGCCGAGAGACGCGCTGCATTCAGTTGCGCCTTGAGCAAAGCAAGTTGTTTCGGGGATACTGATGACATTCACTGTCTCCTCAATTAAACACTATATGATGCTACACACTGCACCAGTTAAGCGCAGATATTGTGTTTACAATGGCCAAATGATGAAGTTTTTGTGAAGGTAGGCGATGCGGTTGGATAAGGCTTTATTGGCTCAGGGACTGGTTGCAAGCCGAAGCCGCGCCCAAGAGCTGATCCGCGACGGCTTTGTAAC
>CAZXRG010000072.1:0-4582 GCA_964642935.1 uncultured Rhodobacterales bacterium | reverse complement strand
AGCCTTCAAACTGATCCGCGCGTGGTCAATATGGAAGGCACCAACGCCAAAAGCATCGACGCAGACGACCTGCCGCCTTTGGATATGATCGTCTCGGACGTGTCCTTCATCTCCCTGACCAAAGCGCTGCCCAAACCGCTCTCTTTCGCAAAGCCGGACGCGGTTTTGATCGCCCTCATCAAGCCCCAGTTCGAGGTCGGGCGCGCCAACGTCGGGAAGGGTGGAATTGTGAAAGATCAGGACGCACGGGATCAGGCGCGGGCTGACATCAGCGCCTTTCTGGACACGGAAGGCTGGTCCGTTTTTGGCGAGGTCGAAAGCCCGATCAAAGGCTCTGATGGCAATGTTGAGTATCTGATCGGCGCACGCAAACGCCCGTAACGCCCACCAAACCCGCAAAGACCACTTTATAGCCACCGCTTTTGCTTTGCCGCAGACGAGCGGCCGCGCTATGGAGTGCCCAAAGCGAGGACCGAGGCACTTCATGGCTGATATCTCAGAGATCACAACACGCACTGAAATCCTCACGCTCGGGGCCAAAGGAGACGGGCTGGCCGGCGCGATTGCCATTCCCTTCACGCTCCCCGGAGACGTGATTGAGACCGGCCAGCTTACACAAACCTCACCCCATCGCATTGCGCCCGTCTGCGCCCATTTTGGAACCTGCGGCGGTTGCGTTCTTCAACATGCCTCCGATCCGTTTCTGGCGGAATGGAAGGCGGGTATTGTTGCCCAAGCCCTCCGCGCCCAAGGTCTACCCGAAGAGATCAGGGCCGTTCATACCTCCCCGCCAGCCTCCCGCAGACGGGTGGTGTTTTCGGGGCGTCGCACCAAGAAAACCGTTCAATTGGGCTTCTTTGAACGCCGCTCGGAGGTTCTGGTCCCGATCACTGAATGCCCGCTTTTGGTGCCTGAAATCATGGACGTGTTCGAGCCCCTAAAGAACGTGGTGCGCATGGCCGCCACGCGCTCCTCAGTGGTCAAACTGGCGGTGAGCGCCTCTGACAACGGCCTTGATCTCGCGGTTACAAACGCGCGGGACCTTGAGCCTGAGGGGATCACAAAACTCGCAAGCCTCGCCTCGGATTTCGCCAGGGTGTCATGGAATGGCGATGTCGTTTTGTTAAAGGAACCCCCCTTCCAAACCTTCGGAAACGCCCGTGTAGTCCCGCCCGCTGGCGCGTTCCTCCAAGCAACATCTGCCGGTGAACAGGCACTTGTGGACGCCGTTATGTCCGGAGTTGACGAGGCCTCAAAACTCATGGACCTCTTTGCAGGCTGCGGAACCTTCGCCCTCCCACTGGCCGCAACAGCCGATGTGGTTGCGGTTGAGTACGACCAAGCCATGCTTGATGCATTGGACGCAGGTTGGCGACAGGCCAAAGGCCTAAAGCAAGTCACCGTGGAAGCGCGAGACCTGTTCCGCCGCCCCGTTTTACGCTCCGAATTCAAAGGCTTTGACGCGGTGGTTCTAGACCCTCCCCGCGCAGGCGCTACCGCGCAAATCGAAGAATTGGCCGCCTCGAACGTGCCCCGCGTTGTCCACGTCTCCTGCAACCCCGTCACATTCGCACGGGATGGAAAAACCCTGAAAGACGCAGGCTTTTCGCTGGATTGGGTCGAGGTCGTGGATCAATTCCGATGGTCGCCCCATGTGGAGCTGGTCGGGTGTTTCTCGCGCTAAATCAGACCGGTTGGTTCAGGAGAACCAGCCATGCTCCTCGATCACCTGAGACACCACAAAAACCGCGCCATTGGGGTCCGTCACACACAGAGCCGCGCCCCGCTTGTTCTTGATCCAAATCATATTCTCACGGCTCAGCGGCGAGAGGTTTTCCGCAAAACTGTCAATGTCCTTACAGGCAAAACTAACGGTCCATTGCGGCGCGTTCAAAGGGGCCGGACAGTCCGTATTGTTCAAAAAAGCTGTGGTTGGAGAGCCTGCCAGATTGTTCACCGGACGACGCCCAGCCGCATCCGGATTTTGAACCTTCCAGCCAAGCAAAGCGCCATAAAACGCCGCCGCCCCCTCAGGGTCCGGCGTGTAAAGTTCATTCCAATAATGCCCACCCGCAACCATCTTGGTTGATCTGGGCTGAAGGTAGGATCCGGTAAAGAAGGTGAAACGCGCCCCAAACGGGTCCTCGATCATCGCAATCGCCGCACCTTTTCCAAAACTGGCTGGCCCCAAAAGGACCTTCCCGCCAAGTTCCGCGACTTGCGCACAGGATTCAACAATATCGTCCACACCGATATAGGACATCCAAAAGCTCGGCATGCTCTCGGCGCGATAGGCCAGCGGCATCTCATAGATACCTGCCGTGACCTCCTTTTCGCCGCTCGCATAATAATAGGTAGAGCCGTCGGGAAACTCTTCGGGTTTCAGGTCCCAGCCAAACAGATTGCGGTAGTATTTTAGCGTGTCTTCGACATCGAATGTCGCCAAGTCACACCATAGAAATTCACCTTGAGCCATAAGGTCGGCTGCTCCGCATTCTTATTAAGATGCCCCCACCGGACATTTTACTACGTTATAGGCGCTTAAAGTGGTATCACATTCTTGTGTCAAGTAAGGTATATCTTTCCTTTTTATGCGGTCATCTGTCATTCATAATACGACTTTGACCCGAAGCCAGATCAACTGCGCGCCTTTGAAGGCTCAAGCCAGTCTATCTGAACAAGGAGTATATTATGTTAAGGCATATCTGGCTGACCTTTGCTCTCCTTTTTGCCAGTGGCGCATGGGCGCAAGATGCGCCGTTTGCCTCCTTTGATTTGGCCAGTGAGCCGGTTCTGAACGACCCCCATGACATCGAAATTGGCCCCGATGGGCATCTTTATGTGGCCGATAAATTTGGACACAGGATCGCGGTCATGGATGCAGAAACATTGGAGCTGCTTTGGACCTTCGGTGACGGAACTCTCTCCAGCGTGCATGACATATCCTTTGGTCCCGACGGTCTGGCCTATGTGGCCGTGTCCGGTGCGTCGCGTGTGGATGTGTTTGAGATTGAAGGGGAAAGCGCCACCCGCGTGGCCTCGATCGGGGCGGTATCGCGCACGGAAGGTGTTCTGGCGCATTCCAACGGTCGGGTCTATGCCATGGCCAGCGGAACCGGAGAGGTGATCGCGTTTGAGAAAAACACAGCCGTCGCCGGAGCAGGTGGCATGTTTGGAGCCCATGATGTGGCCGAGGCCCCTGATGGCAGCATCTGGATTGCCGACAATCAGGGCCGCCGTTTGGTCAATCTGGATCAGGATTTGAAATATATTCGCCAGATCAGCGCCCCCAAGTTCGGCTTTGTCGGCCCCCGCTATCTGGACGTGGACGATTTCGGACGGCTCATTGTGGCGGATCAGGACGCGCATCGGGTCTTGCTGATTGATCCCAACGGAGCGGAAGGCGGGACCTTGCTGGGCGTTCTGGGAGACGGCTCTCCGGGATTGGGCCAAGGCAAATTCGATGATCCCGAAGGGGCCGAGGAGTTCGGCGGGCGCTATTATTTCGCCGACAGCGACAACAACCGGATCGTGCGCTATTCGGTGGTTTTGAATTAAAGTTAGCGTTGTTTCGCGCACACCTCACGAAACCGTAGGTTGCCGCCTGCGCTGATTGTCATAAGTTCTAGTGGAGCAAATCAATCTCAGGGAGCAGAAACATGAACCTCACGCGCCGCCAAACTCTTCTTTCAGGAGCTGCAGCACTGCCACTTGCAGCAGCCCCAACTCTCTCATTGGCAGATGGCCATGCTGCCACATCCATGCCAACCCACCGTGATTTCACTTTGGGGGATTTCAAAGTCACGACATTGCTGGTGGGGAGCCGTTCGGTTGAAAACCCGCAGTCGATCTTTGGTCTGAATGTGGACGCTGAAACGTTCAATGAGGTCAGCGCTGCGAACTTTTTGAGCACAGACGCGGCTCAGTTTTTCTTTACCCCAACCGTTGTGAACACGGGGTCTGAAGTGATCTTGTTTGACACTGGTCTGAACGCGGCGGGCACAACGGCGGCTCTCTCTGCTGCAGGTTACGCCGCATCTGATGTGTCCCATGTGGTGCTGACACACATGCACGGCGATCATATCGGTGGCCTGACCGATGATACTGGTGCCGAAACCTTTGCCAACGCAGCCTATATCACCGCACAGGCCGAGTTTGATCACTGGGCAGGGGCCGCAAATGATGGTTTTGAGGCCAAAGTCCGTCCCTTGGCGGAAAAGATGTCCTTTATCAGCGGGGGCGATGATGTACGCGGTGGGATCACTGCGGTTGAGGCTTTTGGACATACGCCCGGTCACATGGGCTACATGTTGGAGAGCGGTGGCAAACAGCTGATGCTGATGGCGGATGCGGCGAACCATTATGTCTGGTCTGTGGCCTATCCTGATTGGGAAGTGCGCTTTGACATGGATAAGTCAGCGGCGGCTCTGACCCGTAAGAAGATCATGGACATGGCCTCTGCCGACCGCTTCCCGCTGATCGGCTATCACATGCCATTCCCGGGCATGGGCTATATCGAGACGCGCGGGGAAGGCGGCTACCGCTATGTCCCCCATTCTTACCAATTGATCTAAATCGGGTC
>CAZXRG010000071.1:0-14212 GCA_964642935.1 uncultured Rhodobacterales bacterium | reverse complement strand
TGAGGGAGAGGGGTTATTTTCCTTACAAGTTTAGCCGCATTTAGGCGGCTTTGGGGGGACTTAGTCACCGTTCCCTCAGGCTAATATTTGATTGCGATAAGTTTTGTCAGCTATCATAAACTGATGATGTTTTCAGTTTTTCATATCTTACAACGTCTGCGCAATGGCATGGAAGAAACTCAAGTTTGGAAGGTAGTCACCAAATCCAGTTTTCGGATTAATCTCAGCATCTTAGTATTGGTGGCTATCATGTTGTTCTCTCTTGTATTTTTTTTGTATGTCTTGCCCAAGACATTATTTGGAACTCTGGCGGCCCTATCTATTTATGTCGTGATTAGCATCATTATTGCTTTGCTCACGTTTGAGGCAGATCGACTTCGGAACGGGAAGTAATGGCTCGAAGCGGTCATTCATTGTCCCCTCCCCAGAATCAAGGGCGAAGCCCGCTGGGCGAGCGTCTGCCCTGTTAGCTGGCAACGCATTGAAAATGCGTGAGAAGCGTTCCGGCGGGCTGGCGCTTTGGATAGGCAAGCGCGATGGTCATGTGAAGGTCAGGCGTTGCCAACATAAACTGCCAAGCACTTACGTAGGAGCGCCAACCAACGGGCAGCCTTGCTCCGTCACATCAGGTCAGCACCTACCAACGCAGCGCCGCAGCACCCCAAGCCAAGCCGCCGCCAATGGCCTCCATCAACAGCAACTCACCCTGCTTGATCCGCCCCGCGTTCACACCCGTGGACAAAGCCAACGGAATAGACGCCGCCGAGGTATTCCCGTGATCCTGAACCGTCAAAATCACCTTCTCCATGGGCAGACCGATCTTCTTGGCCGTGCTGGTGATAATCCGCAAATTGGCCTGATGGGGCACAAGCCAGTCGATGTCCTGATCGCTCAAACCAGCGCGCTCCAAAGCCGTCTGACCCGTCTCGGCCAGTTTCGCAACCGCATGGCGGAACACCTCCTTGCCCTCCATGCGCAACACGCCCGTGGTCTGGGTCGACGACACGCCACCATCCACATAAAGAATATCGTGGTGTGATCCGTCAGAGTTCAAATCCGTCGACAAAATTCCCCGATCCGAAGAGGCGCC
This sequence comes from uncultured Rhodobacterales bacterium, assembly GCA_964642935.1. GTDB lineage: Bacteria > Pseudomonadota > Alphaproteobacteria > Rhodobacterales > Rhodobacteraceae > CAKZTM01. Next base: position 13,122 of record CAZXRG010000071.1, on the reverse strand, counting down.
CGCCCCCTCCTGAGCCTGAAGAATAAGCGCACCGGCCCCGTCTCCAAACAGCACACAGGTGCCCCGGTCACTCCAGTCCATGATCCGCGAGAAGGTCTCCGCCCCGATCACCATCACCGTCTTGGCCTGACCCGACAGGATCAGCGCATTGGCATTGGCCAGAGCAAAGACAAACCCCGCACAGACCGCCTGAATATCAAAGGCAAACCCACCCGCACCCAAGGCATGCTGAACCTTGGTGGCCGTGGAGGGAAAGGTCTCATCTGGGGTGGAGGTCGCCAGAACAATCGCGTCCAAAGCCCCCGCCTCAATCCCCGCATTCTCAAGCGCATTTTTCGCCGCCTGAATGGCCAGATCAGAGGTCAATTCCCCCTCAGCCGCAAAATGACGACGCTCAATTCCTGTGCGGGACGTGATCCATTCGTCGCTGGTTTCCAAGGTCTCGGCAAATTCTGCGTTCGCAACAACACGCTTGGGAAGATGGTGACCGCAGCCCAATGCCACAGCTCGAATGACGCTCATATGTAGGGGTCCCTAGCCACGTTTGACCGATTGGGTTTGTTTAAGTGGACTCATCATTAGAGGACAGAGCAGCAGATGCAACCCGTGCTGCAAGTCTTTCCTCAAATCCACCGTCCGCAAGCTGAAAAGCCAACTTGATCGCCGCAGAAACACCCGTCGCATCGGCCGCTCCATGGGATTTGATGACAGTCCCGTTCAAGCCCAGAAACACACCACCATTCACCCGTCGTGGATCAACCCGCTTGGCCAATCGCTTGAGCGAGGTCAAAGCGAACAGAGCCCCTATGCGAGAGAAGATCGAATGCTTGAACGCATCCTTCATCAACCCGGTAATCAGGGACGCCGTGCCCTCAGCCGTCTTGATCGCAATATTGCCCGTGAACCCGTCGGTCACAATCACATCAACCTTGTCCGAGGGCATATCCCCCCCCTCAACAAAGCCGACATATTGGAATTCCTTACCCTCACGGGCCTCCAGACGCTCGGCCGCATCATGAAGCGCCTCGCGCCCCTTATGCTCTTCCGTGCCCACATTCAAAAGCCCCACGCGAGGCCGCTCAAGGCTCATACCATCGCGCGCATAGGCAGCACCCATCACCGCATAGGTGACTAGATCCTGAGCCTCGGCGCGAATATCCGCCCCCACATCAAGCATGATATTAAAACCCGAAGGGTTGCGGGATGGCCAAAGAATGGCAATGGCAGGGCGATGCACACCGGGGGCTTTACGAAGCAGCAACATGGAGACTGCCATCAAAGCGCCCGTGTTCCCGCAAGAGACCGCGACCTTGGCCTCCCCCTTCTTCACCGCCTCAACGGCATTCCACATGGATGTGCCCTTGCCCTGACGCACAGCGCGGGACGGCTTTTCATCCATGGAAATAACGGTCGCTGTGTGGCGTATCTCGCAAATACCCGAAAGCTCTTTGCGCTTGGCAACCAGAGGCCTGATCTTGGCCTCGTCACCATGAAGTAGAAAACCGATACGAGGGTTCTTTTGGGCAGATAAGGCAACACCGCCAACAACGGCCGCTAGGCCGCCGTCTCCGCCCATCATATCAATCGATATAATACTGCGTTCTTCAGGAGATTGCTCTGGACTGTCATTCACCAGGGCAGCACCTTTCTAAGCGCTTACGCCGCGTCTTCGTCCAGATCGATCTCTTCGACCATTGAAACGATTTCATCGTCGCCGTAGTGGCCACAAGCTGCGCAAACGTGATGCGGACGCTTTAGCTCACCGCAGTTCGAACACTCGTTCGGGTTTGCCGCAACCAATGCATCATGTGCCCGACGCATGCCGCGCTTGGAACGCGTGATTTTACTCTTTGGGACTGCCATGGTTCTTCCCTTAACTTAAGCTGTCTCAGGCTGCCATCTCCAAGCATTTCGCAAGCTAAGAGACTCAATTGCACCCGAGGTGAAAACGAAGCCGCGAACATACTCGGAATCGTATATAGCGCAAGGGGTTATTTTGGATTTATCCAAACACCCGACAATTCAATCTCACCCACCCGATTTCAACTTGTCCTTCAAAGCCGCAAGACTGGCAAAAGGCTTGGTATCTTCATCCTCAAGTGGCGTCACGCCAGGCTCGGTAAAGGTCTTTTGGGCCAGTTCCGCATCCTTGGAGCGCGGAAAGTCCGGCAGGTTCAGCGCAATCGCCTCACTCAAAACCGCGCCCAAATCAATGATATCATCCAAAGGATCAACATTCTCGTCCTCGTCCTCAAGCATTTGATACTCTTCAGGGCGGCTCTCCATATGCGGGCTGAAGCGACGGATAACCTCCGTATCAATGCGCGTCTTCACAGGCTCCAAACTCACCACACAAGCCTGCGTGGCCGAGGCACCCAGATCAGCGGTCAAAACCAACTCGCCCTGATCATTGAACGCCAACTCCCCCTCAAAGCGCAGCTTCGATAGACCCGAAATCCCTAAAGCCTTCACAATGGCCGCAACCTCATCCCCGCCCAAATCCAGCTTGAACGAACGCGCACGGTTCTTGGGTAAATCCGCCACCGCCAAAGGATGGCTGAACCCCTCAAAAACCGCATTTTCATCTGATGTGGACATGATCTGATCCATTAGTTGACCTGCGACACCGCGCAACGGGTTCATGTTTCTTGAACTTGATCGCCTGCATTGATAGGCAACACTCAGGCGTCTTTCACTCAGGCGCAGATATGTAGGGATGGGGTTTTGATGTCAATCAGGCTTGGATGTGTTGCAGCAGTTTTGATCCTGATCGCCGGATGTGCGCCCACATTGCGCACCCATGGCTATGTGCCGGTTCAATCCGACCTCGACCTCATTCTGGTGGGCGCGGACAGCAAAGCCAGCGTCGAGGACACCATCGGCCGCGCTGCAGACACAGGCACCTTTGACAGCGACGCGTGGTACTACGTGGAAACCATCGTCAAAGAGTTCATGTTCTTCGCCCCCGAAGTCACCGAGCGGCGCGTCATGGAATTTGAATTCGACCGCAACGACACGCTCACAGCCATCAATGAATACGGGCTGGAGGACGGGCGGGTCATCAACCTGCAAACCCGCGTGACCCCAACTGACGGTCGCAGAACCAGCGTTCTACGCCGCCTGTTCAGCAACATCGGGGCCATCGCACCACCGCTTCCGGGCTCCTAAAGAACCGCTCAGCCGTTCTCTTTGCGATAGCTAGCAGGCGTTTGCCCATAAACCCGTTGGAACTCCCGATAGAAGTTCGAGCGGGTCAAAAACCCCGATTGCGTCCCGATCACCGAGACCGAGGCCTCGCTCGACCTCAGCAATCCAGCCGCATGTTCCAGCCGAAACCCGTTCACATATTGCGAGACATTCATGTTCTGGCTCTGATTAACCGCCACAGACAAGGCGCGAACCGGCACATGGAGCCGCTTGGCCAAACGCTCCACCGTCAATTCAGGATCGAGATAAAGCTGCGCGCTGGTCAACAACGCCCGCGCAGAAGCCTCCAGCTCGGTCACATCCTCGCCACTCTCCGGCGCAGGCTTTGGCACCTCCCCCTTGGGGGCCACATACCTTGGCAGCATAAAAACCAAAGCCAGCAAAAACGCGATAAACGGAACCGAGGCAATCGAGATAATCCGCGACACATTATCTCCAGAGCGCATCACAAAATCAAAAGCAATCACCGCATCAATCAAGAGCGAGCCAAAAAGCACCAGAGCGCCGCGCAAAATCCATCGGTTCAACGGCGTCGCCAGATCAAGCCGCGCATGGATCAGATGATCCGGCCCTTTGCGCCACATCAAAAACAGCAAAGCAATGTAGCAGAGGTAACTGATCGAAATCACCAAATCCACATAGACAAATTCCGTGAGGATCAGCCCCACCGCGACAACCCCGACCAGAGCCATACCCAGATGAAGGAGCGCCGCCTTCTTGAAAGCGGCATCATCCAGACTGAGTGCCAAAAACCCCAAATACAAAAGGGGCCCACCCAGCAAAGGAAACCCCCTTTGGAGCCTTATGAAACTCTCAATCCCATAGCCAAACCTGAGCCCGACAAAAAAGGCTCCCATCGCGAACAAAGCAAAAAACGCGGCAAAGCAGATAGAGGCCTTAGGACGCCCCAAATCAATGCGCCAGACGAACACCGAAAGGGCCGCACAGAGTGCAAACGTCACAAAAGGTAGCGGCACCGATACCATAAAAGCCCCCGTCCCATGTCCTCGATCATGCACCCGCTGTCCTGGATCACGCAAATGCTGTCCTAGATCAGTATCAAGGACAGGATCACAGGGTTCAACCCATTGTTTCATAGGGATTTCTGGTCAACTTCAAAGCCATCGAAACACGAAACAACGGAGCGTAACATGAAACAGCTTTTACACATCGCAACCATCCTCGCAGCAAGTGCAACCGCACCTGCCATGGCCCAAACCTATCAGACAGGCCTCACCGAACTGACCATTGAGGACAATCAAACCGACCGCCCTTTGGAAGGCGCAATCTGGTATCCGACCCTTGAAACCGAAGGCGCTCAAAAGCACCACGGCAACGGCGTCTGGCAGGCCATAAACGCCATTGCCGATGCACCCCCAGCGGGCGGAGACTTCCCCTTGGTTGTTCTCTCCCACGGGATGTATGGCAACATCCGCAACCAGTCTTGGCTCGCCGCAGATCTGGCCAAACGGGGCTACATTGTCGCCTCCATCAATCACCCGGGCACCTCAAGCTGGCTGCGTGATCCCGATGACAGTCGCCAACTTTGGGAACGCCCCCGCGACATCAGCCGCGTGATCGACCATTTCACCCAAAGAAGCGGCTCCGACTTTCAGATCGATGAAAATCGCATCTTCATGGGCGGGCATTCCTTGGGCGGATTCACAGCCATCGCACTGGCAGGGGGTCGCTACAGCAAAACCCAAATGGACGCGTTCTGTGCTGCGGGCATGGACGATCTGGTGTGCGGAATTTGGGACAGATGGGAGATCGGGAAAACCCCCGAGGATCAAGCGATGATGGAAGGCGACCTCTCCGATCCCCGCATCAAAGGCTTCGCAGTTTTCGATCTGGGGGGCACACAAAGCTTCTCCAAAGAGAGCCTCTCTCAGACCAACACCCCCATGATCATTTACGGAGCCCCCATGAGCGTTCACGGCCTCAACCTGGACGTTGAATCCCGCGCCCTCATCGCGCGTCTCCCCAAAGAGAGTGTTCAATATCTGGAACCCGAAACCCTCACCCATTTCGACTTCATGGGCGAATGCACACAAAACGGTTTGGATATTCTGAAGGAAGAAGAACCAGACGATGTTTACGTTTGCATCGACGGAACCGAGGAGCGCCGCGCCGACCACCAGATGATCGCCGACACGGTTCACACATTCTTCAACGGCCTCTAAATCCGAGACCCTAAAACGTGTCGCCCGAGATCATCGGGCGGCACGCATCACATCAAGCCTCAGGCTCGAACGTCAAAGCCACGCCATTCATGCAATAGCGCTGACCTGTGGGTTGCGGCCCATCGGGAAACACATGCCCCAAATGGGCATCACAGGACGCACAAACAATCTCGGTGCGCTTCATGAAAAACTTATTGTCCGAATGCTCCTCAACCGCGCTGGCATCCAAAGGCTGAAAGAACGACGGCCATCCGGTCCCGCTCTCAAACTTGGCAGAGGCATCAAACAAGGATGCCCCACAGCACACACATTTAAACGTGCCCGCTTCCTTGGGGAAATTGTCATTACTCCCCGCCCGCTCGGTCCCGGCCTTTCGGGTCACCTTATAAGCAAGATCAGACAGCTGCGCGCGCCACTCTTCGTCCGTCTTGACGATTTTATCTGTCATAACCCACTCCTTCGCAATTTTTCATCCTTCAAGAAAATAGGCGCAATCGGGCGTTCTGCAAGGGGGCAATCCTTCAAGAGACTGTCACGTTGATGTCAAAGAGAAGAACTATTAGATTAATAAATGGAATACCTCCGGAGGACCAGATGGCTCCCAAACCAAACGCCAAATATACGGCCCGATTTGCAAGCAACGGCGCGGACATCACAGCCGCCCAAAAGCTGCGATATGCGCTGTTCCACAGTGGTGATGGTCTGGACACGGATGAGTTTGACGAAATCTGCCAACATGTCCTTGTCGAGGAAATCGACACCGGAAAGCTGGTCTGCTGCTTCCGCTTCCTCCCCTTGGCCGACGGCTCTGAAATCAGCCGCTCCTATTCCGCGAAATACTATGACCTAAGCGCCCTCACCGCCTATGAAGGCGCCATGGTCGAGATGGGCCGCTTTTGCGTGCATCCAGACCATAAAGACAGCGCCATTCTCAGGGTCGCGTGGAGTGCCATGACCACCTATGTGGACGAGCATAAGGTCGATATGCTCTTTGGCTGCTCCTCCTTCCATGGCACCGATGCCGAGACCCATATGGAAGCTTTCGCCCTTCTCAAAGACCGCCATTTGGCCCCGAAACACTGGCTGCCCCGCGTCAAAGCGCCAAAAGTGTTCCAATTCGCCAAGAAGCTGAAACCCAAGACCCCGAACCTCAAACTGGCCATGCGGGCCATGCCGCCCCTCCTGCGCACCTATCTGGTCATGGGCGGATGGGTCTCGGATCATGCGGTGGTCGATCCTGAAATGAACACGCTTCATGTGTTCACTGGGGTTGAGATAAACCGCGTTCCAAAGGGCCGCGCCCGCGTTCTTCGGGCCCGCGCAGGCTAAAACGCGCCCCACCCAAAGCCCTCAAAAACCAAGACAGAATTCATCATAAAAAGAGAATCTCAGCCATAGTTGAGACCGTTTTGGCCATATTTTTGTGTTATTTAGCGCCTAACAGTTGGTTAACCGCCCGTTAACCGGAGCGGTAACTCGCACCCGGAGGCTCAATCGCGCATATGGCCCGCGCCAAACTGATACCAGACTTCATCCCCGAAGCCCTCATCGAAAAAGCGCCCCCCCGCTGGCGTTTGGAGAGCTTTTTGGGTCTCGTCTACGTCTCCCTGACCATGGCCGCCATCGCTCTGGTGGTCGAATTTGCCCCAACGGGTCGCGCAACCAAGTTCTTTTCCACCGTCGGCCTGATCGCCGTGTGGCGCTACTCATGGATGATGACCCATTTCGTGCGCGCATGGATCTTCCTCAAACACCGCTTCCCGATGATGCGCTATGAGGCCGATGAAGCAGGCGCCCGCCAAAAGGTCGAGCATGTCTACGCCATCGTTATGTCCTACAAGGTCGACCCCATCGAGTATCACGCGGTCTATGACGCCCTGATCAAAAACGCGCTGGACTACGGCCAACCCACCACCATCGTGGCCTCCGTCACCTCCCATCGTGACCGTCATTTGATGAAGCAAATCTGGGAAGAGAACGGCTCGCCCCAAAACATCGAGATTGTCACCCAGTTCCAATTGGGCGACGGCAAACGCTCCGCCATGGCCATGGCCTTGCGCGTCATCTCCCGCCGTGCCCCTTCCCTCAATTCCGTCACGGTCTTCATGGACGGGGATATCATTCTGGAACCGGGCGCCCTCAGCCGCACCATCCCTTTTTTCATCTCCCAGCCGGACATTGGCGCGATCACCACCAACAACGACAGCGTCGTGGCAGGCGATCACATCACGCGGGAATGGTACACGCTCCGCTACGCCCAACGCCACGTGCTCATGGCCTCCATGGCGCTTGCCAAACGCCTCCTTGTGCTCACAGGCCGCTATTCGATCTTCCGCACCCAATACGCCACGGACCCCGAATTCATCGCCATGCTGGACGATGACAAAATCACCCATTGGCGCTTTGGAACCTTCAAATTCGTCTCCGGCGACGACAAAAGCACATGGTTCTACTGTATGGAGCGGGGCGTCAAAATGCTCTACCTGCCGGACGTGAAAGCCTACGGGCTGGAAGAACTCCCCGATAGGGACCGCTTCTTCCTCTCCTCCAAAGGGCTGATGATCCGCTGGTTTGGAAACATGATGCGCACCTCAGGTCGTGCAATCGCCCTTGGCCCCGCCAAGTGCGGTTTTTTCACATGGTGGGCACTGGTTGATCAACGCCTCTCCATGTGGACGTCGCTGGTCGGCCCGATCCTCGCGGTGCTTTTCGCAATCGTCCTCAGCCCCATCTACCTGTTGTTCTATCTGGTCTGGATCGCGGTCACCCGCCTCCTGTTTTCGCTCATCTTCGGAGCCTCCTACAAGCGCTTCTCGTTCCTCTGGCCATTCCTGCTCTACTACAACCAGTTCTACGGGGCGCTCCTGAAAATCTACATGTCCTTCCGCCTGAACAAACAGGGCTGGAACCGCCAAAAAGTGGCTGGACGCAAACAGATCAACGGCTGGGAGGTCTTCTCCACTGTCACGCTCCATGCCACCGCACTCATCGCATTTGCCTTCGCCATGAGTGTGATCTCCGGCCAATTCACAGTGCCCTCGACCACCGATCTGGCCCTGACTTTCCGCACTCTGACGTGGACGGGGCTGTGACGTGAACATCCACCCCGCCTCAAAATCAGACCCATGGGACATTGTTCCGGGCGTCGTGGATGAGCCCCGCGACGGGCGCACCTATTCCGAGGTCGTCCTGCCCTTCGTGGCCCGCTCGGACAACTTCATCCTGCAAGGCACGAAGTTCTCCATAGGCGGCTTTGAGTTGCTCCAAGAGGGCACGGACGTCATCAACGGCGACCAGATTGTTCTGAACCACAAAGCCTTCGCCCTCAAAGACCAACCGTTCCAGCTCCGCATCAACCTCTCGGGCTTCGTCCTTGAACTGTCCATCCGCGCAGGCTTTGTGGGCACCGAGGGCGACGGCGAGGATCGCCGCCTGCTCTTTGCCATCACCGAAATCTCCCCGCGCGAGGAACAAGCCCTCCGCCGCGTCATCCGTGCCTATCTCAGCGGCCAGATCGCCAATGCCGATGATGTCATGCGGGCCATGGACGACCCCACAGGCACCGGAAAAGCCCCCGCCAAACCAGCCCCCGCGCCCACAGGCACCAACTGGAAACCACGGATCATCGCAGGTCTGGCCAGTGCCCTTTGTGCGATCATATTGATGCTCTCGCTGATCTCGATCTACGACCGCTATATGATCATCGAAAGCGCCTTCGCCTCGATCACCGCCCCCAAAGTGGACATCCTCAGCCCCGGAATGGGCCGCTTGGAGCTGGCCACAGGCCCCGCAGGCCACCGCGTCACACGCGACGACGCGCTCTTCCTGGTCAAAAACGCCGAGATCGAAGCCGACCTCCAACTGGCCCGCGCCCGCGTGGCCTTCCTTGAGGCCTCCCGCAACCGCCAAAGCAAAATCATCAACACCAGAGACGTCTCCGCCCTTGATGACCCCCAAATCAAAGCCATCCAGAACCTTGGCCCCGACGAAGCCTCCATCGAACTTCTAGAGGATGAAATCAGCCTCGAGACAGGTCGCGTCAAAGCCTTAGAGCTGCGCCTCTCCGCCCTCTCCCAATACGCCCCTTGCGACTGTATCGTCTCTTGGGTCGAAGAGAACGGCGCATGGCTCACCCAAGGCGAGCCGCTCATGACGCTGGCAAAAATCGGCAAAAAGCACCTGCGCGTGGAAGCTCTGATCCCGCTCAAAGACGCCCAAGGCTTCACACGCGGCCAATCCGCGTTCGTCCGCCTCGCCGGAACCGACGCGCTGATCCCTGCCACCATCGAAAACATCCTTTTGGACGGCCAAAAACGCCCCCGCATCGGTTTCCCAAGCTGGCTGCGCAAGGACCACTCGCTCGGCTCGGTCACCTTTCTGGTCGACCAAGACCTTGATCCAAACGCCATTGGAGTGCCTGCGGATGTCTTCGTCACCGACCGCCTCCCACTCATGGAAACCGTCAAAAAATGGGCAGGCTATTGATGTACCGCCTCACGCTCCTCCTCCTCTGTCTGGCCAGCCCACTCGGCGCACTCACAGTCAAGGAACGCGCCGCCCTAGACCTCAGCGCCTATCGCGTCACCGATCCGGACGCGGGTTATTACGACGTCATGACCCGACAGAGTTTCCTGATGAGCGGGCAAACAGACCTGATGGTCGAAGAGATCGCCAACCTTCAAATCGGGCGCTCCTGTAAAGACGTGCAAGAGCTCCCCATGATCGACCACCGCGCCCTTGTGCCCGGATTCTACCAAGACCCCGAAAACTGGCGCGCCATTGCCGCGCCTTATCTGGCCTTTGAAGAAAACGTCCACGAACTCGCCGCAGCCCAACTGGTGGCCGATGACCGCTACCACGCCGATTGCCTTCTTGATGTGCTCCTAAAATGGGCCGAGGTAAACGCGTTCGAGACCTTCCAGCGAACCAAACAAAGCGCCCAAGCATGGTACCAAATCGAGTCGCCTCTCTTCGCCGCCGCCATGGCGCTCAGCACCGTGCAGCCTTTCGTCTCCGACCGCGAGGACGACCTTAACACCATCAAAACATGGCTGGTCCGCGCCGCCCGCATCCACGCCGCCATTAAGGGCCACAAAGGAGGCACCTGCTGCAACAACCACTTCTACCGCCGCGCCCTTTACGCCGCCATGATCGGTGTGATCGCCAATGACGACCCGCTCTTCCAGTTCGGGGTCAGCGCCATCTACTCCGCCCTCAACGACGCCACACCGGACGGAGCGCTCCCCTTGGAGATGGAACGCGGAGAGCTAGCCGCCCACTACCAGAACTACGCCCTCATGTACCTGATCTGGATCGCCCAAATCTCCGAGCGCCAAGGCTATGATCTGTTCAGCCTCAACATCGACGGGAAAACCCTGCACACTCTGGTGGATTTCAACATGGCCATCCTAGAGGATCTGAACACCCTCAAACCCCATGCCTCCACCACCAAACAAAAGCTGACCTACCAGCAAGACGACCAATATTTCGCATGGTTCGAGCTCTACCTGTCCCGCTTCCCCAGAGCCGACATGGAAGAGGTCATCGCCATCCGCCGCCCCCTCTACAACCGCAGCGCAGGCGGGCACACGACGCTACTCTACTTTGAGCCGGACCAAGACTAACCCCGCTGGATCCCCTCCAAAGCCGCCCGAAAATCTTCCGGCAGCTCAACCGGCTTGCGGGTCTCACGATCCACATAAACATGGGTAAACCGCGCATCCGCCGCCGCCTGATCATCCTCGCCTGCAAACAAGCCGACGCGGTAAGTCACCGAACTCTGCCCGATCCTCTCCACCGCCACGCCCGCCGTCACCTCCCCCGGAAACGACAAGGGCGCGAAGAAATCACAAGACGAATTCACCACCAAGCCAACAATGGGCGCCTTGGGCACATCCAACCCGCCCTCAAGCTTGATCCAAACGTTCACGCCTGTGTCGATATACTCGTAAAACACCGCATTATTGACGTGATCATAAACATCATTGTCACGCCACCGCGTGGTCATCCCATAGAAATACGCAAAGGCTTTGCGGGTCACCTCGACTTTGGCCATAGTCTCTCCAAACAGCAAAAGGGCTTGAGCAGTGACCCAAAGTATCAAAGGCCTCCTTTTTGACAAGGACGGCACGCTTTTCGACTTCAACGCCACTTGGGGCTCTTGGGCCGCACATTTCTTTCAAACCCTCACCAAATCCCCAGAGGAGGCCACCACTTTGGCCACCAAAATCGGCTTTGATATCCCCACCAAAACCTTCGACCCAAAAAGCGTGGTGATCGCAGGCACACCGGAAGATATCGCCCTTGAACTGGACCACCTCCTCCCGAACCTCTCGATCCAAGAGATCACAACGATCATGAACACCTCCGCCCAAACGGCCCCCCAAGCCGAAGTCACCCCACTCCGCCCCTTCCTCACCGATCTCAAACGCACCTACCGCCTAGGCGTGGCCACCAACGACGCCGAGGCCCCCGCTCGGGCCCATCTTAACTCCGCAAACATAACCGACCTCTTCGACTTCATCGCAGGCTACGACAGCGGCTTTGGCTCAAAACCCGAGACAGGCATGCAAAAAGCCTTCTGCAAAGCCCTCACCCTAGACCCAACCGAGGTCGCCATGATCGGCGATTCCACCCACGACCTGATCTCAGGGAGAAACGCAGGCATGATCACCATCGGCGTCCTAACCGGCCTCGCCCCCGCCTCCGAGCTAACCCCCTACGCCGACGTCGTACTCCCTTCGATAAAGGAGCTTCCGGAGTGGCTGTTGGGAAAGGCTGAGGGTGTTTAAAACCTCGCGACGTATTTCTAAGCCCATCTAATGGCCCACGTGTCAAAAGTACGGTTTTGCTTCCACATCACCAAGGGTTGCGGCAAGTTTGTTTAATGATCCGAGTTACCTTTCACGCGCTAATCTTTATTTTTCTAACACTCCTCACACAGCTTGGCGGTCTAGCTTGGCTGTTCGCAATTTGCTTTAAGCGACGGGCTATAGTTTTTTCTGCCGCCTATTTGCTACTCTCGGTCGGAGCAATGTTCGTAGCCCCAGTCTTTGGACGTGAACCAGTCCCGTGCATTTCAAAAGATACCTTTGTTATGAAATCTATGGTGTACTGCGCTTTAAACCGACAATACGTAACGCCTGAACTTATGGATGTCTTGGAAGACTTCTCATCAGCGATGGATACGGAATTTCCGCAAACCAAAACATTGATCCTAGATGCTAATTTCCCTTTTATCTCCGGCTTTCCATTGCTTCCTCATCTCTCGCACAACGATGGGCGCAAAGTCGATTTGGCCTTTTATTACAAAGATGATAGCGGCTTCCTGCCAGGAGTGACCAGATCGCCAATTGGTTACTTCGCGTTTGAACGCGGGCCGACTGACTGTCCTTATAACTTCCCTACTCTGAGATGGGATTTGGATTGGCTGCAAGATCTATGGCCAAACTACCATCTTGAGCCACGACGCATGGCAGCAGCTTTGCAATTGTTGAGTGGTGACCAACGCATCGGCAAGATCTTCATTGAACCTCATTTGAAATCTCGTTTTCAAGTCCGGAGCTCAAAAATCAGGTTCCAAGGCTGTAGAGCCGCCCGTCATGACGACCACATTCATATTCAGCTCTAAAACTAATCAAGTTCACACATGGCTCAAAGCAGTCATTCATAGTCCCCTGCCCAGAATCAAGGGCGTAGCCCGCTGGGCGAGCGTCTGCCCGTTCCGGCGGGC
>CAZXRG010000070.1:0-14449 GCA_964642935.1 uncultured Rhodobacterales bacterium | reverse complement strand
TTTTTGCCCACACCTTTAAGATCGGCGACAATATCTATGCCGTGGGGCTTTAACTCGTCCACGGCTCCAATGCCCGAAACCATCAACAGTTGAGGCGAGGCCAAGGCCCCGGCTGACAGGATGACTTCTCGATTGGCTTTAATGGTTTGGATTCCATTCGGGCCGTCCACCTCAATCCCGGTGACCCTTTTTGCGTTAAACACCAGCTTTCTAGCCGCTGTGTTTGTAAGCACAGTCAGATTCGGGCGGTTCATTGCGGGTCTGAGATAGGCGACCGCAGACGAACATCGCTTGCCGTCCTTTGCAGTCAGTTGGAAATAGCCAACACCTTCCTGATCGCCGCTATTGTAATCGGAATTATGCGGGTATCCGGCCTCCACTGCGGCTCCGATCCACTTGTCGACCACCTCGCGTTTCAGGCGTGAATTTGAAACCTGCAGAGGACCATCCCCTCCGCGAAGGTCAGAAACGCCCTCTTCCCAAGTTTCCGAGCGCTTGAACAAAGGCGCGATCTGCTCCCAGCCCCAACCTTCATTACCAAGCTGACGCCATCCGTCATAATCCTCGGCCTGACCGCGCACATAGAGCAAGCCGTTTATCGAGGACGAGCCTCCGAGCACTTTGCCGCGCGGCCAATTGATAGAACGACCATTTATGCCCTTGTCAGGCTCGGTTGCGTACATCCAATCCGTCTTGGGATTGCCCATGGTTTTGAAGTAACCAACCGGAATATGAATCCAAGGAGACGAGTCCTTCCCCCCCGCCTCCAATAGCGCAACGGAGTGCTTTCCATCCGCGGACAGTCGGTTTGCAAGCACGCAACCTGCCGACCCAGCACCCACTACGATGAAGTCAAATTCCAAAAAATCATCTCCCAATGAATTTTTTTATTGATTATTGAGACTTTTTGTCCCTTAAATACCATATAAACAGCGAAATTGAGTCGGAACAAGAAAAAAATGGACCGGACATGACTGAGAGCGGGCGAATTGCTACGAACCTGAGAACCCTACGTATCCTTGAGATTTTGGGGAATGCTGATCAGCCCATGACCCCAACCCAGATAAATCTTGAACTTGGGCTTCCCAAACAGACCATTCATCGTCTTTGCAAAACGCTGGTGGAAGAGGGGTATTTGACCACCGACGGGCGCTCCAAAGGTCTCCGCCCCTCTCGCCGCCTGCGATCTTTGGCGTCGGGCATCTTGTTCGCCTCACAATTTCACATCGGGCGGCATCAAATTCTTGAAGATATCGCAAGTCAGGTTTCCGAGACGGTTAACTTCGTCATCCCTCAGGCGGAGGGAATGATCTATATGGACCGTGTTGAAACGGACTGGGCGTTTCGAATTCAACTTCCCATCGGCTCGCACGTCCCGTTTCATTGCACCGCAAGTGGAAAGACTTTTTTGGCAAGCCTCGCTCCCAAAACACGGACGAATATGGTGGACAGCTTGCCGCTCAATAAGCTCACCGAGAATACACTCGTGGATAAGGAGAAGCTTCTCGACGAACTGGCTTTGGTTAGAAAGCGGGGATATGCCTTGGACAATGAAGAGTTCATGGATGGAATGATCGCCATGGCTGTTCCGGTGCGCGATAGTGATCGACGTTATGTCGGCGCTTTGGCTTTTCATGGCCCCATTCAACGGGTTGCTTTGGAGGATGCTATTTCGAAAAAGGACATCCTTGTGGAAGGCGCTGCCCGATTGAGCGTATCACTGTCCGAATAATGGCCTTGAGAGAAATGGTACCAGCGCCCCGGTTCGAACGGGGGACCTCTTGATCCACAATCAAGCGCTCTAACCTGCTGAGCTACGCCGGCACCGTGCTGGTTGCGATACAACCGACGATCAAAGATTGCAAGAGCAAGACGGCGCGATTATACGCGTTTCTCAAAGTAAAGTTCTGACGCGGAATTCTGCACAAATGAGGGTGAAACATGGGCATTAATACCGAACGGGATGTTACGGCAACCCTGCAGATCGGGCCGACCACGGAAGGTATGGTGCGATTGTTTGTTCAGGCAGACTCCATCGAAATCCCTTTTGACTTTGATCCAGAAGAGGCTGACGATATTGCAGCCGAGATAAAGGCGGCTGCCGATACCGCGCGTCTTGCGGCAGAAAGCAAGTCCAAGAAGCCAAAAAAGAAACGCTAGGTTAAGTTCGCGTCGAGCTTGCGTGTCGGACTGGGGTCGACCAGCACCTGAAGGCGACTCATGGCAGTTCGAGCGATTTTTTTAGTAATGGACTTGCGTCGCGCTGCTGCCAATTTTGTTTCAGGACCATAGCTCAAAATTTCTCCATCAAAACCGTCCGCTATGATTAGTCCTGCATCAGTTGGCAGAATTTCTGTTGGAAAGTCCTGATCTACGCACCAAAAGAAACGATCGCACCATTCCAGGTATCCTTGCCATTTATGGTCAGACTGAAAATCCGCTCGGCTTGATTTGCATTCGATCACCCAAATTTCACCATTCGGGCCGATCGCTATAACATCAACTCTCAATCCTGAACTGGGTACGAACTCGGTTAACGTCGCGAAATTATATTGCCGAAGATGTCGGCACACGCCGCGGGCAAGGACTTGGCCGGGTTGAAGTTCATTACACATGCCTTACATGAACATTTGGAGAACAAATCGTCAAGTCGCGGCTCTTTTTTGGTCTCAGGTGATCCCGATTTCCTTAAGGCGCATCTGATATCGTTTTGCTTGCTGACGCGGTGAAAAGCGGGTTTTGATCAAATCTTGCCCGCGTGCTGCGCGCATGAGCCCATCAGTTTGATCGTCCACAAAATCACGCATCATCCCCGTCAAAGCGTCTTTGTCGATCTCAGCCCAAGTCGCATTTTTAAGAGGATGCAAGACTTGATGGCGCTCAACCGCAACCTCCTTGTAGGGGATCGGGAACGAAGTAAGCGGGGTGCAGAAATCTGTGGTTCCAGAATAATCCGTCGCCATGACAGCGCGCGCCATGCCAAGCGCGTATGCTGGCATCAATCCAAAGCCTTCCGCCCTGTGTGGAGAAATCAGGCAGTCGCAGGCCTTGATCAGGCTCAAGAGACGGTTGAATGAGTAGTACTCTGTGACCACTTTAATGCGCTCATCATTGGCAGCCAGTTGGTAGATCTTACGCATCTGATTTTCAGGATCGCCCCAATGATTTTTCACAACTGGGGTGGTCTTAACGATCAATTGCACATCTTTGCGCGTTTTTGGAAACGCGTTTTTGAACGCCTGTACTGCGGCCAGTGGATTTTTGCGAGACACCGAGGAATGGAAATCAAAACAGGTTAAAAAGGTCGTCGTGCCCGGCTGCACTCCAAGAGCGCTCAGATCAAAAGAGGGAACATGGGGGATATGAAGTCCCTTGAGCATATTACGCACGGGTTTATCGCAGGTTTTCGCATAGGCTTGGCGTAAAAACTCGGTTGGCGTCCAAATCTCGTCGAGCATGTTCAAGGCGAGCCTGTGAGACTGCGGGAGAACGTCAAACTCCCAAAGTAAAAAACCTATGTGGTAGCTGCCATCACGATCGCGCAAGTTTGGAGCAAGCAGGGATTGAGGAATTGAATCCGCGTTTACATGATGCAAAGCCGCGGATCGTTTCAACTTTCGAACCCGCATCTGAGTACCGTCGCCATCCAAAGCGCGCATGCCATCAGCGGTATCATAAACTTTGGGCTCAACCCCCGCATCTTTCAATGCAGATACACTCATGTGAAGATTGCTACCCACGCCTGTTTCGGACTTTGGAAGACCGGTAACGGCAAACTCTCTTGCGGAAGGAGCGGTGGGCGTTGCCCTGCCTGTGAGTTCACCAATGGCAGGAAAGATTTTGGCGCAATGGACGTCTGCAAAAAGCTTAAGTGCGTTATCGGCCCAAGGCGCTTCAATGGAGTGGCGCCCGTCTAATTTACAACGCCCCTGTAGAGCCAAAAGAAACTGCAAACGGCTTACGTTTTGACTGTCGCCGCCAATTGGCTCTCGCAGGTAGGCCTTTGCGGATTCACCTATGCCGCAATCGCTCCCGCGTTTGGTGAGCAAATACTCAAGTACGAAGCCCAAACGATCTATTGGATCATCAATGTTAAACCGCTGCGCCAATGCATGCTTGCTGTTGGCAAGTAGAGTGAGTTCTTTTGACAGCGAGAACGGATTTAAATCTCGTCCGCGAGCATGGATCAGATCGCTTGAAGCGGGTTCAAAATCCAGCATCCCACCGGATAAATCATCTAGGAAATAGTCACGAACCGGCTTGGGGATCGGGACTGATCCGGCTGGAACCCGTTGAGGCGCATCAAAGAGGTACCATTTCAAGACAGCTTCCGCATCCAAGCGCGACGAAATTCGCAGCTTTCGATGGGGGCCCAAGGACACCCAGAGATGCCGCATGTATCGCGTGATCGGCACGCCAAATGTCTTTTCCGGATCGAGCAGGTCGTTCGCAATCTGAGAGCTTCTCGAGGTTGACACTGAACCACGCTCCTGAGCGGGTGATGTCGACACGTCCCAAAGCAGGCGGAAATGGGGAAGTCTGTTCAGATCAAAACGCTGTGCAACTGAGATCAACTCACGCAAATCCGAAGCGGTTTTTGAATCTGCCCGTTCAGGCGTGCGGCCAACCCAGAAATTCAACGCTTGCTCCGCTCGGCCCACGGTCAGACGCACCAGCTTTTCGGGACCATCAGCGTTAAAAGCGGCATCATAGGCCGTTTCTTCGGCTTTATAGGCAGTTGGCGCTGACCGCTTCAGTCCTGTTAGGGACTGGAATACCTTTGCGGGCTCCTCCTTCTGGCTCAAAATTTTAATTGGCTTTCGACAGAGCAAACCAGTGAGACGGGCGACCGCCCAAAGTGATATTTGGTAGCGGGAGCGGAAGGGTTTATCTTCCAGAACCAATGAGGTCTCGCGAAAGGTACGCACGATCCTTGTGAGCAGTCGCAAGCGGCGCAGTTCTTCCAAACGACGTTTATACCAATAAGGTTTTGATATTTTTCCAAAATCAAAGCTTTTGGCATAGATAACAGCCACATCATCACCGTCACATTCGTCCAAAAAGGCAGTGCTTTTGCGCAAACGCGTTTCAGAGGCAAAATTGAGGCTATGGCGTGCCAGTGCCAACCCGGGACCGGTTGCGGAGCGCACGGAATATCCGGTTTCTTTGAAAAGATGTAATAGTGCAGAGGCATGACCTGCAGCGGGTCCAATCAAAGGTGGGAAGGGCCCGATCACCAGCGCATGTCCGGCATCCGGCGGACTGGTTTGCTCTGGGGGAACCAGAGATAGCTTTGGCTGAGAGGCTAACTGGTGCGTCGTCGTCATAGTTTGGCTGAAACCGGATCACTAACTTCGAGTAGGGCTGAGCTTCATTGGTGCAAGCGTCGCGTTCTCATAACCATAGAGCCCTTAATTATGGGTTTAATGTGGCCAAAGCTCCGTTCGATTTACATAAAATTTTAGTGGATCAAAAATTCCCGCCCCTAACACACCACATCCCCTTGTCTGCACCCCTTATGCCCCTTACTTAGAGCGGTGGCGGGTACTGCCTTTCGCGTGCTGAGGTCCTATTCCAGTGGCCGATAATTTTCTTGAGGGAGCTGGCTCTGCTTCGGATCCTGGTCTGTTGCACCTGGCACCCACCTTGTTCTCAGGGTCTCAGGAATTACTCACCTCCACCTTTGCGGTGGTCCCGCCACCACACCCGCCCGCCCATGGGCGTGTGCATGCCGATGCGTTTGAAATAGAATAACCCTGTCGCAAAACTATGCTATGATCTCAGCGCAGCTCTACTTTGGGAGGTTTTATGACGACCCATCTTATGGATATCTCTGAGCAGAAAAAAACTGCTCGAAAACAGGCGTTTGCCGCGCGAAAGGCCGCTCAAAGCCCGACTGCAAGCATTGCCGCCTCCGGGCATTTGACCGCGTTTTTATCGACACAACCCAAAGGGTCAATTGTCGCGGGGTATATGCCCATTCAAACGGAAATTGATCCGCGCCCGACGCAAACTGCACTGTGCGATTTGGGGTATCGGTTGTGTCTTCCGGTTATTCAGGGGCATAACAAGCCGCTGGTCTTTCGGGAGTGGACGCCGGAATCCGGGATGATCGAGGGCGACTTTGGGGCTCTCATCCCAAGGGGTGGCGATTATCTGACGCCTGATATTGCGATTATTCCTTTGGTTGGATTCGACGCCAAAGGGGCTCGGCTGGGATATGGTGGCGGTTTTTACGATCGGACACTTGCGGAGATTGAAACCCAAAAGAACGTTCTAAAGGTCGGGTTTGCATTTGCTGGGCAGGAGATTGCGTCTGTCCCGACGGATAGGTTTGATCAGTATCTCGATGCAATTGTCACTGAGAATGGCGTGCGCAAGTTCTCCTAATCAGCCAATAGGCTCGCGCATTTTGCCGCAGTGAGGCGATCTGGCGCGTTTTCTGCTAAGTTGAAGCTTGCACGCGGTCATTGCCCAAGCTACGCCCTGAGATATGCGAATTTTATTTTTGGGCGACGTTATGGGGCGCTCAGGCAGACATGCGATTTCAACTCGACTGCCCGAACTGAGGGATCAACTTCGGTTGGATTTTGTGATCGTGAATGGCGAGAATTCAACGGCCGGAATGGGTCTCTCTGCGGATCATGCCAAGCTGATATTGGACGCAGGGGCTGATTGCATCACCTTGGGAGATCACGCGTTTGATCAAAAAGATATGATGAGCTTTATTGACAAAGAGCCGCGTATCATCAGGCCCATCAACTATTCCAAACAAGCGCCCGGAAGTGGCGCGCGACTGTTTGAAGCGCCAGGTGGACGCAAGATTTTGGTCGCCCAAATATTGGGTCAAGTCTTTATGAAACGTCCCTTTTCTGATCCCTTCTCGGCCATTGACGAGGAACTGAAGAAAGCGCCCTTGAAGGGGCGTGCGGATGCGATTGTTGTGGATGTTCATGCGGAGGCGACCTCGGAAAAGATGGCGCTTGGGCATTGGATCGACGGGCGAGCCTCTTTGGTGACGGGAACCCATACCCATGTGCCAACTGCTGATGCGCAAATCCTTCCAAAAGGCACGGCTTATCAGACAGATGCGGGCATGTGCGGGGATTACAACTCGGTCATCGGCATGGACAAAGAGGAGCCTTTGCAACGGTTCATCACCGGCATGCGCAAAGGGCGCTTCACCCCTGCTGAGGGCGAGGCCAGTTTATGCGGAACCTTTGTAGAGACAGACAGACAAACAGGCTTGGCCAAACAGGTTGTGGCGGTGCGCACGGGTGGGTCTTTGTCTGAGGAACTCCCTGAATGAACCGAATGGTCCTTTTGGCCATCCTGTTTTTCATAGGTACGGTCTGGGGTTTTACGGTTGTTTTGATGAAACTGGCCACATCAACGGGCTATGGACCGTTTGGGCTGGTGGCTTGGGAAATCGTCATTACCATCGTGGTTTTGGGCGGCATTTTAAAGCTGCGTGGGCAGACATTCTCATTCTCGCTCACACGTCTAAAGTTGTTTTTAGTGGTGGGTCTGTGTGGGACGGTTTTGCCGGGGGCTTTTTCTTATCGGGCCGCTGCCGAATTACCCGGAGGTGTGATGTCGATTGTGATCGCCCTTGTGCCTCTATGCGCCCTGCCCGTGGCCCTTTTGATGGGGCTCGAAAAACTGCGCGTGAAGCGCCTTTTGGGCGTGTTGCTCGGCGCTGTTGCAGTTGTGATGATTGTCGGGCCTGAAAGCGCTTTGCCGGACCCAAGCAAGGTGGGATTTGTATTGCTGGCCTTGGCGGCTCCTCTCTTTTACGGCTTTGAGGGCAATTTTTTGTCGTGGAAAGGGAGTGATGGCTTGAACCCCATTCAGGTCCTAGCCGGAGCCGCTATCGTTTCAGCCGTGCTTGTGTTTCCGGTCACCACGATCTCTGGGCAATGGATCAATTTGTACAAGCCTTGGGGGATCGTCGAGTGGTCGCTTTTAGGGCTAGCCGTGCTCCATATCGGAGCCTATTCGGGCTACATTTGGCTGGTGGGTCAGGCGGGGTCGATCTTTGCAAGTCAGGTGGCTTATATTGTGACGATTACGGGCGTGCTTTGGTCGATTGCCCTTTTGAATGAGGGATATTCCCTTTGGATTTGGGCAGCATTGGTCACCTTGCTGCTGGGCGTTTCGCTGGTCCTTCCAAATCCGCGCGTGATCGAGCCGGAGACTAAAAATCTCTGACTTGTACCCGTTCGGCCCGTGGGCCATTCTAAGCTTATGATTGATATGCTTTTTAGCTCACCCAATGCGCCTGCGCTGCTGACCTTAGCGGTGGTGATCATGATGTTTGTGATGTTCGCGCGGGAAAGCTACCCCACCGAGGTTGTGGCTTTGGCTGGCGTCTCACTGTTGCTGGTGACAGGCGTTCTTCCGGCGGATCGGGTGCTTGAGGTCTTCACAAATCCCGCCCCTTGGACGATTGCAGCAATGTTTATTCTTTCGGGCGGTCTGGTGCGCACGGGGGCGTTGAAATCGCTCACCGACTACGTCTCATCCCGCGCTGAGGACAGCCCCGTTTTTGTCATCGCGGCACTTGCCGCTTTGATCATCACAGCCTCGGCCTTCATGAACAATACGCCTGTTGTGGTGATGCTGATCCCTGTGGTTATTCAGGTCGCAGCATCGCTCAAAGTAGCGCCTTCAAAGCTGCTGATCCCTCTGTCGTATACGGCAATTTTGGGGGGCATGTGTACTCTGATTGGCACCTCGACAAACCTGCTGGTTGACGGCGTGGCCCAAGCCCAAGGCATGGCTCCCTTTTCGCTGTTTGAGGTGACGCCTTTGGCGATTGTTCTGGCAGCTTTTGGACTGCTTTATTTGCGGATATTCGCACCACGTCTTTTACCCGATCGCACATCAATGGCGGGCATGTTGGGGCGTAAAAGTTCCATGAAGTTCTTCACCCAAGTGGTCGTGCCCCATGACAGCTCGCTCATTGGGCAAAAGATCAAACAGGCGGCTGCGTTCAAGCGCCCCGATGTGCGGGTCATCGACGTGTTGCGCGGTGATCTCAGCTTACGGCGCGAGATGGATAATGTTGTTCTACATCAAGGCGATAGAATTGTTTTGCGCACCAGCATGGGCGAGTTATTGTCCATCACCGGAGAGGAAGAGGGTGTCGAGCCTGTTGACCGGATCGATAGTCGGGAAACCACCACCGTTGAGGCCTTGATCACGCCCACCTGCCGGATGGTTGGACGCGCTTTGGGAGACCTTAGATTGCGTCGGCGTTTTGGCGTTTATGTGCTGGCGGTTCACCGGCAAGATCAGAACATCGGAACGGGCCTTGATGAGATCAAATTGAGGGTCGGTGATACGATCCTCATTGAGGGCTCTGAAGAGGATATTGCGCTGATGGCGCGGGAGATGAAACTGGGCGATGTGACCGCTCCGACAGCACAACCGTTTCGCCGCTCCAAGGCTCCGATTGTATTGCTGACGCTGGCGGCTGTTGTGGTGCTTTCTGCGCTTAAGATCGCGCCTATTTTCATGCTTGGAATTGTCGGAGTGACAGTGATCCTACTCACCCGTTGTATTGATGCAGAAGAGGCTTTTTCAGCCGTGGATGGACGCCTGTTGGTTCTGATCTTTGCCATGCTTGGCGTGGGGATGGCTTTGGAGTTGTCAGGGGCCGTGGCACTGCTTGTGGGTTACCTCTCTCCGGTGCTTATTATGTTGCCGCCCTTCCTGATTGTTTGGGCGGTCTATCTGATCACCTCGGTCCTCACAGAGCTGGTGTCTAACAACGCCGTGGCCGTGGCCATTACTCCGGTGGCTATCGGGTTGGGTGCCTCTCTTGGCGTTGATCCCCGCCCGTTGGTGGTCGCTGTTATGGTGGCCGCCTCTGCCAGTTTCGCCACGCCGATTGGCTATCAAACCAACACTCTGGTCTATGGACCGGGGGGGTATCGCTTCACTGATTTCATGCGGGTTGGCATTCCTTTGAACCTGTCCATCGGGCTTTTGGCGAGCTTTTTGATCCCGTTTTTCTTCCCGCTCTGACGCCTTTGGCCGTCAAAAGGTTAACGGCTCGAAAAACGAGTCACAAACAGCGTGAAACAGATATGATTTGCATATGTACACGCGGGGATTTTCTTAGAAGTGTTAACGATTAAGTGAATTTCAAAAGACGGTGGAAACGCGGTAGGGAATGGGGGCAGCTGATGCACCTAAATGCCGACCATAATGCGAGGACGATAATGACAGTTTGGATTGCCGGAATTGGCCTCTTCGCATTGGGGTTGTTGCTTGTGTCTCTCAGGAATGGGCGTGCTCAACAGTCTTGGCTTAGGAGGGTTTTGAAAATGGTCATCAATGGAGTTCTGATATTGGTGGCCGGTTTGAGCCTGACCGCATGTGCTTTGCATATGTCCAACTCCGGCCAGCAGGTCGCGGGTACGAAATCCGACAGCGCCTTGCGGGTCGCCACTTATAATGTGCATTACATTTGGCTGGGTCGCGAAACGGGTCCTTGGTCGGTTGGAGATTGGGAGCGCCGCAAAGCGCCTTTGGATGCCGCGTTCAAATCCGTTGAGGCCGATGTCATGGGATTTCAGGAGATGGAGAGCTTTGCGCGTGGGTCCGGTAAGGCTGTTAATCTGACGCTTGATTATCTGTTGGCCCAAAACCCTGATTATGCGGCGGGAGCGGTGGGTGATCCTGAGGTGTTTCCGTCCACTCAGCCTATCTTGTATCGGGCAGATCGGCTGACGCTTTTGGATCAAGGCTGGTTCTTTTTCTCAGACACGCCTGATGTGATTTATTCGCGAACCTTTAACGGGTCGTTTCCGGCCTTTGCCTCTTGGGCCAAATTCAGGGCAGAGGATGGCGAGGAGTTTCGGGTCTATAATGTGCACTTTGAATACAGCAGTGCCTCCAACCGGCGCCTGTCCGCAGAATTGGTCGTGGAACGCTTGAAGCCGGTTATTGATGCCGGAGAGACTGTATTTTTGATCGGGGACATTAACGGTCGGCTCAATTCCGAGGCGGTGGGGATTCTCAAGACCGCTGGTTTGGAGTTTTCGCCGGTTGAGGGGTCGACCTATCACTTTAACAACGGGATCAATCTTTTCGGAGCGATTGATCATATTGCGGTGACATCAGGAGCAAATCTGTCCGGTGGTCCTGTCGTGTTGCGCTCGAAGTTCTTAGGGGAATGGCCCACGGATCACTATCCGGTGTTTGCGGATTTTGAGTTTGAAGAGCGGTAAATCTATCTAATTGTAGGTGTTCGTGCAGCGCGTTAGAGTTTTAACATGAGAGACATGCAAACTCACCACCGCTTGCCACGGGCTCCAAATTGACCGCCGAGCGCGGTACGGCTTTGAATGTAAAGCTCTATCCATGGTTTCGGTTTTGTCATGGATTGATCTTCTGGCAGGCCATTTGGTTTCTCTATTTCCAAAACGCCTTATCCGCCGCAGAAGCGATCCTCCTTTATGCCGTTTTCGACGTTTCCGCGACCGCTTTGGAAGTTCCTTTGGGCTACATGTCTGACCGGGTCGGGCGGAAGGTTACGCTTTTCTTATCTGGAGTTGCTGGCGCTCTGGCAGCATTGATGATGGCTTTGGGATCGACATTCGAAATGTTCGCGCTGGCCAATATCTTGTTGGGCGCTTGGGCGGCATTGCTGTCAGGAACAGACAGCGCTTTTCTGTTCGAATCTTTAGCGGCCGAAAATCGGGAAGATGAAGTGGAGGCGCACGAGCTTCTTGCATGGCGCTTCTCTTTCACGGCATTGGCAATTTCAGCAGCCATGGGCGGGATGATGGCCGCTTATGAAGCCCCGCTCCCTTACTTTGCCGTGGCTGTTGCGCTCATTGTAAGCTCTTGCATTGCTCTTCTCTTTTGGGAAGCACCCAAGGGTGAAAATACTCTGGCGGGCGACACGCCGTCCGGCACGATGCAAGCTATTACATTAGCAACGAGAAAGCCGATACTGATCTGGCTTTTCGCTTTAAGTGTGCTCATGTATATTTACAGCCACATCCCTTTCATTTTCGGGCAACCCTTCATTCTAGAGGCTCTGGCCGAGCGTGGTTTGAACGGAGAGGCTCCGATTATCAGCGGGGCGGTATCAGCAGTGATGATGTTACTTTCAGTGATTGTCTCATTGTTCGCGATGAAAATCCGAGGATGGCTGGGCCTTGCACCTTTGCTAATATTCGCCTTTTTCATCCAAGTTGCTTTGGTAGGCGTACTTGCATTGACCAATTCAATGATCGCAATTGTGTTTCTGTTTTTAAGGATGGTGCCGGACTCACTGTCGCGACCGTTTATCTTGGCGCGAATTCAGCCAGAATTGAGCGATCAGACGCGGGCGACATATCTTTCGCTCCAGAGCTTTTGCGGCCGACTGATTTTTGCCGCAACCTTGTTTTTTGCTTCAAACGCAACTTCGAACGATGGCCCCATGGCCTTTGCGGAGATTCAGCGGATCTTGGGATGGTATGTTTTTATAGGGTTTGTCAGCTTGGTTGGGCTTGCTTTGGTCGCACGACGCATGGACCTGGAAAATAATGGACGACATTAAGCATGTTTTTAGGTCTGGGATTTATACAAAAGGGGACGTTTTAGCGGAGCGCACCAATGCTTACACGCCTACAACTCCTATGCTTGGGATATCTCACATTTCTCATGTCCATGGCGGCTTTTGGAATGCCGGATGTGATACCACAGACCAAAGAAGAAGCGTTCACACCGCGCGCTTCAATCGCTTTGAAACCCGCCCCTTCCCCGCCGGATCGATTTGTCTGGTTGAGGTATTAGAGAACTTTGCTTGAACCCCAAAGCGGCCCTGCCCTATAACATGCCCAAACTTTGTTAATAGGAAGATCACATGGCAGGCCATTCCAAATGGGCGAATATTCAGCACCGCAAGGGGCGTCAGGATGCAGCGCGCTCTAAGCTTTTCTCCAAGCTTTCAAAAGAGATCACAGTGGCTGCCAAGATGGGCGAGCCGGATCCCGATAAGAACCCGCGCCTACGTTTGGCGGTAAAAGAAGCCAAGTCGAACTCGGTTCCAAAGGATGTGATTGATCGCGCCATTAAGAAGTCTCAGGCTGGTGAAGGCGAGGATTATAAAGAGATCCGTTATGAGGGCTATGGGCCAAACGGTGTGGCTGTCATTGTTGAGACGATGACGGATAACCTGAACCGAACCGCATCGAATGTGCGTTCGATTTTCGGAAAGTCCGGCGGAAATCTGGGTGAGACCGGATCGGTGTCCTTCATGTTCGAGCGTAAAGGTCTGATCGTTTATCCGGCTGCCGTGGGCGATGAGGACACTGTCATGATGGCCGCCATTGAGGCGGGTGCGGAAGATGTTCAAAGTTCTGAGGATGGTCACGAGATCTATTGTGCCGATACGGATTTGAACGATGTGTCAAATGCTCTGGAAGCCGAACTTGGTGAGTCTGAGACGTCCAAGTTGATCTGGAAACCGGGCAACACGACCGAGCTTGATCTTGAGGGAATGCAAAAAGTCATGCGGCTCATCGATGCACTTGAAGATGATGACGATGTGCAGAATGTGACTGCAAACTTTGAAGTCTCTGACGAGGTTCTCGCCCAGTTGGAAGAGGCTTAGTAACGCCTCCGCTTGGCGCGGCGCCTCCTTTGGTTAACAGGTAGTTTCGAAGATTTACCCAATTTTGCGCGGTAATTTTCGTGCAACGGTTTTTTGTGTGACAAAAAACCAATGCTGAAATGTGACCAAAACATGGTAACAATATGTCCAGAGCGTGAGGGGTCACGTTCTGTGTATTTTTGTTTGACCTGCGTACTTGCGGGCCTTGCGTATTTAGGGGCTGACTATGAAACATTTCGCATTTTTATGCGGCGCTATCGCTGTGAGCGGTTGTGCCGAACAATCCGAGTTTGCCAGCAGAAGTGCTGACCTGCCGGGTATCCAAACTACAATCGACTGCAATCCAACTCCCGAGATGATCTATTCGAGATCCGGTGATTTGATTGAAGTTAAGCATCCAATTCTTCACCCGTCTTGTGACGGCGGTGTGCAAGCTGCTGGCGTTCGCCCGAATTGGGCTTCAAATTTGTTGAGTGGGCTAAAATTAGGGCCGGCAACGAACCGTGACCGCTTTAGCCATTTGGAAGCGGGCAATGACGGCTTCGAATCTTCTCCAGCCGCTAGCCGCGCAGATGCCACGGCTCCGACCAATTCACCTGTAGTCTCAACTGCAGGAACGGCGGGCGCCGACACGACGACTGAGGCACAAAATAACGTCGCTCAAAACAATGTTGCGTCTGATGATGATACGAACGTCGATACGAACACCGCTTCCGCAGAGGAGAGCGCTCCAAATCAGGGCGCCAACAACGTAATCGCGCGCGCTGAGGGAGCTGAGACCGAAGCGGAACCCACTTTTGAAGAAGAGAGCCCAGTTTTAGAGGCCGAAAC
>CAZXRG010000069.1:8996-14454 GCA_964642935.1 uncultured Rhodobacterales bacterium | reverse complement strand
TCAAACCTCGGCATCACCAACGCCGAGATCGTCCAAGCCATCGAGGACGCCATTCGCGCCATGCGCAAGGGGGAGGTGTCTGCCGCCCCCAAAGCCTCGGTGATTGCACCTGACGGGCGGTATATGATGGCGACGCTTTCGGCCTCGGACAGCCTTGGGGTGATTGCTGTGAAATCGGTGATGGTGAATGATCGCAATAAGGCGAAGGGCCTTGCTGGCATCAATGGCGGGATCATGTTGCTGGATGCGGAGACGGGGCTTCTCAAGGCCGTGATCGGGGCCAATTGGGTGACGGCTGTGCGCACGGCGGGGCTCTCGGCGGTGGCGGGTAAGCGGTTGGCGGACCCTCAAAGCTCCAAGATCGCACTGATCGGAACCGGCGTTCAGGCGGAGAGCCATCTGCGCGCCTTCAACGAGATGTTCCCGCTCACCCATGTCTCCGCCTTCGGGCGCGGGGCGGCTGGGATCGCCAAAACAAATGCTGTCGCGGATGAGTTGGGGCTGTCCTTTGAAACGGGCGATCCGCAGGCGTGCTTGCACGGGGCGGATATTGTCGTCTCCTCGGTCACTTTGGATTATTCAATAGAGCCGTTTCTGGATGCCCGCTGGCTCAAACCCGGAGCCTTTGCGGCCATCACCGATCTTGGCATCCCTTGGTTGGATGACGGTCAATCGGCCTTCGGGCGGATTTATGTGGATGATCTCGCCCAAGAGCGGGCCATGGAAAAGCCGATGATCGCACCGGATATGATCTCTGGCGAATTGGCGGATCTGGTTGTGGATTGGGGGGCTTTTGAGCCGCAGACCCGCGCGGCCTTCATTTTTCGAGGCATTGCCGTGGGTGATTTGGCTGTGGCCGCGTTGGCTTATAGGCGTGCGCTTGAGAGTTAACGTCCTTTGGGGCACCGGAGGGCTGAACCCCTCAACGGTGCCCCAAAGGCCCTACGCCTGTCCCTCGCAGTCAGGCGCGGTCTTGGAATCTGTCTCAGGCTTCACCGTCTCGCTCGCCTTTTCAATGGCGCGGCAGAGTTTATAGCGGGCGATCGTATCATTCTTAGTGTCGATGGCGTTAAACAGCTGATCGACGATACTGGTGGTTTGACCGGTACTCATGCGGATTTCCTTTCATCGTGGCGGAACTCATTGCATATGTCAGTGCCTCTTACCTAACTTAAACGTCAACTTTGGTTAATGGGAAAACCCCCGACGACTTCCCCCCTGTCCAAAACAAAAAGGCCGCAAAGGTTTTAATGACCCCTGCGACCCCTTCGTTATATGGCAGCCATATCCCCCCCGGAGGACAGGTTGCATATCAACCTGACCCAGAGCACTGCCATTTTGCGTCTCAGGGCCCCCACCCGTTAACGCGATGCGTAGAATGTGTGTCTGTGTAGCCTACGCAAGTTTAGTTCTCTGTTGGGCTTTAACTCCCAACAAACTCGAAGCAATCCCCCATCGGGGTGAAAGCTTCAGGGAATAGCGCCGCGTTTTCAGATGTAGCGGAATGTGCGACGCGCAAGGTGGTTATGTCGAAATTTTGAGTGCGTTTAGAGCCTGTCTCGAGCCTCTCAGAACCCCCATTCTGAACCGTCGGGACCGTCTTTTTTACAGCAAGGGATGGCGTTAAAACTAAAGGTGTCAAACTCTCAATCCCTCGTACTGGTTACACAAAATCAATCAACATGACTGACCTACCGCGCGCTCCGGATTCGGTCAATTCGCCTCTAATAACGCTTTGGGCGTGGGTTTTTAAATGTGACACAAATGGGGCGAGCTTGTGTTCAAGGCGTGTTGGGCGGGTTTTGGCCGGGTGCTGGACCTCTGGTCTTGGCGTGATAATCTTAGCCCTTAAGAGGGGCCGCATATGACCAATGAGAAATATCCCAGCACGATTGATGATCTGGGCGCTTTGAACCCCGCCGAGCAGCGTGTGCTTGACCTCAACAGCCGTGGCGAGGACGCGATTCTGGGGGAGGTTTGCCCCGCTATGGACGCGAGCGACGTGACCATCAGAGCCGGTCTTATCCGCTATCTGGCCTTGGGGGGATGCGATCAGCACCGCTCCCATCCCAAAGGCGTCACTCTGTCAGGGGCGATCATAGAAGGTCGTCTTGATCTGGATATGTGCGCGGTCTCTGGCCGTTTGGTTCTGACCAAATGCCGCTTTGAAAAAGGGGTGCGGGTTGTGGATGCCTCCCTTGGCGCTTTGATCCTGACGGGAAGCAAGCTGCCCCATCTCACCGCCCATGGGCTCGCGGTCAAAGGCAACGTCTGGCTCAATGACGGGTTTCGCGCTGAAGGGCCGGTTGATCTGTCCGGTGCCAATATTGGCGGCCAACTCTCCGTTGTGCGCGGTGAGCTTCAAAACGAGCATGGTGATGCCTTCGCTGCGCAAAACGCGCGGGTTGCGGAGATTTTCTACTGGCGCGATGTGAGCGTAGAGAAAGGCTCGGTCCGGCTCACGGGTATGGAGGTGGCCGGATTGTCTGATGATGTGAAAAGCTGGCCTGAGGGGGATCAGCTGATGATGGACGGCTTCACATATGGGCGGTTTGTTTACGGGGATACTTCTGCGACCTTGCGGCTGAACTGGCTGGACAAACACAGCTCCAACGAGTTTCAACCCCAACCCTACCAGCAGCTCGCGAAGGTCATGGGAGAGATGGGCCACCGCCATGATCGTGGCCGCGTGCTCATGGCTATGGAGCGTAAAATGCGCATGCAGCAGCGCAAGGATATGTGGAAGGGCGGCTCGCGTGTTTGGCCGTCCGTTCGGCCTGCTTGGAATGTGATGCGCACCTCCATGCATCTCTTCTGGGATCGGGTGCTGCGCTATTTGGTGGGCTATGGCTATCGGCCTTGGTGGGCCATTTACTGGGCGCTGCCCATCGTGATCGCCACCGCTCTTTTGGCGCAAAAGGTTTGGGATACGGGCGATTTTGCACCCAATGCAGCGCCTGTTTTGATGAGCGCGTCTTGGCAGGAGTTGGCCACGGATGAAGGAATGCTAAACCCCGCCGCCTATTGGGCGTGCTCGCCGCCTTTAGAGGCATCTGATTGTACGGATCGGGCAGGGCGCGACTATGAGACCTTTAAAGCGCCTCTCTACGCGCTCGACCTCTTTGTGCCTTTGGTCAACCTCGGTCAGGACGATGCTTGGGCGCCCTCCACGTCGCGCGGGGTCTGGGGACAGATCGCCCATAACCTCATTTGGCTGATCAAAACCATCGGCTGGGTGATGACAGCGATGGTTGCAGGTGCTGTGGCTGGCGTGATCCGAAACGATTGAGCCTAGTGCGAGAGGGTCTCCGCGTCCGGCATGTCCAAGTGCGAGATATTCACGCCCTTTTTGATGTGAATGATGTGATTGTCCTGCGTCTCCACAATCGCGTAGTTCTCGCTGATGAACCGATCCAGCTCGGGCCAGTCATAGCTGACATCAAAGCCTTTCGCTCTGGGGCGCGTGGGGACCTCAAGGATCATTTCCGGTGCGCTCTCGATCAGGGACGCCATGAAGTCTGCGCGGATCAATTGGATCTCTGGGCGGCTGACATGATGGCGGAAATGGTAGTCATAGAGGAACCGTGTCGCCAGCGGAGACTCGGTTTGCAACATCGCTGAAATCGCCCCTTTGGTCCAATCAATCGGCTGGATGGTACATCCCGTCGGGCACCATTTGCGGATCGAATAGGCCATGTCCGCGACGATCTTTGCATCGCGCTCGACCTTTTGAACCATCTTGGCGTCAAAATGCATGCCCCCTTGAATGACCGGAATACCGAGCGCTCCGGCAAGTGCCAGATTGCGCACCCATCTGGGAAAGTCAGAGCGCCTAAAGATCAAAAGGGAGGAGGCGCATAGAACCGCAAAAAAGATGAACGGAAAGTAGTGATAATTCCAGAATTGCCCCGCCAATGCAGGCATCACACCGTAAATGCCCGTGATCAGGATCAGGGCGGCGAAAACGATATGCTGGCTGCGCATCAGCTTGTGAGCTTGGGTGAATTGCAGGACGGCCAAGAGAACGGGCGCGGCCACCAAGACCCAGAATCCGCCAAAGAGGATGGACTGACGAAGGGTGTATTTGAACCGATCCACAGGCTCCAGAAACACATGATAGGTGGTCTGCTGGATGTGCAGCGGCAGGTATTCGTTAAGCAGGAACAAGAACGGCGTGAGCGCGTCATTGGACCAAAGCCAGATTCCGGTCATCACAAGAGGTAGCGCAAACCCCACAAGAGAGAACGCGATGCCTTTGATCGGGTTCTGACGATGGAGAAGGATCGCGGCGATCACAACAATCGGCGCGATCAGGGCCAGTTGCGGTTTCAGCAGTGCGGCCATCCCAAACAACATGCCAACGACGGACATATGCGGGTGGCGAAGGGCCAACAGCACCGCAACGGCAACAATAAACGTGCCGATCAATTCCCGCTGCATCAAGGCACCAGGGCCCAATATCAGCATGATGGTCACATAGCTCAAGGCAAATGCAAGGCCTACGCGATGACCGATGATATGAAGGACCGACGCGCCTATGAGACCCAAGGTGAACAACAGGCTCACCCCAAGGGCGATGAAGACGGTATTTTCCGTAAGCCCAAGGGCGACAATGGCCGCATGGACCATAAACGTGCCCGGCATGGAGGTCTCAAAGAAGTCGCGATAGGGCATGGCCCCTTGCTCGACCATCAACCAGCCTGCATAGTTTAACAGAGGCGGGTCTCCCAAATACTCCCATCGGGGTAACCCCAGAGCAAAGAGCACAAATAGGATGAAAATCGCCAAGGCTATTACGGCGGAAGGCCGTGTTTTGAGCGACCCGGCAACGGGTCTGATCATCCACGGTAGATTTAACTCTCTGGTAATCATTACGAACACTCAAACGGAGTAACTATGAACAAACCCTTAACAGTACTAGAATATTGGTTCGGGCCACTAGATCAGGATACTATCCCAAACCGGCCGGATATTTGGTGGAAAAAAGACGTTTCTGTGGATGCAGACATAAATGATCGTTTTGCTGCAACACTTGAGGCCTCTGCCCGCGGTGAATTGGCAGATTGGAAAGACAGCAAAGAGGGGCGTTTGGCCCATATCGTTCTGGTCGATCAAATGTCGCGCAACATGCATCGCGACAGCCCGTTGATGTATGCTCAAGATGATCTGGGTCAGGAGCTGGCCTTGCTGGCTGCCATTTCAGACACCCATTACGATCACTATTTCCAGCGGATGTTCCAATATATGCCGCTCATGCATGCGGAGAATGTCGCCCTTCAGCGGCTCTGTGTGCATCTGTTCCAGCGCGAGTTGGATATGGCGCGCACGGATGAGGTCCGCGAGGCGGCGACGAATAATCTCGATTATGCCAAACAGCATATGGTGATTGTCGAGCGCTTTGGCCGCTTCCCCCATCGCAACGAGATTTTGGGCCGTGAGAGCACGCCGGAGGAGATCG
>CAZXRG010000069.1:0-8896 GCA_964642935.1 uncultured Rhodobacterales bacterium | reverse complement strand
CAGACCATGGCCAGCGAAGTGCCCACGGCCACGTCGGAGACCTCAAAGAACGACCAACGGAAGCCGGACACCAGATAGAGCACCGGATTGAACAAAGAGACCGTTTGCCACGCCGGTGGGAGCATGGAGACCGAATAGAAAGAGCCTCCCAAAAACACCAAGGGCGTGACCACCAGAAGCGGGATCAGTTGCAGTTGCTCGAAGTTTTTCGCCCAAATCCCGATGATGAAGCCAAACAGCGAGAAGGTGACGGCCGTCAGTACCAGAAATGAGATCATCCAGAACGGATGGGCGATTTGGATGTCCACAAAGAAGGTCGATGTGGCAAGGATAATGAGCGCAATCACAATCGCTTTGGTGGCTGCCGCCCCCACATAGCCGATCACAATATCAATGAAGCTGATGGGCGCGGAGAGCAGCTCGTAGATGGTGCCGACGAATTTCGGAAAATAAATCCCGAACGACGCGTTGGAAATCGCTTGGGTCAAAAGTGTCAGCATGATCAAGCCGGGCACGATGAAAGCGCCGTAAGATACGCCCTCAACCGACTGGATGCGGCTGCCGATGGCCGAGCCGAAGACGATGAAATAAAGCACCGTTGAGATCACTGGAGAGGCCACCGATTGGGCCAAGGTGCGCAGCGTTCGGTTCATCTCGAATTTGTAGATAGCGGCAATGGCGTACCAGTTCATGTGGCGTCCTCCTTCACGAGATCCACGAAAATATCTTCCAGCGAGCTTTGCGATGTGGAGAGGTCCGACATGACCAGCCCCGCAATCGCCATCTCATTGAGCAGCTTGGTGATGCCCGTGCGTTCCGCCGTCGTGTCATAGCTGTAAATAAGTGCGGATCCGTCGTCCTTGAGGGTCAGCGGATAGACCTTCAAAGTCTCGGGAATAACACTAATGGGGCTTTGCAGATCGATGGTCAGTTGCTTTTTGCCCATCTTCTTCATCAGCGTCGCTTTCTCCTCCACCAACAGGATTTCCCCGTTGTTGATGACGCCCACACGATCGGCGATTTCTTCGGCCTCCTCAATATAATGGGTGGTCAGGATGATCGTCACCCCCTCGTCGCGCAGCTTGCGCACAAGGTTCCACATGTCCTTGCGCAGCTCCACATCCACACCCGCGGTGGGCTCGTCCAGAAACAGAACACGCGGCTCATGGGAGAGCGCCTTGGCGATCAGCACACGACGCTTCATGCCGCCCGATAGCTCCATGGTGCGATTGTCTTTCTTGTCCCAAAGCGACAGGGCGCGCAGGACCTCCTCGATATGCGCATCATTGCGCTTCATCCCGAACAGCCCACGCGAGAGCTTGGTGGTATTGATCACCTTCTCAAACGGCTCGATGGTGATCTCTTGGGGGACCAAACCGATTAGGCGCCGAGCGGCGCGAAACTCCGAGATAATGTCATGCCCGCCGACAGTCACGCTTCCCGAGGTCGGTGAGACCAGCCCGCAAATGGTCGAGATCAGCGTGGTTTTGCCCGCACCATTGGGGCCGAGAAGGGCCAGAATCTCACCCTCCTGGATATCCAGTGAGACATTGTTGAGCGCTGTGAACCCACCTTCATAGGTCTTGGTGAGGTTCTTGACGGAAACGATGGCGTTCATCTTGATCCTGCTGTTGTTGGGTCGGGCTGGTGTAACGCTGGACTGGCGCGGGTTCCAGAGCGAATTACCTAACTCCTGTCAAAGCATGTCAGCGGCTCGATTCAAGCGCGGGGTGGTCTTTGGGCGTTTTCCTCCGCCTCCTCATCGACCTCCACATCAAGCCCCTCCATTGCGCGGCCAATGTCTGTGTTGAGCTGTTTGGCAAGGGCCAGATACTCGGGATTGGCTGTCACCGGAATTTCCGGATCCCAAAGCGGGGCCATTTTGGCCAGAATGGCGCGGTCATGGTCCACAAACTTTGCGGCCAAACGCATGGTGCGCGCTTTTTGCATACCAAGGGCTTCAAGCGTGTAACGACCCGCCCGGACGGAGCTGTCAAACATCTCCCGCACAATGTCATTGGCCCCCGCCTTATAGAGCGCATAGACGTTGTAGCGGTCACTGGCACGGGCCACGATATGGATGTCAGGGCGCGCATTTCGCGCCACTTCCACCAGTTTGATCGCCTGATCGGGCTGATCAATGGCCACCACAAGGGCTTTGGCCTCCATGATCCCCGCCGCATGGAGCAGATCAACACGTGTCGGATCGCCAAAGAACGCCTTGATCCCGAAGGGGCGAAGACGCTCGATCTGCGTACTTTCGTGATCCAGAACCACCGATTTGATCCCTTGGGATAAAAGCAGGCGATTGACCACCTGCCCAAAGCGCCCTTGGCCTGCGATAATCACATCGCCCTCTTCATTGATCTCATCCGCCTCGCGCTTTTCCTCTTCAATGCGCCGGTTCACGATGAGCCGATCAAAGGCGATGAACATGAGCGGTGTCAGCACCATCGTGAGGGCCACGGTCAGAGTGAGGATCTTGATGACATCAGGGGGCAACACATGGGCCGGACCGGCAATGCTGAGAAGCACAAATGCAAACTCGCCCGCCTGCGCCAATCCCAAAGTGATCAGCCAGTTGTGTTGATCGCGATAGCCAAACAGATAGCCGACCCCTGCAAGCACAACCGCTTTAAGGGCCAGAATGGCGATGGTCAGGCCAAGGATAATTGCAGGCTCAGAGGTCAGAACACCAAAGTCGATGCCAGCCCCCACGGTGATAAAGAACAGACCCAACAGGAGGCCCTTGAAGGGCGCAATAGCGGCCTCCAACTCATGGCGGTATTCCGAACCGGCCAGAACCACGCCCGCCAGAAAGGTTCCAAGGGCAGCGGACAAGCCCACCAACCCCATTATGACCGCAATCCCGATCACCAAGGTGAGGGCGGCGGCGGTGAAAATCTCCCGAATGCCCGCTTTGGCGATAAACCGGAAGACGGGGCGGGTCAGGTATTGGCCAACCAGATAGACCACCCCAATGGCGCCCAATGTGATCAGCCCTTGCAGCCAATTGGGCAACCCGTCGAGCATATTGGAATGCTCCAAGTGCCCGCTATCAGAGGCCAGAGAGGCGAACTCCGGTATCGCCAAGAGCGGCAGTATCGCGAGGATCGGAATGATCGCCATGTCCTGAAACAAAAGGATCGAGAAACTGCCCTGTCCGCCCTCGGTCTTCATCAGGGATTTTTCGTCCAAAGTCTGAAGCACAATCGCCGTGGAGGAGGGCGCAAGGATCAGCCCGATGGCCAAAGATGTGGGCCACTCAAACCCCAAGGCACGACAGGCCAGCGTAAAGCCAAAAGCGGTCAGACCGATCTGAAGACCCCCCAGACCAATGAGACGATGGCGCAGCTTCCACAGCTTCTCCGGCTCCAACTCGAGCCCGACCAGAAACAGCATCATCACCACGCCAAATTCGGCAAAATGCTGGAGGTTGTTGGTGTCCGAGCCTATATATTTAAGCAGCGGAGAGATCACGATGCCGGCAATCAAATACCCGAGCACCGAGCCCAACCCCAACCGTTTTGCAACAGGTACCGCCACAACCGCCGCGATGAGGTAGATCAAGGCTTCGATCAGGATAAAATCGCTCATAAGGGTGATCCTGTTGGCATATGCTCTCGTAATACTCTTAAGACTTTAATTTTTTAAAACCGCTTTGACGTGGTTGCCCCGGAGAACAAGATGAATTTGGTGATCCTTTACGTTTCAACCCTTATCCCGTTTCTGATCATCGACATCATTATGCTGCGGGCCGTGATGCTGCCTCTCTTTGAGCGCAACATCGGCGCTTTGCTGGCCGAGGAGACCAAAATTGGCGTGGCTCTGGTGTTTTACCTCTTTTATGTGGCCGGAATCATCTACTTCGCGATCCTGCCCGGTGTCCGTGCGGATCAACCCTCACTGGTGGTTCTAAACGGAGCACTGTTGGGGCTTCTGGCCTATGGTACGTATGAGGCGACCAATATGGCAACTCTAAAGGGCTGGTCTTGGCAGATGGTTGCCGTTGATGTGGCATGGGGCGGCGTTCTCACCGCTCTCACCGCCTATTTGGGCTATGTGATCGCGCGCAACTTTGGCGCAGTCTAAACGCGCTCACCCGAAGGTTTCACGACTTAAATTGACACTCATGCTATGAGGAGAGGTCGGTGGTACGCCCTACGGGACTCGAACCCGTGTTTCCGCCGTGAAAGGGCGGCGTCCTAGACCACTAGACGAAGGGCGCGTACTAGACCGTGAGGGTGTTTACTCAAGCCTCAGGCTCGGCGCAAGAGCCCATTTGATATTTTTCGCATCATTGGTTTTTGTCGGGTGATTTGCTGTGGCTTCTACGGTTCAACCAGAATAATTTGCAAAATCTCGAATGTTTAACTGTAAATAACTATCATTATTTTGTAACATTACAGTAGCGTCGAGTTCGTGGCCTTCGCTCAGTTGTGTGGAGTTCTTGGGAGTTTATGGGAATGGGTGGCGTGTCAGGGGGGCAATCTTGCGATAATTCGCAAAGTGTCGATCGTTTTAGTATCAGTTTAATTGAACAGTTTTCAAAACCGGATGAAGATGACTGTCATTGGCTGAATGCGGTGAAGATTGCCGAGGAAATCGGGTACAGCTTTGTCACCATCGCGGCGGTCTCAAAGTACACTGAAGCCCTTTTATGGGCGCGGACAACCATGTCCCCTAAATGGGCCGAAATCTATATCCGGAAAGGTTACATCGCCTTTGACCCGATGATCGCACATATGAAGCGCTCTAATGAGCATATCGTGTTTGATTCCCACGCTCCCTTGCCCGAGGGCGTCGATAATCCGCAGTTTCTTGAGTTCATCGAGGATTGCAAAAATACCGGATACGGGTATTTTCGCGGAATTCCGTTCAATTGGCCGACACAAATCGTCTACCGGATCGTCACATTCGGCTTAATGACCGGAGAGTCGGGTTTGGAAACGCCCGAGATGGTGGAAAAAGCCAATATTCTCGCAGAAATGATCTCCACGCGCATTGGTGCGCCCAGCGAATCAATTCGTGAGGGTGTGATGTGGCCGCAAAAAGCAATGTTGTCGGAACGCGAGCAGGCGCTGCTGGAATGCCTTGCGAAGGGATACAAAAACGACCGTATCGCCGAACGTTTCGGATTGGCGGAAGTCACCGTGCGCAAACATCTGTTGAGTGCGCGTGAAAAGCTGGGTGCCTCCACAAGAGAGCAGGCTTTGGCCATTGCGCTGCAGGATGGCTTGCTAAATCTCTAAGATCTGATGTCGCGAAAAAGCAGCATTTTTGCAGGATATCGAAACTGATACCTTGTAACGCTGGCCAACTTCTAGGCAAACTATGCCCGTATCCCATGTCCTTTGCGAGGGGGGCATGTTGTTGATACCGCGTTTCTCCTTGTGGTGTGTGCTCGGAGTGCGCGATGAAAGCGGTTTTGCCCGTATTCAGAAGGCTCGGGTGACCGCCAGCTTTTATTCCAACGAGGCCGCGTATCTCCTGGAATTTGGTTGGCGGTCCCGAGCTGGATCGAGAACGCCCAGCTCTCCAAGATCAAACCGCTGCGGCATCTTCCAGACGTAATTTCGGTTTGCGCTGCCCGCCCCAATCATCCACTTCCAAGCGACCCGCCAAATGAAACGGTGCACCCCGATGATTGGCCAAAGCTGGTCCTATATCGGTTTTAAACGCCCCAAAGGCGATGGCTTTGACGCGCTGACCAGCAC
Organism: uncultured Rhodobacterales bacterium; assembly: GCA_964642935.1. GTDB lineage: Bacteria > Pseudomonadota > Alphaproteobacteria > Rhodobacterales > Rhodobacteraceae > CAKZTM01. The sequence goes on along the minus strand of CAZXRG010000069.1, from coordinate 3,179 downwards.
CCTCCAGAGTGAGAGACAAATGCCCCTCACCGACCTGTTTGGCAAAGCTGATCTTTTGAGCGGGCAGGGCCACTCGCGGGGCAGGGGCTCCGGCTCCAAAGGGGCCTGCGGTCTCAAGAGCGTCGATCAGATCAACGGTGGCACCTTCGGGAGCCAAAGCGCCGTCGATGGACAGATCGCGCGGTCCCAAGAGGCTCGCCCCCTGTTTGTCGAGCAGCTCGGACAGACGCTCCATGGCCGCTTCAAGTTTATCCTCACTCACGGTCAGACCCGCCGCCATCTTGTGACCGCCGCCTTTCTCCAAAAGCCCCTCACGGGTCACAGTGGCAATGGCCGCGCCCAAATCAATACCCGACACGGATCGCCCCGACCCTTTCCCGACACCCTGATCAAAACCGATCACCAGAGAGGGCCGGTTAGAAGCGTCCTTGAGGCGCGAGGCCACAATGCCCACCACGCCGGGATGCCACCCATCCGCCGAGGCCCAAACGAGAGGTCCGGCAAAGCCACGCGCCTCCGCCTGCTCCATAGCCTCATCAAGCACCCGCGCCTCAATGGCACGGCGCTCCTTGTTCAATTCATCAAGCTGCTCGGCCATGGCTGCCGCCTCATGGGGGGAATTCACCGCCAATAGCGCCGCTCCCAGATCGGCCTTCCCGATGCGCCCGCCTGCGTTAATCCTTGGCCCCAAGAGGAAGCCTAAGTGATAGCTGTTGGGCTCCGAGGTGATCTTGGCCACATCGCTCAGCGCCACCAAACCGGGTCGCCGTCGCTCGCGCATGATCTTCAAGCCTTGGCGCACAAAGGCGCGGTTCAGGGCCTGCAACGGGGCCACATCCGCAACCGTCGCCAAAGCCACCAGATCCAAGAGCGCGGTTAGATCAGGACCAGTTTGCCCCTCCGACCGCATCAATCGGTTCACCGCCACCAACATCATGAAAACGACACCAGCCGCGCAAAGATAGGTGAGCGGGGTCTCCTCATCCTGCCGATTAGGGTTCACCACGGCAGCGGCCACGGGCAGCGTCTCGCCCCCCAGATGGTGATCAAGCACGATCACCGTGGCGCCCGTATCCACCGCCGCTTGGATCGGCCCGTGGGAGAGTGTGCCGCAATCCACACAAATGATCAGATCATGCACTTTGGCCAGCCCGATCATCGCCTCATCATTGGGCCCATAGCCCTCATCAATCCGGTCAGGCACATAAAGCGTCGCATCTTGGCCGAGATCACGCATCCACGACAGGATCAACGCCGCTGAAGAGCCTCCATCCACATCATAATCCGCAAAAACCGCAATCCGGCGCTTGGCGCTAACCGCCTCCCAAAAGATCGAAGCGGCCTTGTCCATATCCATCAAACTCGACGGATCAGGCATCAACTCGCGCAAGGTCGGGGTGAGATAGGAGGGCACATCCGGCCCCTCAATACCGAGGCGCGCCAGAACCGAGGCCAAAAGCGGCTCAACACCCGCTTGCTGGGCCAATGCCAAAGCCGCGCGATCCCGCTCGGTATCCGGCCCCACCCAGCGACGCCCCGAGAGCGATGTCTCAACCCCTAAAAATGCAGTCATTCCGCCCCTCGCTTCCTCTCTCTCATGTGCCACCCTACGCCCGAAACTGCAATCACCCCAAGACGACGCATGAGATGTCGCAAACGGGTTTGACAGACCGCCCCCGCTCTTCCACTTAGTTGGGATCACACCCGAAGGAGGTCACTTGCTGTCGTTTCTAATGTCCGCCGAGGCGCTGGTTTATGCCGCACTCCTGTTCTACGTGCTCGGCTTTTTGTTTCGCGACGAGCTTTGGCTGCGCGGCCTCCTGTTCATCGGAACCATGTTCTACATCCTCTATTATTACCACGCCGCCGATAGCCCGCTTTGGGAGGCGATCATCACCAGTAGCATTCTGGGTTTCGTGAATATCGCGATGATTTCAGTGGTGGTCTTTGAGCGCACAACCTTTGGAATGGGCGCGGATTCAGCCGTGCTCTACGGGTATTTCAAAAACCTCAGCCCGGGGCAATTTCGCAAAATGATGAAACAGGGCAGCATGCATATCGCCCAAAAGGACGAGACCTTGGCCGTGGAAGGAGAGACCCTGAACACCTTCTATTTCGTCTTCGAGGGCCATTCGATCATCACCAAACGCGGGATAAGCACCGATGTGCCCGTCGGCCATTTCATCGGCGAGGTGGCCTTTCTCAAGGGTGGCCCCGCAACCGCGACGGCACGGGTGCAAAAAGGGAGCCGCTATGTGGCTTGGACCCACCGCGACCTAAAGACATTAATGAAAAAATCCCCGAATCTCAGCAATGCCCTTCTGGCCCTTTTGAACATGGACATGGCCGGAAAAGTGGGCCGCTCCCAGCCGGTGAATGACTAAACAGATCGGTTTTGGCCCAAAAATAAGGCCCAAAAGGCTTGGCCTGTTGTTCAAAAACCTAAAAAATAGGGACTCTTGGATGTTCCATTATTGACGGGTTTCCTTTAGGCTCGAACTACCCCACACTAAATGAACCGGTCGTTCGCGATCCGGTGGAGCGATGATGTAGGGGTATTTCATCATGAAAAATTCGATAGCGCGTTCGGCGCTTCTTTTGGCTGGTCTGGGTCTTTCTGGCTGTGGCGATGTGTTTGTCGCAGATTTCGAGGATGACACTGTGGGCGAGCCCCCGCTTCAACGCCCAACCGGAGCTCCCCATGGCGATAGTATCGCCACAAGCCAAGGCCCCAATTTTCTGGTGACCTCCAAGATGGGGATTGTCGGGCGAAAGGCGTTTGCATTTGTGGGCGGGCCGAACGGAACTGGCACGAAGCCACGCTCAACCTTCGCCTCCTCCCTGCTTGAGACCCCTGAAAAGCCGGTCGAGATCACTTGGCATGGAACCTTCGGAAACGCAGGCGAACTGACGGCATTGCTGGGATATGAAGGCAAACCTTACGTCGAGATGATGTTCTCAAACGGCGACATTTCCGTGGAAGGCAAAAGTATCGGCATCTATCATCCCGGCCACCACCACCGCGTCAGCGTCAAACTCTTCCCTCAAGAAGAGCGCTATCAGGTCCGCATTTCCGGTGATCCCAATACATCGGGTAAACTTGTGAGCGGAACCGCACGCGCATCCGAAGAAGAGGCCGGACGCCAAATCTCGGTCGATTTCACCATCACCCAATCCGC